>NZ_JBGCCO010000033.1:0-85652 GCF_041262605.1 Kitasatospora sp. GAS1066B
CCGCCCCGGGGGGGGGCTCCCAACCATACCCGTCCCCCACCAACAACCTCGCGGGGGGGGGGGGCCGCCCGGGTGGGGGCCCCCCCGCCGGCGGCCCCCACCGCCGTGACAGCGGGCTGAGAGCGGTCTGGCAGCGGCGCCGGACAGTCTGACGGCATGACAACGACGACCGCCGCCCCGAACGACCAGGGGCACCGCTTCACTCTCCGCACCACCGCGCAGGTCGGCGCCGAACCGGCCAACGCCGTCGAGGCGCGAGGGATCGTCAAGCACTACGGTGCGACGAAGGCCCTGGACGGCGTCGACCTGACGGTCCGCCAGGGCACCGTGCTCGGCGTGCTGGGCCCCAACGGGGCCGGCAAGACCACGCTGATCCGGGTGCTCTCCACGCTGATCAGGCCGGACGCCGGCAGCGCGACCGTCGGCGGCTACGACGTGCTGCGCCAGCCCAAGCAGCTGCGCCGCACCATCGGCCTGACCGGGCAGTACGCCTCGGTGGACGAGTACCTCTCCGGCTCCGAGAACCTCTACCTGATCGGCCGGCTGCTCGACCTCTCCCGCAGGGACGCCAAGGCCCGCGCCGTCGAGCTGCTGGAGCGCTTCTCGCTGACCGAGGCGGCCGGACGGCCGGCCAAGACCTACTCCGGCGGGATGCGCCGCCGCCTCGACCTCGCCGCCAGCATGATCGGCCGCCCGCGGGTGCTCTACCTGGACGAGCCCACCACCGGTCTGGACCCGCGCACCCGCAACGAGGTCTGGGAGGAGGTGCGCCGGATGGTGGCCGAGGGCTCCACCGTGCTGCTCACCACCCAGTACATGGAGGAGGCCGAGCAGTTGGCCACCGACCTCACGGTGATCGACCGCGGCCGGGTGATCGCCAACGGCACGGTGGACGGCCTCAAGCGGGAGGTCGGCGGCCGGACGCTGCGGGTGCGCCCGGCCCGCCCGGGCGAACTGGCCGAGATGGTCCGCTGCCTGACCGACGCCGGGGTCCTCGGGGCCACCGCCACGCCGGACGGCGAGCTGCTCAGCGTGCCGATCGGCGGGGACGAGCAGTTGACCGCCGTGATCGGGGTGCTCGGCGGCCGGGGCTTCGGCATCGCCGGCATCGACACCGTCGTACCCAGCCTGGACGAGGTCTTCCTCGCCATCACCGGCAAGACGTCCACCGATTCGACCGCCGTCATCGAGGAGACCCAGCGATGAGCGCCGCCACCGCCACCCTGCCCCGTCCCACCGCCACTGCGGTCGCCGACAGCCGCACCACACCGCGCGACCACCTGCGGCACATCGGCGCGCTGACCCGGCGCAACCTGATGCGGATCAAGGCCGATCCGGAGTCGCTGTTCGACGTGCTGCTGATGCCGATCATCTTCACGCTGCTCTTCGTCTACGTCTTCGGCGGCGCGGTCTCCGGCAACCAGCAGGCCTACAAGCAGTACCTGATCCCCGGCCTGCTCGGCGGCACCGGGCTCAACCTGGCGATGGCGGTGGGCACCGGCCTCAACAGCGACCTGCAGACCGGGGTGATGGACCGGTTCCGCTCGCTGCCGATCGCCCGCTCCTCGGTGCTGATCGGCAAGATGCTGGCCGAGGCCTGCCGCGGGCTGGTCTCCTTCACCGTCCTGATCGTCTTCGCGCTGATCCTCGGGCTGCAGTTGAAGACCGGCCTGCCCGGGGTGCTCGGGGCGGTCGGACTCGCGCTGGTCTTCGGGATGTCGCTGGTCTGGATCTCCATGCTGCTCGGCCTGACGATGAAGAGCGCGCAGGCGGTCCAGGGGGTCGGCATGCTAGTGGTGATGCCGCTGCAGTTCGGCAGCTCGATCTTCGCCCCGACCAGCACCATGCCGGGCTGGCTGCACGAGTTCACCAAGGTCAACCCGCTCTCCAACCTGGCCGACGCCTGCCGCGCCCTGATCAACGGCGGACCGGTGGCCCACTCGGTGAGCATGGTGCTGCTCTGGTCGGTGGCGATCACCGCGATCACCGCGCCACTGGCCGTGAACCGGTTCCGCAAGCGGGTCTGACGGACCGTCAGACCCGGTCGGACGGATCAGAGTTCGGCCACCAGCTGGTCCAGCAGGGCCGTGGTCTCCGCCCAGGAGAACGCGCGGCCCTGCTCGCACGCGTCCTGGAATCCCGCCTCGCCCAGCAGCCCGATCAGCACCGACTCCCGGGTCTCCCGCTCGATCCGCTCCAGGAACGAGCCCTGCGCACCGAGCCGGCCGCCGTGCACCCCGCTCAGCAGGCCGGCCTGGCGGGCGAGTTCGCGGTCCCGGTCACGCTCGGCCCGGGCCGCCAGGATGCCGACCACCGCCGGGAGCAGCAGCAGGGTGACGTGCTGCGCGAAGACCAGCGCCGCCGCCGACACCTCGCGCAGCCCGCGCAGCCCGGCCCGCAGTTGGGCCACCGCCTCGTCCACCTGGCCGCAGCGGGCCAGCACCAGGCCCTCGGCGCAGGACACCAGGCCCTCCGTGATCCCCGGCAGTCCGGGACCGAAGCGGGCCTGTGTCGCACGCAGCCGGCGCAGTTCCTCGCGGGCGGCGGCGAAGTCACCGCGATGCGTGTAGAGCCCGCTGAGCAGGGTGTGGCCGTAGACCAGGGCGCCGTCGGCGTGCTGCCCACCGGCCAGGGCGCCCTCGATGCCCTGGCGGATCAACCGTTCGCCCTCCACCTGGTCGCGCTCCAGCACCGCCTCGCCGAGCCGCACCCGCAGCTGCGGCACATCCTGCGGAGCGCCGAGCTCCTGGGCCAGTTCGATCGCCTGCCGGTAGGCGGCGACCGCGGTGGCCGAATCACCCGCGTAGCCGGCCGTCTCGGCCTGCGCCGCGAGCGTCTCCGTCATGCCCCAGCGGTCGCCGAGCCGGGAGTAGATCGCCATCGCCTCGTCGCCGTCCTGGCGGGCCTGCGCCAGGCCGGCAGCCCTGTCGTTGGACATCTTGGCGCGCAGTTGCAGGGTCCAGGCCAGCTCGCTCTCCCGCCCGTACCGGCGGCAGCCCTCGACCGCCTGGTCGATCAGGGTGAGCATCTCCTCGGCCTGGCCGGCCAGGAAGCAGGCGAAGATCCGCAGCAGCGCGGGGTAGGAGTAGGACTGCGGCAGGTCGGGGTGGTAGGCCCGGAGGATCCGCGGCGCGCGCTCGACCAGCGCGTGGTCGCCGATCACGTCCATGTCGCCGTCGAAGCGGGAGATCAGCTGGTAGATCCAGGCCTGCCGGCGGGCCTCGGCCAGCATCGCCGGCGGCCAGGGCAACGGGTGCTGGAGCGGCCCGAGCTCCAGCGGCTCGGGCGCGGGGGCGTCGTCCGCGAACGGGTCGGAGCTGAGCGCGCAGACCTGGTCGAGCCAGTCGCGGGACTCGGTGCGGTAGTCGCGCAGCAGCCAGAACCAGAGCATCCCCAGCACCAGGCTGAGCGCGTCCGGCTCGGCGCGGGTGTCCAGCGCGTGGCGCAGCGCGGCCCTGACGTTGTCCTGCTCGCGCTCCAGCACGCCGAGCCAGTGCATCTGCTGGTGGCCGTGCAGGTTCGGCTCGGCCGTGCGGACCAGTTCGCGGAAGGCGGCCAGGTGCCGGTCGGCCACCGCGCGGTGCTCGCCGGACTCGGCGAGCTTCTCGACGCCGTACTCGTGGATCGTCTCCAGCATCCGGTAGCGCGGCGGGCCGTCCGGATCCAGCCCCGCGACCAGCAGCGACTTGTCGACCAGCGAGAGCAGCAGCTCGGCCACCTCGCCGGTGGCGACCGACTCGCCGTCGGCGCAGACCAGTTCGGCGTCCGCCAGGGTGGCACCGCCGGCGAACACGGCGAGCCGGCGCAGCACCGCCCGCTCGCGCTCGTCCAGCAGCTCCCAGCTCCAGTCCACCACCGCGCGCAGCGTCTGCTGCCGGGGCAGCAGCACCCGGCTGCCGCCGGTGAGCAGGGCGAACCGCTGGTCCAGCCGGTCCGCCAGCTGGCGGGGCGTCAGGCCGCGCAGCCGGGCGGCGGCCAGCTCGATGGCCAGCGGCAGGCCGTCCAGCCGGCGGCAGATCTCGGCGGCCGCGGCCGGATCGTCGGCGACCGAGAAGCCGGCCCGGGCGGCCGCGCCCCGCTCGGCCAGCAGGCGCAGCGCGACCGGGTCCGGCAGCGGCTCGACCGGCAGTACCGTCTCGCCCGGCACGCCGAGCGGCTCGCGGCTGGTGGCCAGGATGCTCAGGTGCGGGCACTCGGCGAGCAGCCGGTCGGCCAGCTCGGCGGCGGGCTGGATCAGGTGCTCGCAGTTGTCGAGCAGCAGCAGCATCCGGGACCGGCCGCAGTGCTCGACGATCCGGCGCACCGGGTCGTCCTGGCGGGTGTCGGTCATCGACTGGTGCAGCACGGTGGCGCGCAGGCCGAGCGCGGAGAGCACCGCGTCCGGGACGGCGCTCGGGCTCTCCAACGGCGCGAGTTCGGCCTGCCAGACGCCGTCGGGCCAGCGCCCGCCTGCCTGGGCGGCCTGGCCGGCCTCCACCGAGAGACGGGTCTTGCCGGAGCCGCCGGGCCCGGTGAGGGTGACCAGCCGGGCCGAACCGATCAGCTCGGCGAGCGCCGTCAGGTCGTGCTCACGGCCGACGAAGCTGGTCAGCCGGGGGCGCAGGTTGCCGCCGGCGAGCATCACGGGTGCGGGCGCGGGTGCCGGCGCCGTTGCAGGTACAGGTGCAGGTGCAGGTGTCGGGGCCTGCTGGAGCAGTTCCTGGTGGACGGCGCGCAGCTCGGCGCCCGGGTCGGCGCCCAGCTTCTCGGCCAGCGCCCGGCGCAGCCGCTCGTATCGCTCCAGCGCCTCGGCGGTGCGCCCGCAGCGGTGCAGCGCGCGGATCCACAGCACGTGCAGCGGCTCGTCCAGCGGGTGGTCCGCGCAGAGCCCGGCGAGTTCGGCGGCCACCTCGACGGCCCGCCCGAGCGCCAGGTCGGCGCCGATCCTGGCCCGGCGCGCCTCGTCGCGCTGGGCCTCCAGCCGCACCGCTCGGCCCGCCCGGTCCGGCAGGTCGGCCAGGGCCGGGCCGCGCCACAGCGCCAACGCCTCGCGCAGGTGCTCGGCGGCCGCGTGCGCGTCACCGGCCGCCAGCGCCCGCTGCCCCTGCTCGGCCAGCCGCTGGAACCGGGTCAGGTCGCTCTGACCCGTCGTCAGCCAGTAGCCGGCGGGCCCTGATTCGATCTCCGCGCGGCCGATGGTGCGGCGCAGCCGGCCGACCAGAGTCTGCAGCGCGGCGGCCGAGTCCTGCGGCAGCTCACCGTCCCAGACCTCCGCCACCAGCGCCTCGGCCGGCACCGGGCGGCCCTGGCGCAGCACCAGCGCCGCGAGCAGCGCGCGCAGCCGGGCACCGCCGAGCGGAACCGGGGTGCCGTCGTCGTGATGGGCGGTCGTGGTGCCGAGGATGCCGTAGTGCACGGGGACCATTCTGCTGCTTCGGCCGCGCGCCGAGCCCAACAGGGCGGGCCGGGCCCAACAGAGCGGACGCAGCGGGGCCGGCTGGTGGGCGGAACGGGGCGGGCCGATGGGACGTTCACTTGTCGATGGCGCGGGCCGACCGGCATGATCGGTGGCGCCTGCCCCTCCATTCGCCACCATGCCATCCCCTGACGGAGACCCGTTCCCATGAGCTTTGCCACCACACGCGGCCCCAAGAGCGAGGAGCGCCGGATCAGCCCGGTGTTCTGGGTGCTGCTGGCGACCCTGGTCACCTCGGGCTGGGCGGTGTGGACCGGCTACGGATCGACCCGCTTCGGGGTCTTCCTCTTCGTGGTGGCCGGCTGGATGGTCTCGCTCTGCCTGCACGAGTACGCGCACGCCCGCACCGCGCTGCACGGCGGGGACATCACGGTGGGCGCCAAGGGCTACCTGACCCTCAACCCCTTCAAGTACGCCAACTCGGTCACCAGCTTCGTGCTGCCGGTGGTCTTCGTGGTGCTGGGCGGCATCGGCCTGCCCGGTGGCGCGGTCTTCATCGAGCGCAGCCGGATCCAGGGGCGGCTCAAGCACAGCCTGATCTCGGCGGCCGGGCCGCTGGTCAACCTGGTCTTCGGGGCGGTGCTGCTGCTGCCGGTGGGCACCGGCCTGCTGGACGGGGTGGCACCGGACTTCCTGGCGGCGCTGTCCTTCCTCGGCATGCTGCAGATCAGCGCGGCGCTGCTGAACCTGCTCCCGATCCCCGGTCTGGACGGCTACGGGATCATCGAGCCCTGGCTCTCGCTGCAGACCCGCCGCGCGGTCGCGCCGTTCGCGCCGTACGGGATGCTGGCGGTCTTCATCGTGCTGTGGCAGTCGCAGGTGAACGTCTGGTTCTTCAACCTGGTCTACGACATCATCGAGCTCTTCGGCGTCGACCGGTACTACGCCTGGGTGGGCTCCGACCTGTTCCGGTTCTGGACGCACTAGCCGTTCCGGCGAGCCGGAGGCCCTAGCCGTTCTGGCCGGCCGCCCGCTCCAGCTTCTCCTTGCGCAGGTAGTACCAGGCGATGTTGCTGGCCACGCCCGCCATCAGCACCCAGATCACGCCCAGCCAGTTGCCCTCCACGAAGGAGACCACGGCGGCACAGACCGCGAGGACGAAGACGATCGAGGCGTACAGGGCGTTGCGGGGCATGGCGGCCGGCTCCAGGCAGATCGGGTGGGTTTGCGTACCCCATTCTCCCGGAAGGTCCGGACCCGCCCGCAGCCGGGTGGGGCCGGACCTTCGGTATCGTCACGCGATCGCCACAAGCGGACGACAGTGCGTCATCTTTCGGGCGCTGCCGCCCACCGCTGTCAGACGTCGGTGACCCGCAGCCCCGCGTGCGCCTTGTAGCGACGGTTGACCGAGATCAGGTTCGCCACCAGCGACTCGACCTGGTGGGCGTTGCGCAGCCGGCCCGCGTAGATGCCGCGCATGCCGGGGATCCGGTCGGTCAGCGTCTGGACCACGTCGGTGGCCGCCCGCTCGTCGCCGAGGACCAGCACGTCGGTGTCGATCGTGGCGATCTGCGGGTCCTGCAGCAGCACGGCGGACAGGTGGTGGAACGCGGCGGTGACCCGGGAGTCCGGCAGCAGCGCGGCGGCCTGCTGGGCGGCGCTGCCCTCCTCCGGGGTGAGCGCGTAGGCGCCCTGCTTGTCGAAGCCCAACGGGTTGACGCAGTCCACCACGATCTTGCCGGCCAGCTCGCCGGCCAGGGCGGCCAGCAGCTCGCCGTGCCCGTCCCACGGCACCGCGATGATCACGATGTCGCTCTGCCGGGCGGTGCTCGCGTTGTCCATGCCGCGCACGCCGAGTCCGAGTTCGGCGGCGGCGGACTCGGCGCGCTCGGCGCTGCGCGAGCCGATGATCACCTGCTGGCCGGCCTTGGCCAGCCGGTAGGCCAGGCCGCGGCCCTGGTCGCCGGTGCCGCCGAGGACACCGACCACCAGCTGCGTGACGTCGGGCAGCTGGGGTGCGGGGTTCGCTGATTCGAGGGAAGTCATACCGAGATCCTGCCAAAGCCGCGAGCCCGCCTCCATCCTGGCGCCATGGACGTGACGAGAGTGAGCGCGCTGCGCGAGGTCCTGTCCGGGTCGCCGCTGCTGGACTCGACCAGGAGCTTCGCCGGCTCGCTGCGGCGCGCTGTGACCCGGCGCTCGGCCTGCGGCCTGCTGCTGGTCGGCAGCCCTGACTACGAGCCGTGGCATCTGGCGGCGCACCTGGACGACGAGGCGGGCTGGTCCCAAGTGCCCAGCCTGGCACCGACCTTGATCCGCCACCAGGTGCCAGGCACGGCCAACGCACCGCCGCAGCTGCGGCACGACCTGCGGCGACTGGCGGCGGCCGGGCGCGGCGAGACGGTGCTGGTGGTCACCCCGCAGGCCCCTGGCGACGCGCTGCTGGAGCGGGTGCACGACGCGCGCCGAGGCGGCGCGACCGTGCTCGCGCTGGCGGCGGACGCCCCCGAACTGGCCGAACTGGCGCACGAGAGCCTGACGGTGGAGAGCCCCGACGAGCCGGGCTTCGACCTGGTGCAGCACCTGGTCGGCGCGGCGGCCGGCGAGCGGCCCCGGCCCTGGTCACGGCTGGCGGGGCCGGCCGGCCTGGCCCGGGTGGTGCGGCGGTTCACCGCCGAGCCGGTCGACCGCTGGTGACCCGCGGGCCGGACTCCCCCACCGGATAAACCCGTTGCGACCGCGGGTCGGACCACGCAGGATGGCCGCTCATGACCGAAGCCGGCCCCGCCGAACCCGAGCCGCCCCACCCGAGCCTGCTGCGCCGCCTGCGCCCCGACCTGGCACCGATGCGCACCTCCCGGGACTTCCGGCTGCTCTGGGGCTCGGGCTGCGTCTCCAGTTTCGGCAGCTTCCTCACCTACGTCGCCGTCCCGCTGCAGATCAAGCAGTTGACCGGCTCCTACCTCGCGGTCGGCTCGATCGGCGCGGTCGAACTGCTGCCACTGATCGTCTTCGGCCTCTGGGGCGGCGCGCTGGCCGACGCGCTGGACCGCCGCAAGCTGGTGCTCTGCGCCGAGGCCGGGCTCGGCCTGCTGAGCGGATTGCTGCTGCTCGACGCCCTGCTGCCGCACCCACTGCTCTGGCCGATCTACCTGGTGGCCGGGCTGGTCGCGGCCGTGGACGGCCTGCAGCGCCCGGCACTGGACACGCTGGTGCCGCGGATCGTGGCGCACGAGCAGCTGACCGCCGCCTTCGCGCTGATCTCGATCTACCGCAACACCAGCACCATCGCCGGCCCCGCGCTGGCCGGCGTCGTCGTCGCGTACGCCGGCGGCCCGGCCACCGCCTACGCGCTGGACGTGGCGACCTTCGCCGTCTCGCTGCTGCTGCTCGTCCGGCTGCGCGCGGTGCCCCCGCCGACCGGGGCCGCCAAGCCCTCGGTGGCGGCGATCATGGCCGGTGTCCGGTACGCCTGGAGCCGTCCCGAGCTGCTCGGGACCTACCTGGTGGACATCGCCGCGATGCTCTTCGCCTTCCCGAACGCGATTTTTCCGTTCCTGGCCGACGACCTGCACGCCGGCTGGGCGCTCGGGCTGATGTACGGCGCCACGGCGGTGGGCGCGCTGCTCGTCTCCGTCACCAGCGGCTGGGCCTCGAGCGTCCATCGGCACGGCCGGATGGTGCTGCTGGCCGCGCTGGGCTGGGGCGCGGCGATGACCCTGGCCGGGCTGGCGGGGAACGTCTGGCTGGTCCTGCTCTGCCTGGCGGCGGCCGGCGGTGCGGACATGATCAGCGGGATGGGCCGCTCCACCATGTGGAACCAGTCCATCCCCGACGAACTGCGCGGCCGCCTGGCCGGGGTGGAGCTGCTCAGCTACTCGGTGGGCCCGAACCTGGGCCAGGTGCGGGCCGGCGGCACGGCCGCGCTGGTCGGCGCCCGCGGCTCGGTCTGGCTGGGCGGGCTGGCCTGCGTGCTGAGCGTGGGCGGGCTGGCGGCGGTGCTGCCCAAGCTGCTCGCCTACGACGCGCGGACCGACCCGCACGTGGCGGCGGCCCGCGCGGCGCGCGAGCAGGCGGCGAACGCGACCGCGGCGAACGCGGCGGCGACAGCGCCCGCCTGATGGCAGGTCAGCTCTTGTCGTCCTCGGGCCGCACGTCGCTGTCGCTCCAGCGCGGGTCGGTGGCCCACTCCTCGTTGCGCTCCCGCGCGGTCTCCAGCGCGTGCCCCGCCTCCTCGCGGCTGGCGTACGGGCCGAGCCGGTCCTTGGCCGGGCACTCCGGCCCCTCCTCGACCTTCTGGTGCTTGAGGCAGTAGTACCACTCGCCCGGTTTCCCGACGGTGCCCCGCTTGAACAGCGCCATGAGTTCCTCCTCGTCCGCTACTGCTGATCATGCCCGTCGGCGCCTTCGCACACACAGCCGGGACGCCGGGAACCGGGCGCTAGAATCGCGGCCATGGCTCACCTCGTTCCCGGTATCCAGTCCCCCACTCGCAAGGTCCCGGCGCACATCGCCCGGCCGGAGTACGTCGGCAAGCCCGGCCCGACGCCGTACACCGGGCCCGAGGTGCAGGACGCGGAGACCATCGAGAAGATGCGGATCGCCGGTCGGATCGCCGCCCGGGCGATGGCGGCGGCCGCCGAGCTGATCGCGCCCGGGGTGACGACCGATCAGCTGGACGCGGTAGCCCACGAGTACATGTGCGACCACGACGCCTACCCGTCCGACCTGGGCTACCGGGGCTTCCCGAAGTCGGTCTGCACCTCGATCAACGAGGTGATCTGCCACGGGATCCCGGACTCGACGGTGCTGCGGGACGGCGACATCGTCAACATCGACGCCACCGCCTACATCCACGGGGTGCACGGCGACCTGAACGCCACCTACCTGTGCGGCGACGTGGCCGAGGAGTCACGGCTGCTGGTCGAGCGGACCCGGGAGTCGCTCGCCCGGGCGATCAAGGCGGTCAAGCCGGGGCGTCAGATCAACGTGATCGGCCGGGTGATCGAGTCCTACGCCAAGCGCTTCGACTACGGCGTGGTGCGCGACTTCACCGGCCACGGGATCAACACCTCGTTCCACTCCGGCCTGATCATCCCGCACTACGACAGCGACCGGGCCACCCAGGTGATCAAGCCGGGGATGACCTTCACCATCGAACCGATGCTCACCCTGGGCACCTATGACTACGAGATCTGGCCGGACGGCTGGACGGTGGTCACCAAGGACCGCAAGCGGACCGCCCAGTTCGAGCACACGCTGCTCGTCACGGCGGACGGGGCGGAGATCCTCACCCTGCCGTGACGCCCCGCTGTGGCCGCCCGCCGGAGCGGGCGGCGCCTCAGCCGATCAGCCACTGCTCCTCGGCGACGGCGCCCACCTCGGTGCACGCGTCGGTGAGCACGTCCAGCACCCGCAGCGGGTCCGGCAGCGGCTGCTCGGGCCCGCGCAGCCAGCGGACCTGCGAGCCGTCGGGCAGCGCGGCCGGGGGCAGCAGGGTGTAGGAGCCGCGGCAGTGCCAGCGCAGACCCGGGTGCTCGGACACGGTGTCCGGGTGGGTGTCCAGCGCGCTCGACCACCACTCGTCCTCGTCCTCCGGGGTGCCCCTGGTGGTGGTGAAGAAGAGGTAGCGCTCCTCGCCGACGGCGGCGACCGGTCCCTCCACGCCGAGCGCGGTGAGCCGCTCCAGCGCGAGCCGGCCGGCCTCGGCGGGGACGTCGAGCACGTCGTGGGCGCGGCCGGTGGCGGTGATGAAGTTGGCCAGCGGGTCGCGGGAGAGCCAGCGGGTCAACTGCTCGGCGTCGGTGGTGGCCTGCGACTGCCAGGCGAACGAGACCGGGTGCTGCGCCGGGGCCGGACAGCCGACCCGGTCGCAGGAACAGCGGTGACCCGCCGGATGCGCGGCCGGGGCGAGCGGGAAGCCGGCCTGGACCGCGCCCAGCAACAGTTCGAGCCGGTCCGCGGGGGAAGCCGCGCCGCCTGCGTCCGACCCGGTGCGCGGCCGATCGCGTCGCTGCCACCACGTCGTCCACCTGCTGCTGGCTTCCATCGGGCCCCTTTCGCACGGCTGTGACGTGTTGCGGCACAGTGTTCGACGCAACTACGGACGCAAACGCCCGGCGCTGCCCACGGCTTCCCGGGGTCACCGGAGCGCCGCTCCTCGGCGGCGGCGGTCGGGCGCGGTCGGGCGCGTCGACGCGCGCCGTAGCCGGCCCGTGACGGGCCGCCGACCCGGGTCGGGCCCGAGGGCGTACTGAGCAGGATAAGGGAGTATCGGGGTCGCCCGGACCGGGGGTGTCCGGGCCACGGCGTTCGAGCCGGGTGTTTGGGTCGACCGGTCGGATGGTGCGAAGCTGGCCGAATGAGGAGCGCGGATACGGAATTCATCGGGGGGCCGCTGGACGGCCGGGTGCTGCCGGTCTACCTGAGTCCGTTCAACGCGGTGCCCAAGCGCTACTCCGTGCCGGTGCCCGCGCACGGCGAGGAGCCGGCCCGGACGCTGGTGTACGTCCGGGCCAAGCGGTACAGCTCGAAGGGGCGGGCACGCTGGGTGTACGAGTACCAGGTGCCGGAGTCGGAGCGACCCGACGCCGAGCCGGAGCAGCCCGACCGGTCGGAGCCGGGCGCCGAGTGACTCACCCCTCCTCGGCCAGGATCAGGTAGAGCTTCTTCCTGGCCTCGACCAGCACCGCGAGCCCCTTGGTCCGCTGCTCCTCGGTGCCGGTCGCCATCACCTGGCGGATCGCCTGCTCCACCGAGGCCAGCGCCTGGCCGACCTCGTGCACCGCCTCCCAGTCGATCCCGCGCCCGGCCTCCTGCCAGGGCTCGGCGGCCCCCGCCTCCGCCTCCGTGCGACCGGTCTCGGACAGCGTGAACAGCCGCTTGCCGCCGGTCTCCTGAGCCTCGATCAGACCCTCCTCCTCCAGCAGCTGGAGGGTCGGGTACACCGAACCCGGGCTGGGCCGCCAGGCCCCCGAGGTCCGCTCACCGATCTCGGTGATCATCTCGTAGCCGTGCATCGGCCGCTCCTTGAGCAGCGCCAGCAGCGAGGCCCGCACATCCCCCCGCCGGGCCCGGCCACCGTGCCGCCCGCGCCCCCGGCCGCCATGACCGCCGAACCCACCGCCGAACCCACCGCGGAACGGCCCGCCGAAGGGGCCACCACCCGGCGGGAACGACGGACCGTAGGCCCCGCGCTGCTCGGCGAACTCACCGGGGATCCGGTCGAACGGCCGACCACCGTCGCGACGGCCACGACCGCCGCTCATCCTCTGCCTGCGCATGACGCGCACCACCTCTCTCATCGGCCGACGAAGCACTCACGAGGTTTCGCGAGCTACCTTCGTACGATCTCGATGCTTCGACGATATATCGGTAACTATCGCTCGTCAACGTTTTTGCGCATGGCGCGGCCTGCTGCCGTCCCGGATGGCGAGGAGGGTCACCGGACCGATGACCGGACCGATCAGGAATCGAGAAGCGTCGTCACCGGGCCGCAAGTAGCGTGGCCGCCGTGGACCGTTGCCGCGAAGGCGGCCCCGCCCGACAGATGGAGACCCGAAGCATGGCCACGAGGACGGACAGCACGTCGCCCGCGCCGCATGTCGCCGACAGCCACGACCTGATCCGCGTGCACGGTGCGCGCGTGAACAACCTCAAGGACGTCAGCATCGAGATCCCCAAGCGCCGGCTGACGGTGTTCACCGGGGTGTCCGGCTCGGGCAAGAGCTCGCTGGTGTTCGACACGATCGCCGCGGAGTCGCAGCGGCTGATCAACGAGACCTACAGCGCCTTCGTGCAGGGCTTCATGCCGACGCTGGCCCGGCCCGAGGTCGACGTCCTCGACGGGCTGACCACCGCGATCATCGTCGACCAGCAACGGATGGGCGCCGACCCGCGCTCCACGGTCGGCACCGCCACGGACGCCAACGCGATGCTCCGGATCCTCTTCAGCCGGCTCGGGCGGCCGCACATCGGCTCGCCCAAGGCCTTCTCCTTCAACGTCCCGTCCATCAGCGGGGCGGGTGCGGTCACTCTCGAGCGCGGCGGGAAGACCGTGAAGGAGCGGCGCAGCTTCAGCATCACCGGCGGCATGTGTCCGCGCTGCGAGGGGCGGGGCGCGGTCTCCGACATCGACCTCACCCAGCTCTTCGACGACTCCAAGTCCCTCGCCGAGGGCGCGCTCACCATCCCCGGCTACACGCCGGGCGGCTGGAACTACCGGCTCTACAGCGAGTCGGGCTTCTACGATCCGCAGAAGCCGATCCGCAAGTACACCAAGAAGGAGCTGCACGACTTCCTCCACCACGAGCCGGAGCGGATGAAGATCGCGGGCATCAACATGACCTACGAGGGTCTGATCCCGCGGATCCAGAAGTCCTACCTCGCCAAGGACCGGGAGGGGATGCAGCCGCACATCCGGGCGTTCGTGGACCGGGCGGTCACCTTCACCGTCTGCCCCGAGTGCGGCGGCACCCGGCTGAGCGAGGCGGCCAGGTCCTCCCGGATCGGCAGGATCAGCATCGCCGACGCCTGCGCGATGCAGATCAGCGACCTGGCCGATTGGGTCCGCGGCCTCGACGAGCCGTCGGTGGCGCCGCTGCTCGCCACGCTGCGGCAGACCCTCGACTCGTTCGTGGAGATCGGGCTCGGCTACCTCTCGCTCGACCGGTCCTCGGGCACGCTGTCGGGCGGCGAGGCGCAGCGGGTCAAGATGATCCGCCACCTCGGCTCCTCGCTGACCGACACCACCTACGTCTTCGACGAGCCCACCGTCGGCCTGCACCCCCATGACATCCAGCGGATGAACGGCCTGCTGCTGCGGCTGCGGGACAAGGGCAACACGGTGCTCGTCGTGGAGCACAAGCCGGAGACGATCGCGATCGCCGACCACGTCGTCGACCTCGGCCCCGGCGCCGGTACGGCGGGCGGCACCGTCTGCTTCGAGGGCACCGTCGAGGGGCTGCGGGCCGGCGGCACCCTCACCGGCCGCCATCTCGACGACCGGGCCACCCTCAAGGAGACGGTGCGCGAGCCCACCGGCACGCTGGCGATCCGCGGTGCGACGACGCACAACCTGCGCGACGTCGACGTCGACATCCCGCTCGGCGTGCTCGCCGTCGTCACCGGTGTCGCGGGCTCCGGCAAGAGCTCGCTCATCCACGGGTCGCTGGTCAACGGTTCGGGGACCCCTGGCGAGGGTGTGGTCTCGATCGACCAGGGCGCGATCCGCGGCTCACGGCGGAGCAATCCGGCGACGTACACCGGCCTGCTCGACCCGATCCGCAAGGCGTTCGCGAAGGCCAACGGCGTGAAGCCGGCGCTGTTCAGCGCCAACTCCGAGGGTGCCTGCCCCAATTGCAACGGCGCCGGCGTCATCTACACCGACCTGGCGATGATGGCCGGCGTCGCCACCACCTGCGAGGAGTGCGAGGGGAAGCGGTTCGAGGCCTCGGTGCTGGACTACCACCTCGGCGGCCGCGACATCAGCGAGGTGCTCGCGATGTCGGTGAACGAGGCCGAGGAGTTCTTCGGCACCGGTGAGGCGCACACGCCGGCCGCGCACCGCATCCTGGACCGGCTCGCCGACGTCGGGCTCGGCTACCTCACGCTCGGCCAGCCGCTCACCACGCTGTCCGGCGGCGAGCGGCAGCGGCTCAAGCTGGCCACCCACCTGTCCGAGAAGGGCGGCGTCTACGTCCTCGACGAGCCGACCACCGGCCTGCACCTCGCCGACGTCGAGCAGTTGCTCGGCCTGCTCGACCGGATCGTCGACTCCGGAAAGTCCGTCATCGTCATCGAGCACCACCAGGCGGTCATGGCGCACGCCGACTGGATCATCGACCTGGGCCCCGGCGCCGGCCACGACGGCGGCCGGATCGTCTTCGAGGGCACGCCCGCCGACCTCGTCGCCGCCCGCTCCACCCTCACCGGCGAGCACCTCGCGGCCTACGTCGGCGCCTGACCTGGGCCCTCGCGGACACCGCGCGGTGCTGCCCGCTGCCCTCGGCCGTTCTGTGGCACGATCGGACGGGTGACGAGCAGACCGGACGCGGCGCAGCAACTGCGCGACCTCGCGCGGCTGCGCCGCGTGCGCGACCGGATCGACCGGGAGTACGAGCAGCCGCTGGACGTCGAGGCACTCGCCCGCGGCGTGCACATGTCGGCCGGGCACCTCAGCCGCCAGTTCCGGCTCGCGTACGGCGAGTCGCCGTACGGCTACCTGATGACGCGGCGGATCGAGCGCGCGATGGCGCTGCTGCGTCGCGGCGACCTCAGCGTCACCGAGGTCTGCTTCGCGGTCGGCTGCTCGTCGCTGGGTACCTTCAGCACCCGCTTCACCGAGCTGGTCGGCGTGCCGCCCAGCGCCTACCGCAGCGACGCGGCGCGCACGACGGCCGGGCTGCCGTCGTGCGTGGCGAAACAGGTGACCAGACCGATCAGGAATCGCGGCGGTGCCGCGGCGTCCACTGATCACGGCTCAACCGGGTGAGTTCGGGGCCCAGCTGCCCGGTCGGCCAGGCGGCGGCCGCTACGGTGGCGGGCATGGCTGGTGAAACGGATCTCCAGAAGCTGCTCGCTGACATGCGCCCCGTGCTGAACCCGGGACGGTTCGTCTTCTGCACCTTCGGCGGGCGGGTGCCCACCGGGCTGCGGCCCGTCGTGACGGTGGCCGAGGCCGAGGGGATGACGGCGGTGGTGGAGCAGCAGGAGGCCGACGCGCTGGGCCTGCCCTACGACTTCGTGGCCGCCTGGATCACGCTGCGGATCCACTCGGCGCTCGCCGCGGTCGGCCTCACCGCGGCGGTGGCCGGGCGGCTGACCGAGCACGGGATCAGCTGCAACGTGGTGGCCGGCTTCCACCACGACCACCTCTTCGTGCCGGCCGGCGAGGCCGAGCGCGCCGTCGACGCGCTGCGACGCCTCGCGGCCGAGAGCGCCTGACCGACGCACCCCACCGCACCCCGCTACCACGCCTGCCCGGCCCCACCCTCGGGAGTGGCGCCACCCGGCGGTACGCTACGGCTTCTTTGACCGTAGGACAGGCGACGGGGGCGGGGAAGATGCGGATCGGCAACAGACAGAAGGTCGCGGCGGGCCTGATAGCGGTGACCGCGGCGGGAGCGTTGACGGCATACGGGATCACCGGCTCGGGGCACGGGCACCGCACGGCCACCGCCGGCACGGTGACCGTCGCGGACGGGCCGTCCGCGAGCGCCTCCCTCACCGCCTCGCCCACCGCCAGCGCGTCCGCGAGCGACCCGGCCGCACCCAGCCCGTCCGCGAGCGCCTCCCTCACCGCCTCGCCCAGCGCCACGAGTTCGGCCGGCCCCTCGCGCGGCGCCTCGCACAGCCCCGCGCCGAGCGCCTCCCGCGCCACCACGCCGAGCGGCGCCCAGAACAACGCCGCGCCCGCCACCAGCGCCGCACCCCCGGCCAAGCCGCAGGCACCCGCACCCGCGCCGACCACCAAGCCCGGCCCGGTCGCACCCCCGCCGCCGGCGGCCGCCCCAGGGGTCCCGCCGCTGCAGAGCAGCTGCAAGCCGTCCTACACCGGCACCAACGCCGCCGACGCCGATGTCGCCGCCGCGCTGACCGCCGCCGCCGGCAAGGCCCGCACGCTGACCCTGGGCAGTGGCGGCACCGACCGGATGCCGGCCCTGCCGGTCAACCTGGTCAAGGCGGTCGCCTGGCAGGAGAGCGGCTGGCAGTCGACCATCCTGGCCTGCGACGGCGGGATCGGCACGATGCAGATCATGCCGGCCACCGCGCCCTGGATGAACGGCAAGTTCGGCACCAAGAACGACGTGCAGACCCTGGCCGGCAACACCGACCTCGGTGCCGAGCTGCTGGACGAACTGGTCGCGTACTACGGCGACTCCGACTTCGGCGGCACGTACGACCTGACGCCCGACCCGACCACCGGCAAGAACCCGCTGCTCGACCTGGTGATCGCCGCCTACAACGCGGGCGCGGGCAACGTGCACTACAACACCGTCACCGACCCGAGCACCGGCGTCACCACAGGCAGTTCGGTGATCCCCAACCCGGGGTACGTCGCCGCCGTCGAGGCGCTGATGACCACCTGCCCGTGCATGGGTCACTGAGGCCGGCAGGGCCTGGCGGCGGCGCACCGCGAAACACTTCACCGTAGCCCGGGCGGTTTCGAACGCGCGGGCGGCGTGCGGGAATCGTCGTCGGCTTCCTTCGATCGGAGCATGACCCCCGGCTAGGCTGGTCGGCATGGACTCGTCTTCCCTCCCCGATGTGCTGCGGATCGTCTCTCGCTCCTCTCCGATGGCACTCGCCCAGGTCGAGCGGTTCCGGGCCGAACTGGCCGTCCTGCACCCCGAGATCCGCACCGAGGTGGTCCCCGTGACCACCGCCGGCGACCGCTGGACCGGCTCGCTCGCGGCGCTCGGCGGCAAGGGCGCGTTCACCAAGGAGGTGGACGCCGCGCTGCTGGCCGGCGAGGCGGACGTCGCGGTGCACTGCGTCAAGGACGTGCCCGCCGACCGGCCGCTGCCCGCCGGCACCGTCTTCGCCGCCGTGCTGCGCCGCGACGACCTGCGCGACGCCCTGGTGCACCCCGACGGCCTGACCCTCGATCAGCTGGCGCCGGGCAGCCGGATCGGCACCTCCTCGGTCCGCCGGGTTGCCCAACTGGCCGTCAGCCACCCGCATCTCAGCTGCGTGCCGATGCGCGGCAACGCCAACAGCCGGCTGGCGAAACTGGCCGCCGGCGAGGCCGACGCCCTGCTGCTGGCCGCCTCCGGGCTGGCCCGGATCGGCGAGCAGCAGCAGATCAGCGAGGTGCTGAGCCTGGAGACGATGTGCCCGCCGATCGGCGCCGGCGTGCTCGCCCTGCAGTGCCGCGAGGAGGACGCGGCCACCATCGAGGCGGTGCGCGGCCTGAACGACGAGGCGGCCTGGCGCGAGACGACCGCCGAGCGGATGTTCCTGCACGTCCTCCAGGGCCACTGCAACAGCCCGATCGCCGGCTACGCGCGCGCCGAGCGGGACGGCCGGCTCTCGTTGCGCGGCCGGGTCTTCACCCCCGACGGCAAGACGGTGCTGGACGCCCACGAGTGGGCCGGCCCGCTGGACCCGGCGACACTGGGCACCTCGGTGGCGGTGGCACTGCTGCGGCAAGGGGCGCGGGAGCTGATCGACAGCATCCCGCACTGAGCCGCGCCGGACTCACTCCCGCTCGCGCCGGTTCTCCTCCGCCGCCTCGGCCACGCCCGCCTCGTGCCCGGCCACGTAGACCCGCCGGACGAAGTCGGCGGCCTGCTCCTGGGTCAGATCGTCGGTCAGCGTCATCAGCTCGTCGGTGAAGCGGATCAGCCAGTGCTGTCGGTGTGCCATGGCTCCCATGGCACACCGACAGCAACCGGCTCGCGCGCGGTGTCACCCGTTCGGGGGTCCGGGTCCGCAGCCCAGCCACTCCCTGACGTGCAACTAACCGGTTGCACACGAGGGACTCCATGTGCAGCCCTCAGGTAGCGCATTTAGCCGCGCATCCACGGGAGGGAAAACTGCCACATGCTCACCGACGCCATCGAACGTTCGGCAGCGGCCCGCTCACCAGGGTCGACCTGCGCCCCGGCGGGCGGCTGGTCCTCGACCACGGGGTGCACGGCAGCCTGCCGGCCGTGATCGAGCGGGGCGAGTCGAGGAGCTGGAAGTCGACCGGGCCGACTTCTGCGGTCACGACTCACGGCGGGTCAGCGCAGCTGGGCGCGGTGCAGATAGAGGTCGCGGAGCAGGGCGATCTCGGCGCCGTGGTGGACGACCTCCTGGTTGACCCACCAGACCACGTCCAGGAACCGCTCCTCCGGGTCGCCGCCGTACGGGTAGCGGCTGCGCCCGACCTCGTCGAGCGCGGCGTCGTCGGCGTCGAGCAGCGCCGCGCGCCAGGCCGCGGCGCCGGCCGTGAAGGCGGCGACCGCGCCGGCGGCGTCGCCGTGGAATCGGTACTCGTCCCGGGTCAGGGCGCGGCTGCCGTTGGTGTGGTCGGCGCGGAGGGTGAGCATCTCGGCGAGGTGGCCCAGGCGCCACGCGATGGTGGTGAACGGTGGCGGCACCGGATGCGGGCTCGGCGCCGAGTCGCGCCCCCAGTCGCCCGCGCCGACCAGCAGCGTCGCCCGCGAGCCGGGTCCGTCCGAGCGGCGGCGGATCGACCAGCAGTCAGGCACCGGCTCCCAGCGGTACTCGGCGTCGGTCATCGGGCTGACGGCGACCTCGGTGCCGTTGCCGCTGTCGACCCCGGGGCCCGCCATCCGGTGAGTCAGGCGTTCGCAGCCGAAGTCGAACTCCGCGAGCAGCGGGACCAGTCGGGCGGGCAGCGCCATCGAACACTCCTGGGTCGGCCGTACTGACGTGACCGTCCGCACCCTGCCACAGCCGATCCACCGGCGCTTCCGATTTCCCGGAGTGGGGTGCGGGACGCCAAGGTGGAGGCATGTCCGACAAGTACGCACGCGTGGAGCGGGAGCGCCGCTTCCTGCTCGCCGCCCCGCCCCCACCCGCCGCCGTCACCGCGACCCGCCGGATCGCCGACCGCTATCTCGACGGCACCCGGCTGCGGCTACGGATGATGGTCGAGCCGGACGACGCGGCGCCGATCTACAAGCTCACCCAGAAGATCCCGGCCGAACACCCCGGCCCCGTCCAGGGATTGATCACCAACACCTATCTGACCCGGGCCGAGTACGAGGTCCTCGCGGCCCTCCCCGCGGCCACCCTCGACAAGACCCGGCTCGGCGTGCCGCCGCTGGGCATCGACGTCTTCGACGGCCCGCTGCGCGGACTGGTGCTCGCCGAGGCCGAGTTCGACAGCGACGAGGCGGCCCACGCCTTCCGCCCACCCGTGGCGGCCGTCGCGGAGGTGACCACGGACCCGCGCTTCACCGGCGGCCGGCTGGCCCGGGCCGAGCGCGGCGAACTGCTGGGCTGGCTGGCCGAGTACGGTATCTGAGCCGGGCAGCCGGGCAGCCGGGCACACCGACAGACTGGGACGACAACGGCCGAGGGGGCTGCATGGCACAGACGCGCGTCCTGCTCATCGACGCGGCACCGGGCCCGCTGCTGGACCGGGAGTTGGCCCGGCTGCTCGACCACGGTCTCTCCCCCACCCTGAACCTGCGCCGGGTGCCCACCGCCGAGCGCCCGGCGGCGCGGGCGGCGTGGGACGGACGGGTGGCGTTCACCGATTTCGACGCCTTCGACGAGCGGGAGCTGATCACCGCGACCGTCGCGTCCGGCCTCGGCCACGACGCCGTCAAGTCCCGCTCCGGGCCACCGTTGCGCGCAGCCTTCCTGGCGGCGGCGACCGATCCGGCGCTGGCCCATCCGCTGCGGGTGATCGGCCGCGCCGGGGCGGGCACCGACCACGTCGACCTGTCCGCCGCCACCGCGCACGGCATCACCGTCACCCACACCCCGGGCTCCAACGCCACCGGGGTCGCCGAGTTCGCGCTGGCCCAGCTGCTCACCCTCAACCGGCGGCTCGCCTCGCACAACCGGGCTTCACACCAAGGAAGTTGGCCGCCGAGCGTGACTCCGGTGGCGGAGCTGTCGGAACTGACACTCGGGATCGTCGGCCTGGGCCTGATCGGGCGAACCCTGGCGAGCAAGGCCGCGGCGCTCGGCATGACGGTCCACGGCATCGGTCGCGACGGCGACCTGCGAGAGCTGCTGACGGTCAGTCAGGTGATCTCGCTGCACCTGCCGCTCACCGCGCGGACCCACCACCTGATCGGCGAGGCCGAGTTGGCGCTGCTGCCACCTGGCGCGATCCTGCTGAACACCGCACGCGGCGGCATCGTCGACGAGCGCGCCCTGGCCGACGCGCTGAGCGAGCCGCAACACCCGCTCGCGGCCGCCGCCGTGGACACCTTCGAGCACGAGCACGCCGCCTTCGCCTCCCCCCTCTTCGGCCTGCCGAACGCGCTGCTCACCCCACACGTCGCCGGCATGACCAGGACCGCGATGACCACGGCCGCACTACGCTGCGCGGACCACCTCGCGGCCTTGCTCGCCGGGCGGGCGGAGGGTATCCCGACCGTGAACTGACGGAGCGTCACCACTTCCGGGCGGGTCGGTCGCCTGCCCGGCGTGCACACCGATCGTCGCAAGGAGTGAGGCGAGTGGCGTCTGGTACCAGAAACTCGTACCATTACAGTACGGAAACTTGCTTTTTACGCGGAAGGCACGCCGATGGCGATCAGCGCGAGCGAGGCACGCACGCAGCTCTTCCCGTTGATCAAAAAGGTCAACGATGACCACACCCCGGTAAGGATCACCTCCAAGAGCGGGGACGCAGTCCTCATGTCCGCCGAGGACTACGACTCGTGGCAGGAGACGATCTATCTCCTGCGCTCCCCCGCCAATGCCCAGCGGCTCATGGAGGCCGTCGCCCGCGACAGGGTCGGCCACCCCGGCGCCACCAAGACCATGGAAGAGCTGGAAGCCCTGGCCGGTGAGGTGTGAGGAGCATCCACTTCGATCCGGACGTCTGGGAGGACTTCCTGTTCTGGCTCGGATCGAACCGGAAGATGGCTCAGCGGATCACCCGCCTGATCGGCGAGATCCAACGCGACCCGTTCAACGGGATCGGAAAGCCCGAGCCGCTGAAGGGCGACCTGGCCGGCTACTGGTCACGCCGAATCGATGACGAACACCGCCTGGTGTACCGAGCCGACGAGAAGGAAGTGAAGATCCTCAAGGCTCGCTACCACTATCAGTAAGAGTGGCGCGCCGGCTCCACGGAGGCCTGTCCCCTCAGGAACCGCTGGTCAGTCGGGGCGACCTCGCCGCATGGCCCGGTCGCGCGCAGGACGACGTCGAGGACGGCGTCCGGATCGGCGGCATAACTGTGGGCGAACCACGGCATGTTCGCTTCGACGACCGCCCACTGCTCGCGACCGGTGTCCGGGTCCTGGACAAGGCCGACATCGACGGCCACCGCGCTCGGCAGCGAACCACGCTCCGCCGCCAGTAGCCTCTGCGCGAAAGCACGCACCGCCGCCTCGTCACGGTTCCCGTCCAACGGCGCGGTGTCCAGACGTCCGTAACGGGCATAGCGGCTGCCGGTGACGAGCTGCCCGTCCAGCACGAACAACCGGAACTCGACAGCGAAAGTCACCACCTCGGAGAGCAGCACCGCCGTATCGGGGCCGATCCGCTCGCCCTCGCGGGGAAGCCGACTGCCGTCGGCGTAGACCGCTGCGGGGAACTGCTTGTCACTCGGCGGCTTCACAAAGAGTGGGCGACGTGCGGTCCATGCCTCCGACAGCGTGGTCAACTCGATGCGGCGGCCGGTGAACTCCTCGGGCAGGCCGGTGAGCCAGTCGTCGGCGGGCTCCAGCAACGCCAGGTCCAGCCGACCGGCGATCCGGTCGGCCAGCAGCGGACCGCCGTACCAGTGCACGATCCGGCCCGTCAGCTCCCCCGGGGCCAGCGGGCCGTCCAGCGTCATGACCTCGAGGCCACGGCGCTCGGCGGCTTCGGCGAGCAGCCGGCTCGTGCTGGTCAGCTGCGCCGACGTCAGGAGGATCTCAGCACCCGTCTGACGAACTGGGTAACGCGTCAGGGGCATCGTTGCCCTCCTTCGTTCAGCTGATCGACTGCCCACCGTAGTGGCCGTCCCGAACCGAGGACGAGTGGATATCCGTAGCCTCGTTCGTCAGTGCCGCCCGCTACGGTGCACGGCATGGCAACGGGGATCGAGTACGTACGGGGCGACGCGACCACGCCGCTGGGCAAGGGCCCGAAAGTGATCGCGCATGTCTGCAACGACCTGGGCGGCTGGGGCAAGGGCTTCGTCCTGGCCGTCTCCCGACGCTGGCCCGAGCCCGAGACGGCGTACCGGCGATGGCACCGTGAGCGGGCGGGCAACGACTTCGGCCTCGGCGCCGTGCAGGTGGTGCAGGTCAACCGGCTGCTGTGGGTCGCCAACATGATCGGCCAGCACGGAACACGCACCGGCAGCAAGGGCGTCCCCGTGCGCTACGAAGCCATCGACACCGCTCTGGACACCCTCGCCGAACGCGTGGTCGAGCTCGCCGCGTCCGTCCATATGCCCCGCATCGGCTGCGGGCTGGCCGGCGGCCGATGGGAGCGGGTCGAACCGCTGGTCCTCGCACGGCTGGCGGACCGCGGCATCGCCGTGACCGTGTACGACCACGACTGACCTACTGCCAGGTATCGGTCTCATGACAGGCGTCCGTCACTCGGTCCGAGGGACTTTCGAGGGACGTTTCACCGGCTGACGCGGCTGCCCCCTGGAAGATCGGAAAGGGCCTCCGACACAGGTCAGAGGCCCTTTCCGAGGTAAAGCCGAGCTAGCGGCGGACGAGCCGGCCTGTACGCCGGGTTCTGTTCCTGGGTTGCTTGCGCGGGCCCAGGCGACGGCCATCCATCTAGGGCTGCCGTTGCCGACAGCCTCGTGCGGTCTACCCGCGAGCTCGGGCGAGCAGCCCTCGAACACCCGCGCACGGTGCCCGAGGGCACCGATCTTGACCTTGCTCCAGGTGGGGTTTACCGAGCCGGCCGAGTCACCTCGGTCGCTGGTGGTCTCTTACACCACCGTTTCACCCTTACCGGCGGCCGGAGCCGTCGGCGGTCTGTTTTCTGTGGCACTGTCCCGCGGGTCACCCCGGGTGGGCGTTACCCACCACCCTGCTCTGTGGAGCCCGGACGTTCCTCGGCGGGCCTGTTGAGGACCCGTCGCGACCGCCCGGCCGGCTCGTCCGCCGTACTGGTCATGGTAGCCGGTCGACGCGGGGCTTCCGGACAGCGGGGGCCGGGGCGGCGGGCGCGTCCAGGCGGGCGGCGACGCGGTCGGCGGTGTCGCGGGCCCAGGCGGTGGTGGTGATCAGGCCGAGCAGCGTGATGACCAGGCCGAGGCACGCGATGATCCACCAGCCGGCGTGGCTGGCGGGGGCGAAGCCGGTGGCCAGCGGGGCGACCACGGCGGCGGTGACCACGGTGCCGATCACCGCGACACCCAGCGACTGGCCGACCTGACGGCTGGTCGAGGCCACCGCCGCCGCGACCCCGGCCTGGGCGCGCGGCATGCCGCTGACGGCCGCGTTGGTGATCGGGGCGTTCACCAGGCCGAAGCCGAGGCCGAAGAGGCTGTAGGCGGTCAGCAGCAGGGCGGGCGAGGAGGTGGCGGTCAGCCGGGTGAGCAGCAGGCCGCTGGCGGCCAGCGCGGGGCCGGCCACCAGGAGCGGCAGCCGGGGACCGCGGGAGCCGACGATCCGGCCGGAGATCGGGGCGCAGACCAGGGTGAAGGCGGCGATCGGCAGCGTCCACAGGCCCGCCTCGACCGGGGAGTAGTGGCGCACGTCCTGCAGGTAGAGGGTGTTGAGGAAGAGGAAGCCGCCGAGCGAGGCGAAGGCACAGACCGCGATCACGGTCGCCCCCGAGAACGGCGCGCTGCGGAAGAACCGCAGGTCGAGCAGCGGCTCGCGGTGGCGGCGCTCCCAGAGCGGGAAAGCGACGAGCGCGCCCAGCGCGAGGGCGGCCAGCGCCAGGATGCCCGGCGAGGTCCAGCCGTGGCCCGGGCCCTCGATGATCACGGCGGTGCCGGCCGCGAGCGCGGCGACGGCCAGCAGCTGGCCGACCGGATCGAGGCGGCGCGGCTTCGGCGCCCGGGACTCGGGGACGTAGCGGGCGGCCAGCGCGATGGCGACCAGGCCGATCGGGACGTTGATCAGGAAGATCGACGGCCAGCCGAAGCTGTCCACCAGCAGCCCGCCGACCAGCGGGCCGAGAGCCATGCTGATGCCCACCACGCCACCCCAGACGCCGATCGCCTGGGCCCGTTCGCGCGGGTCGGTGAAGACGTTGGTGATGATCGACATGGCCACCGGGTTGAGCATCGAGCCGCCGATCGCCTGCACGGCGCGGAAGGCGATCAGCCAGCCCAGGCTTGGTGCGATGCTGCAGAGCACCGAGCCGAGCACGAAGAACAGCAGACCGAGTTGGAAGATCCGGCGGCGCCCGACCCGGTCGGCCACCGAGCCGGAGAGGATCAGCAGCGAGGCGAGCACCAGGGTGTAGGCGGCGATCACCCACTGCAGACCGGAGGCCGGCGCGTGCAGATCGCGCTGGATGGACGGCAGCGCGATGTTGACGATGGTGTTGTCGAGCCCGACGATCAGCAGGCTCAGGCAGCAGATCGCCAGGATCAGCAGGCGGCGGCGTCGGGTCAGGGTGGTCGGATCGGTCACCCGTTCATCCTAAGCAATTCATGGGATGAATCCGACCGGCCACCGAATGCTGGACAAGCCGGCTCAGCGCGTCGCCGCCAGGGCCTCGCAGTACGCCTTCAGGCCGGCCACCGGTAGCAGGTAGATTGCTCAGGTCTCAGCTCGTTCAACAAAACGTGTCGCCGCGGGGTCGCGACCCCTGTCGTGACTCCAGTCGTGAGGGGAAGCCGCGCATGCCGTTCCTGGTCCTGCTGCCGCCGTCCGAGGGCAAGGCCGAGGCGCCCGACAGCGCGCCGCTCGCGCTCTCCTCGCTCTCGCTGCCCGCGCTGACCGAGGCCCGGACCCGGGTGCTGGACGCGCTGGTCGAGCTGTGCACCGGCGACCAGGAGACGGCCGCCGAGGTGCTCGGGCTGAGCAAGGGACTGCGCGGCGAGATCGCCCGCAACGCCACGCTGCGCACGGCGGGCACGCTGCCGGCCGGCGAGCTGTACACCGGCGTGCTCTACGACGCGCTCGGGCTCGGCAAGCTGGACGCGGCCGCCTACGCGCGGGCCGAGCGCTCGCTGCTGGTCTTCTCCGGGCTGTGGGGCGCGGTGCGGATCGGCGACCGGATCCCCGCCTACCGGTGCTCGGGCGGCGTGAAGCTGCCGCCGCTGGGCGCGCTCGGGGCGTACTGGCGCCGGGAGATGGCGCAGGTGCTGCCCGGTGAGGCGGACCGGCTGGTGCTGGACCTGCGCAGTTCGGCGTACGCGGCCTCGTGGAAGCCGGCCGGGGAGGTCGTCGCCCGCACGGCCACCGTGCGGGTGCTGCAGGAGAAGGACGGCAAGCGCACGGTGGTGAGCCACTTCAACAAGGCCACCAAGGGACGCCTGGTGCGCGACCTGCTGAACTCGGGCGCCGAACCGGGCACGCCGGGCGAGCTGCTGGACGCGCTGCGCGGGCTCGGCTACCAGGTGGAGGTCGCGGCCCAGGGCACCGCCCGCAAGCCGTGGCAGCTGGACGTGGTGGTCACCGAGATCCACTGATCCGCCCGAACATTCGCCTGATCGACCGTCAAGGGCCTTGGCCGACAAGGTCCCTGACGGTGGCTCAGCGCAGGTGACCGGTGTCGTTGAGCAGCCGCAGCGAGGCGTTGCCGTCGCTGTAGTACTGCACCGCGCAGAGCGAGGCGGCGGACAGCTCCATCTTGTAGACCGCGTCCGGTGGCGCCCCGAGAGCGAGGCGGACCAGGCTCTTGATCGGGCCGACGTGCGAGACCACCAGCACCGTCTTGCCCGGGTAGCGGGCCAGCACCTTGTCCCGCGCCACCGCGACCCGCTGGGCCAGCGTGGCGAAACTCTCGGCGCTGCCGGTCGGCTTGACCTTGGTGGAGCCCAACCAGGCGCTCAGGTCCTCGGGATGGCGCTCCTGCGCCTCGGCGAAGGTCAGGCCCTCCCAGGCGCCGAAGTCCAGCTCGCGCAGGCCCTCCTCGATCCGCACCGGCAGACCGAGCCGGACCGCCACCGCCTCGGCGGTCTGCCGGGCGCGCAGCATCGGCGAGCTGACCACGGCCTGGACGGTGCCGCGCGCGACCAGCGCCTCGGCGGCCCGCTCGGCCTGCCAGCGGCCCTTCTCGGACAGCTCGGGGTCGCTCCCGGTGCTGCCGGAGAACCGCTTCTGCGGGGTGAGCGCGGTCTCGCCGTGCCGCAGCAGCACCAGGGTGGTGGGGGTGCCGAGGTCCGCGGCCGAGGCCCAGCCGGCCTTGGGCGCCGCCGACTCGGTCGTCAACGGCTCAGGCGTCAGCGGCTCAGGAGCCGACTCCGCGACCGAGAGCTCGGGCGCGGCCGGGCGGACCTTGGGCTCCCACTGCCTGCCCGCCTTGCCCGCGTCCATCGCCTCGTTGGCCAGCCGGTCGGCGTCCTTGTTCCGCTCGCGTGGGATCCAGCTGTAGTCGACCTGACCGCGCGGGAAGACGGTGCGGGCCTCGGCGGCCAGCGGCTGCATGTCGGGGTGCTTGATCTTCCAGCGCCCCGACATCTGCTCGACCACCAGCTTGGAGTCCATCCGGACGTCCACCGTGGCGCTCGGGTCGATCTCGTGGGCGGCCCGCAGGCCGGCGATCAGCCCCTTGTACTCGGCGACGTTGTTGGTCGCCCGGCCGATGTACTCGGCGGCTTCGGCGATGATCTGGCCGGTGTCGCCGTCGCGGACCACCGCGCCGTAGCCGGCCGGTCCCGGGTTGCCCCGGGAGCCGCCGTCCGCCTCGACGATGAACCTGCGGGCCGGCACGGTCAGATGCCCGAATCGGCGGTCCGGACCAGGATCCGACCGCAGTTCTCGCAGCGCACCACGGCGTCCTTGGGCTCGGCCTTGATCGCGTTCAGGTCGGAGACCGCGAACTCGACCCGGCAGCCCTCGCAGCGGCGCTGGAAGAGGCGGGCCGCGCCGACCCCGCCCTGCTGCTCGCGCAGCCGGGTGTAGAGCTTGATCAGGTCGGCCGGGATCACCTGGGCCACGGCCTCGCGGTCGCGGGCGACCTTGGCGACCTCGGCGTCGATCTCGGCGAAGGCGGCGTCGCGACGGGTGAGCGCGTCCGCGAGCACCACGTCGGCGTGCTGCAGCCGGGCGGTCAGCTCAGTGACCCGGGTCTGGGCCGTCTCGGTGCGCTCCATCACCTCGAGGACCACGTCCTCCAGGTCGGACTGGCGCTTGGCCAGCGAGCCGATCTCGTGCTGGAGGTTCTCCAGGTCCTTGGCGGAAGTGACGGTGCCGGCGTCCATCCGCTGCTGGTTGCGGGCGGCCCGGGCGCGGACCTGCTCGACGTCCTGCTCGGCCTTGGTCAGTTCGCGGGCGGTGTCGCCCTGCTGGGCCTGGGCCGCGACCACCAGGTCCTTGAGCGCGGTCTGGTCGGCGGTGGCCTTCTCGATCTCCGCGTGCTCGGGCAGGGTGCGGCGCCGGTGGGCCAGCTGGTCGAGCTTGGAGTCGATGGCCTGGAGGTCGAGGAGGCGGATCTGGTCGGCGGGCGCGGCGTTCAAGCGGGGGGCTCCTGTGATGACGAGGTCGAGCGGGTGGGAAGTACGGGGGCGCCGGGGTCAGCCGGCTGACGGTGCGTCGGCGGACGGCTGTGCCTGGGCGTCGGGCATCGACGAATGAGCGTCGGGCATCGGCGCGTGGGCCGTCCAGGGGTCGGTGACCAGGGTGGAGACCCGGGTCGCCAGCTCCCAGCCGTGCTCGGCGGCGGCCGCTTCGAGCGAACGGGCGGCGAGGTTCAGCCAGGGCCACTCGGTGGCCCAGTGCGCGGCGTCCACCAGCGCGACGGCGGAGGCCTCGGTGGCCTCGGAGGCCGGGTGGTGGCGCAGGTCCGCGGTGACGTAGGCGTCCACGCCCGCCGCCCGGACCTCGGCGAAGAAGCCGTCCCCCGAGCCGCCGCTGACCGCGACCCGGTGGATCGGGCGCTTCGGGTCGCCGGAGACCCGCACGCCGGTGGCGGTCGCGGGCAGGCCGGCCGCCACCTGGGCGGCGAACTCGGCCAGTGGCAGCGGCGCGGGCAGCTGGCAGATCCGCCCGATGCCCCGGCGGCCCGCCGGGTCGCTCGGGTCCGGGACCAGCGGGGCCAGCACGGTCAGGCCGATCGCCTCGGCCAGCGCGTCCGAGACGCCCGGGGCGGCCTGGTCGGCGTTGGTGTGCGCGACGTGCAGCGCGATGCCGGCGCGGATCAGGGTGTGCACCGCGCGCCCCTTGAAGGAGGTCGCGGCCACGCTGGTGGTGCCGCGCAAGTAGAGGGGGTGGTGGGTGACCAGCAGGTCGGCGCCCCAGGCCACCGCCTCCTCGACGACGGCCTGCACGGGGTCGACGGCGAACAGCACCCGGCGCACCTGCTCGTCCGGATCGCCGCAGACCAGGCCGACGGCATCCCAGGACTCCGCCCACCGGGGCGGGTAGAGCTCGTCGAGCGCGTTGATGACGTCGGACAGTTTCGGCACCCGTTGAGACTACCGCGCGCCGGGGCGCGGCCGGGGCCGTGGGGCCGCGCGCGGCACCGTTCGACCAGGTCGGGCCGTGTGCGTCAACCGGCGCGCGAGAGCACTCGCCGGCCCGCCGGAGCCGGACGGCCCGGGCGGAGCCGGTGTGGGCCGGGCCGTGCCTTGACAGAACGGGACGGGGGTCCGCAGGCGAAAACGAATCCGGATCACCCGTACGAGTGAAGTGACCCCGGACGCGTTGAGCACCTCCAGCACCGAAAGTAACTTCTCTGGTGTGAACGGAAGTTGCCGTTCCAGGGGGACACCGACAACCGGACGGGACAGAGGGGGTGGGCGCGGATGGCGGCAGGCATACCGCTGCGACTGGCCGGGGGGCCGGAGTCGGTGGACCGGACGTGGCGGACCGGAGCACCCGCGGACGACACGCTGGTCGAGGTGGCCCGGGCGGCCGTGGCCGGCACCGAGGAGGAGCAGCCGGGGCGGGTCGCGGGCGGCTGGAGGGCCGCCTTCGACGGCTTCTGGTGCACGGTGCGGCCGCCCGAGCTGCTGGCCCGTCCCGAGCTGCTGCCGGAGCAGGGCTGGAAGATCCACGTCAGCGCGGCGAGCGCGGTCGCCGCCGAGGTGCTCTCGGCGGTGGCCACAGCGGTGGCCGAGGACCCGTGCGTCTTCAAGTTCGCCGCCGACCGGGAGCGCCTGCACCAGATCAACTCGCGCAACAGCGAGCGCGGTTCGGCCGGCAAGTTCATCACCGTCTACCCGCTGGTCGAGGCGCAGTTCGAGCGGCTGGTCGAGGCGCTGCACCGGGCCACCGAGGGCCTGCCGGGCCCGGTGGTGCTCTCCGACCGGCCGTACGTGCCGGACAGCCGGGTGCACTACCGGTACGGCGTGATCGCCCGGCGGGCCGAGCTGGGCAACGACGGCGGGTACCGCTCGCTGCTGCACGGCCCGGGCGGGCGGCGGGTGGAGGACGTGCGAGGGGCGGGCTACCGCCGCCCGTCGTGGGTGGTCGACCCCGTCGAGGGGAGGGGGTCGGACGCGACCCGCACGGCGCGGCCACAGGGCGCGGACCGGCGGCCGGCGAGCGCGGACCGAAAGGGCGGTGCGGTGCTGATCGGAGACCGGTATCTGCTGACGGCGGCGCTGCGGCACGGCAGCAAGGGCGGGGTGTTCCTGGGCACCGACACCCAGGGCGGCGGGAACGTGGTGGTCAAGCAGGCCAGGGCGTACATCGAGGTCGACCGGGCGGGCCTGGACGCCCGCGCCGCGCTGCGCCACGAGGCGCTGCTGCTCGCCGAGTTGGCTGAGCTGGAGCTCACCGCGCGGCCGCTGGAGCTGATCGAGCAAGCCGACTCGGTGCTGCTGGTGCAGGAGCACATCCCGGGCCAGCCGCTGGGCAGTTGGGTGGCGGCCCGGCTGACCGGCGACGGCGCGCCCGACGTGCCGTGGGAACAGGCCGGGCCGATGGCGCTCGCGCTGGTCGAGCTGCTGGAGCGGGTGCACGCGACCGGACTGGTGCTGCGCGACCTGTCCCCCGGCAACGTGCTGGTCCGCCCGGACGGGTCGCTGCGCCTGATCGACCTCGAACTCGCCTGCCCGGCAGGGACGGTGGCCGGCACGGCGGGGACTCCCGGCTACCGGGCGCCCGAGCAGGAGGCCGGCTCGCTGCGGGCCGATCCGGCGGCCGACCTGTTCGCGCTCGGCGGGCTGTTCTTCCTGCTCGCCACCGGGCACGATCCGCTGCTGCCGCAGGATCTGCCGAGGGCCCGTCCGGTGCCCGAGCGGCTCGGGCGCTGGCTGGCGCTGGCCGCGCGCGAGGGGTCGACGGCCCGGCGGCTGGCGGCGGTGGTGCTCGGACTGCGGGCCCAGTCGCCCGGCGAGCGGTGGTCGGCGGCCCGGGTCCGGACGGCGCTGGCGACGGCCGGACCAGCGGACCAGGGTGCGCGCGGGCCGGGCACGGTTCCGGACGGCGTGCTCGACCGGGTCCTGCTGGACGGGCTGCGGCAACTGGCCCGGACCGCCACTCCGCTGCGCCCCGACCGGCTCTGGCCCACCGTGCCGGCCGGGCAGCGCACCGACCCGTGCAACGTCCAGCACGGCGCGGCCGGCGTGCTCGCGGTGCTGGCCCGCGCCCTGGCGACGCCCGACCTGCTGGGCAGCTCGGCCCACGCCGAGGTCGAATTGACGGTGCGTCAGGCCACCCGGTGGATCGAACGGCGGTGCGCCGCCGAGCCGATGGTGCTGCCCGGCCTGCACTTCGGACGTGCCGGGGCGGCCTGGGCGCTGCTGGAGGCCGCCGAGGCGCTCGCCGACCGGGAGTTGGCCACCCGGGCCCGCCAGCTGGCCGCGCCCGTCCCGGTCCACTGGCCCAACCCCGACGTCTGTCACGGCGCGGCCGGGGCCGGCTTCCTGCGACTGCGGCTGGGTGAGCGGGAGAGCGCGCTGGCCACCGCCCGCAGCCTGCTGGCGGCGGCCGTGCAGGAGCCGTACGGGACGGTCTGGCCGGTGCCCGAGGACTTCGACTCCAGCCTGGCCGGGATCACCCACCTCGGGTACGGGCACGGCGTGGCCGGCGTCGGCGCCTTCCTGCTCGCCGTCCACCAGGCCACCGGCGACGCCGGGTCACTGGCCGGCGCCGAGCGCGCCGCGCGGACCCTGGCGGCGACCGCGCGGTGGCAGGGCGAGGCGGCCTGGTGGCCGCAGAGCGCCGGCGACCCGCCGGGTGTGCGACTCACCCACTGGTGCAGCGGCTCCTCCGGGGTCGGGAGCTTCCTGGTGCGGCTCTGGCAGGTCAACGGCGATCCGGCGCTGCGCGAGCTGGCTGCGGCGGCGGGGGCCGCCGTGCTGGACAACCGGTGGCACAGCGGCACCAGCGCCTGCCACGGCCTGGCCGGGGACGGCGAGTACCTGCTGGACCTGGCCCAGGCCACCGGCGAACCGCGATTCCAGGACGGTGCCCGGGAGTTGGCCCAACTGATCACGGCCAGGGCCGCGCTCCAGGACGGGCTACTGGTGCTGCCCGACGAGACCGGCACCGGCTGCGCGGCCGGGTACGGGACGGGCACCGCAGGGCCGCTCGGCTTCCTGCTGCGGTTGCGGCACGGCGGGCCGCGCCTCTGGGTCGACCCGGTGTCGGGGATCCGCCCGGCCGTCCCAGCGGAAACACCGTCAGTGGAAACACCCTCAGCGGAAGCATCGTCAGGGGAAGCACGATGACCGCCGCCCTGCAGACCGCCGCGCCAGCCCTGCGCCGGCTGAGCTTCACCTTCGCCGCCGACGGCTCGCACGCCGCCTGCCTGGCCGCCGGCGCGGACCGGGGCTGGTACGCGGAGAGCTGGCGACTGGCCGACGGCGAGCCCGCGCGACCGCGGCCGCTGCCACTGGCGGGCGGCCGCTCGGAGAGCCTGCGCTCGCAGCTGGTCGCGCTGCCGGACGGCCGGGTGCTGGTCTGCCGGCACGACGGCGAGCGGCACGATCTGGTGCTGCTGGCCGAGGAGGACGGGCTGACCGAGGAGCGGTCGGTGGCCACCCTGCGGATGGCGGGGCTGCGGCTGCTGCCGATGCCACAGTCGCTGTCGCCGCTGACATCGAGCGCGGACGGGCCCACACCCGCCGGCCCAGCGGTGGCCGTGGCCCTGGGGACGGACACCCGCACCCGGGCCGGCGCCGAGGGCACGGCCGCGACCACCACCGCCTGGCTGGTGTACGCCGACGGCCGACCGCCGAGCCAGGTCGCCGAACTCCCCGGGCTACACGGCGGCGGGGTCTGGCTGGACCGGACCGGTCGGCTGCTCAGCCTGGACCGGGTCCGCGCCGGGGTGGTCAAGAGTGTCGCGCTCGACCTGTGGCTGGGCACGGTGACTCCGCTGCTGGAGATCGCCGAGCGCAGCAACGACCGGCTACTGCTCTTCGACCCCGACACCCGGTTCCTGCTGCTGCGCAGCGACGCCCCCGGCGAGGACCGGCTCGGCTGGGGCGTGCTCGACGGCGCGGAGCCCGTCCGGTTCCCGCAGAGCCTGCACCTGCCCGGGCTGTTCCCGCGGCCCGTGGTGGTCGAGCCCGGGGCGGGAGAGGCCGCGCGCAGTCGGGTGGTGGTGCAGCTGGACCACGGCGCCTCGTCGGCGCTGGCGCTCTGGCGACCCGGGGACGCCCGGCTGGAGCCACTGCCGGTGCCGCCGGGCCGGCTCGGGGCGATCGGGTCCTGGTCGAGGTCCGGCGGGTTGCGGATGCCGTACTCGGCGCCGGACCATCCGGCCGCACTGGCCACGCTGGACGTCGACCTGCTGGCGGGGGTGGGGACGGTCGCGCCGCTGGGCGCCGGCGGTCGGCCGGCCGAACTCCCTTGTGCGGACTCCCCGGTGCTCGCACTCCGGTCCAGCGCGGCCGGACCCGGCTGGCGGCTGGACGGCAGCGCCGCGCCCAGCGGTGGCAACCATTGGCACGGCGCGCACAGCCGGCGACTGACCGGTCCGGCCGGGCCGATCGAGGCCGTGGTCTACGGCGGCGAGGCCTGGCTGACCAGCCCGCACCTGGTGATCGCGCTGCACGGCGGCCCGGCCGACGCCTGGCGGCTGGAGTTCGACCCGACGCTGCAGCGGATGGCCGCCGAGGGTCTGGCGGTGCTCGCGCCCAACCAGCGCGGCAGCACCGGCTACGGGCCCGCCCACGCGATGGCGATCCGCGGCGCCTGGGGCGGGCCCGACCTGGCCGACGTCCTCGCGCTGCTCGCGGACGTGGCCGACCGGCGCACCACCCTGGGACTGGCACCGCCCGCGCTGTTCGGGGTCAGCTACGGCGCGTTCCTGGCCCTGCTGGCCAGCGCCCACGCCCCCAGCGGGCAGTTGGGGCGGTGCGCGGTGGTCGCCCCGTTCATGTCCGGCGCCCGGCTGCTGGCCGAGGCCGGGCCGCCGGTCCGAGCGCTGACCACCCGCCTCGGCGGCGCCGACCCGATCGACGACGCCTACGGACCGCGTGACGTGCTGCAGCTGGCGCACCGCCTGACCGCGCCGCTGCTGGTCGTCCACGGCGACCGGGACGAGGTGGTTCCGGTGGGCCAATCCCGTTCGCTGCGGCATGAGTTGCTGCGGATCGGCTGGGCCGAGGGCAGCGACCTGCGCTACCTGGAGGTGGCCGGCGCGGGGCACGAGGTGCTCGCCGAGGAGGGCGCGGCCATGCTGCACGAGCTGCTGGCGGGATTCCTGCGGGGCCGCTAGCCCGCCCGCCGAACATCTGAGACTTCCTCAGCTTGCTTGCTCAGCAAGCTGGTTGAGGAGAAACGCCGGTGGCCGCGAACGGAGCGGCCGCACGGCAGCCATCACACACCGAAGCGCGCGGGGCGAGTTCGCGCTGCGCGCAACCAAGGGGAGGAACCCACCATGGAGAACATGACCAGCTTCGAGACCGACCTCGCCGCGCTGCAGGACCTGCCGGAGACGGAGTCGGCCGAGCTGACCGGGCACGGCAGCGGGTGCCAGTACACCTGCCTGATCCTGACCTGCCTGATCTTCACCATCGCCTGATCACCGCGATGGTCCGGGGCTGATCGGCCCCGGTGAGGTCCGGGCTGCCGCCGCCACACGGTCGGCGGCCCGGACCGGCGCCACCGATATCCGGCACCACCGATATTCGTCACCGCCCCTGGAAGGCCCTACCGATGCCGCGACCCTGGACGCCCGCGCTGCTGGTCGCGGCGCCGCTCGACGCCGCCGTCACCCTGGCGCTGCCCGCCGCGATCGCGGGCGCCGCCGACGCGGTCCTCGCCCGCCCCGCCGGCAGTGGCTCCACCACCGCCTTCGCGCTGCTCGCCGCCACGCTGCTGGCGGGCGCGGCCACCAGCGCCGTGCTCGCGCTCGCCGGCCCCGCCTGCTCGGCGGAGGCCACCGCCGCGCTGCGCGAGCGCTTCCTCGGACACCTGCTGGCGCTCGGCCCGCAGCGGATCAGCCGGCCGGCCGGCGATCTGACCGCCCGGCTGGTGAGCGCCACCGCGGACGCGGGCAACCGGCTCCCCGCCGCCGTCGGCACCGCCACCGCGCTGCTGAGCTCGCTCGGCGCGATCATCGGACTCGGCGTGCTGTCGCCCTGGCTGGCGCTGGCCTTTCTCGGCGGGGTGGTCCCGGGCGTGCTGCTGGTGCGGCTGTTCGGACGCCAGGCCGGCGCCGGGTTCGTCCGCTACCAGCGCGCCCAGTCCGCGCTCGCCGCGCGGCTGACCGGCGCGCTGGCCGGCCTGCGCAGCATCCACGCCGCCGGCGCGGAAGCCCGCGAGGCCGCCCGGATCCTCACGCCGCTGCCCGAACTGTCCGACGCGGGACACGCGTTGTGGCACACCCAGCGCCGCACGGTCTGGCAGGCGATGCTGCTGATCGCGGCGGTCGAGCTGGCCGTCCTGAGCACCGCCGGCACCCTGGTCGCCCAACACGCCCTGCCACCCGGCGCGCTGGCCGCCGCGGCGGGCTGGTCGGCCCTGGGCGTCGGGTTCTTCGAGCAGGTGGAGGCCCTCGCCGGGCTGGCCCACGCGCGGGCCGGACAGCTGCGGCTCGACGAGCTGTTCGCCATCCCCGCCCCCGCCGTCGGTCGGGCCCCACTGCCGCCGGGAACCGGTGAGTTGATGTTCCGTCAGGTCGTGGTCCAGGGCGAGTCCGCCGTCCGGCCGCTGCTCGGGCCGCTCGACCTCACCATCGCGGGTGGCAGCACGGTGGCCCTGGTCGGCCGCTCGGGCTCGGGCAAGTCACTGCTCGCCGCGCTGGCCGGCCGGCTGCGCGAGCCGGACCAGGGCGAGGTGCTGATCGACGGTGTCCCGGTCACCGAACTCGCCCCGGACGCCCTGCGGGCCGCCGTCGGCTATGCCTTCGAACAGCCGGTCCTGGTGGGACGCACGGTCGCCGAGGCGCTGGAGGGAGCCGGCCCCGAGCACCTGCGGGCCGCGCAGGCCGACGGCTTCCTGGCCCGGCTGCCCGCAGGACCGGCCACCGCCCCCGGCGAGTTGCGGCTCTCCGGCGGCGAGCTGCAGCGCCTCGGACTGGCCCGGATGCTGGCCCAACAGGCCCGGATCGCGGTGCTGGACGACGCCACCTCCAGCCTGGACCTGGTGACGGAGTACCAGGTGACCCGCGCGCTCGACCAGGCCACCGCGGGACGCACCCGCTTGGTGGTGGCCCACCGCGCCCGGGTCGCGGCCCAGGCCGACCTGGTCGCCTGGCTCGACCGGGGCCGGCTGCGTGCCCTGGCCCCGCACGCCGCCCTGCTCGCCGACCCCGAGTACCGCGCGGTGCTGGCGGCAACCGGAACGGCGAGCTGATGGGACGCCACCGCGACCACCCGTCGGCGCTGCTCCCGCTGCTCCCACTGCTCCGCGCCCAGTTGCGCGGCTCGCGCACCCCGTTGCTGCGGATCCTCGGCTGGGCCGCGGTCGAGGCCGTACCGCCGCTGCTCTCCGGGCTGCTGCTGGCCACCGCCGCCGACCACGGCTTCCTGGTCGGCCGCCCGCTGGCCGGCTGCGGCTGGCTCACGCTGCTCGGCCTGGCGCTGCTGCTCCGCGGCTGGGCCGCCCGGGCGGCCTTCCCGCACGTCGCGGCGGTGGTCGAACCGCTGCGCGACGCCTTGGTCCGGCAGGTGGTCGAGGCGGCCCTGAGCCGCCCGGTCGCCGATCCCGCCGAGGTCGCCCGGCTCACCGAACAGGTCGAGTCGGTACGGCAGTTGACCGCCACCCTGCTGCGCACGCTGCGCGGGGTCGGGGTCAGCCTGGTCGGCGCGCTGCTCGGGCTGGCACTGCTGGCACCCGCCGTACTGCCCCTGGTGCTGCTGCCGCTGGCGGCGGGCGGGCTGCTCTTCGCCCGGCTGCTGCGCCCGCTGGTGCGGCGCCGGCGAGCCCTGGTGCTGGCCGAGGAACGGGTAGCCGCCGAGGCGGCGCAGGCGCTCGCCGGGGTCCGCGACATCGCGGCCTGCGCGGCCGGCCCCCGGGTGGCGGCGGCCGTCGGCGAGGCCGTCCTGGCCCAGGGCGAGGCCGCTCGCGCGCTCGGCCGGGCCACCGCGCTGCGCTCGCTCGCGGTGGCGCTCGGCGGGCGCCTGCCGGTGCTGCTGGTGGTCGCGGCGGCACCCTGGCTGGTGACGCACCACTGGCTGACGGCCGGTGAGGTGCTGGGCGTGCTGGCCTATCTGACACAGCAGTTGGAGCCGGCCGTGCGCACGCTCTCCGGCGCCGCCGGCGGCTGGCTGCCGCAACTCGCCGTCACCGTCGACCGGCTGGCCGCCACGGCGACCGGGCCCGAGCCCCGCCACCCGGCCGAGCCGGCCGCCAGCGCAGAGCAGGCGGGCGGAGCCGAGCAGGCGGGCACCCTGCGGGCCCAGGGCCTGTGCTACGCCCACGGTCCGGCCGCCGCACCCGTGTTGACCGGCCTCGACCTCACCCTCGGGCCCGGCGAGCACCTCGCGGTGGTCGGCGCCAGCGGTGCGGGCAAGTCGACCCTGGCGAGCCTGCTGGCCGGGCTGATCACCCCGGACCACGGCACGGTCACCCTGAGCGGCGTCCCGCTGCACACCCTCGCCGCCGCCGACCGCGCGGCCCGGGTGGCGCTGGTGCCGCAGCAGGCCTACCTCTTCGCCGGCACCGTCCGGGAGAACCTTGACTGGCTGAACCCCGGCGTCGACCCCACCCCGGCGATCGAGCTGCTCGGTGCCGCCCCGCTGGTCGCCCGACTCGGCGGGCTGGACGCCGAACTGGCGGACCCGGACGCGCTCTCCGCCGGCGAGCGCCAGCTGCTCACCCTGGTCCGCAGCTACCTCTCCCCCGCCCCGGTGGTGCTGCTGGACGAGGCCGGCTGCCACCTGGATCCGGCCGCCGAGGCCCGGGTGGAGGCGGCCTTCGCGGCTCGCCCGGGGTCCCTGGTGGTGATCGCGCACCGGATCGCCTCCGCACTGCGCGCCGACCGGGTGCTGCTGCTGGACGGCGGCACGGCGCTCACCGCGCTCCACGGCGACCTACAGGTCCTCTCCCCGCTCTACCGGGAGCTGGTCGGCCACTGGCTGGATTCCGGCGTGTCGGGCCACCGTCCACCAGGAGGTGACACGCCGTCGGCCACGCCCAACACCCCAGCGGACACACCTGACGCAACCAGCGCGGCCTTGCCGACCGTCCTGCAGTCATGACCGGCTCGATAGTCTGTTGTCCCACCCGGCCGTTAGGGTGACGGACCAGTGGGGCGTGAACGTCCTGGTGTGTCGCGGGGAATTCGCGCCACGCCGGACGCGACTTCCCCGCACCCGGCCCGGTCACGGCCGGCGGTGCCGTGCGGCACCACAGATACCTGCACCCTCGCACGGAAGACGAAGCTGATGTCCGAAAACCTCACCGACACCACCGACCTCGGCGCCGACGAGGCCACCTCGGAGGACGCCGTGCACGGCCGCCACCGAGGCGTTTCCGCCCCGGACGACACCAACGAGGCCGACCCGCACGGCCGCCACCGGCTGGACGCGGCCAGCAACTGAACCGCCCCGGTCCGACCGCGCGGCCGACCGCCGGCGGCCCGACCGATCCGCCGTCCGAAGGCCCGGTGCGCAACCCGCGCACCGGGCCTTCGGCCTGTCCGCCCCGCTACCGACCGGTAACCGGCGCGCCGACCCGATCGAGTAGGGTCCCGGGGACACGCGCATGCGGTCGTCACGCGAGTGCGGTCGTCACGCACACGCCGTCGTCAGGCACACGCGGTCGTACCGGACAGAGGGAGCAGCGGCACCATGAACGACACCCGGGAGCAGACCGGCCCCGCACCCGAGGTGCTCGCCGCCTTCACCGCGGCGGACGGCTTCATGCCCCTCGACGAGGGCCTCGCGCTGTACGCCGCCGCCGTCGAGGCCGCGACGCGCACCGGGCTGCCGGTGCTGGAGATCGGCACCTACTGCGGCCGCTCGGCGATCCTGCTGGCCGACGCCGCCCGGCGCACCGGCACGGTGGCGCTGACCGTGGACCACCACCGCGGCTCCGAGGAGCAGCAGCCCGGCTGGGAGTACCACGACGCCTCGCTGGTGGACCCCGAGGTCGGCCTGATGGACACGCTGCCCCGGTTCCGCCGCACCCTGCACGCGGCCGGCCTGGAACAGCACGTGATCGCGCTGGTCGGACGCTCGCCGCAGGTCGCGGCGGTCTGGGGCGGCCGGCTCGGGCTGGTCTTCATCGACGGCGGCCACACCGACGAGCACGCGAGCGGCGACTACGCGGGCTGGGTGCCGCATCTGGCGGCGGACGGCCTGCTGGTCGTGCACGACGTCTTCCCGGACCCGGCGGACGGCGGCCAGGCCCCGTACCGGGTCTACCTGCGCGCCCTCGACGAGGGTTTCGAGGAGATCTCGGTCACCGGGTCGCTGCGGGTGCTGCGGCGCCCGGTGGTGTGACCGATCGCGGCCGGGCGCGCCGACCCGCCCCCCGGGCCCAACACCCGACCGGTCGGCACCCGGAACGGACATGTCGGCCGAACCGGTCCGCGGCACGCCCTTTTCCGGGAGCCACCGCACGGGAAGCGGCGATCGGCCGGTACGGTGCCGGTACGGTGACGACGGGCGCGCACCGATACCGAGAACGCACCGGCGAGACCCAGCACCTGCGGGGCAGGACCTGAAGGCGGGGCCACACGATGACGGACCAGGGCGACACGACACCGGCGGTCTGGGATCCCACCGCGCGCGGCGGCGCCGGTGGCTGGGTCCGGCCCCGACCGGCCGACGCGCCGCAGGGAGCGGCCGGCCCCGGCTCGCCGCTGGCGCCGCCCCCCGCGACCGGCGCGGTCGGCGACCAGGGGCCCCCGCTGGCCGCCCGCCCGTACCTGGCGGGCCAGGCCCCGGCCCCCGGCGCGTTCCCCGACCACGCTGCGCCGCCCCCGGCCCCGGGCGGCTTTCCCGGTCACGTCACACCACCCCCGGCCCCCGGTGGCTTTCCTGGTCACGTCGCGCCGCAACAGGGCAGCGCCCCCTTCAGCCGACCCGCCCCGGCCGTCCCCCCGGCGCCCCCGCAACCGCCGACCGGCTTCCCGGGCCACGCCGGGCCGCAGCAGCAGCCGGGCCCGTTCAGCGCCCCCGGTGCCGGTGCGTTCGACGCCACCCAGGCGCTGCCGCCCGTCCCGCCGCAGGAGCTCACCAGCTACCAGCTCCGGCCACCCGTCCCGAGCTACCAGCCCCCGACCCCGGGCGGCTACCCGCCCCCGCCTCCGCAGCAGGCCCCGGGCGGCTACCCGCCTCCGCAGCAGGCCCCGATCGGCTACCCGCCCCACCCGGCCCCTGCCGGCATCAACCTGCCCGGCCGCTACGAGGAGTACCAGCCCGAGGGCCCCGAGCAGGACGACCGCCCGCGTCGCCGCGGCCCGCTGCTGGTCGGCATCGGCGTGGTGCTGCTGCTGGCGATCGGCGGCGGCACCGTCTTCGCCTTGCAGGGCTCGGGCAGCCCGGCCAAGACGGCGAAGGCCGCCCCGCCCACGGCCACGGCCTCCCCCACCGGCGCGCCGGCGGCCGCACCGACCACCTCGGGCGCGCCGTCCGGCTCGGCGGGAGCGAGCGCGAGCCCGTCCGCCAGCGGCTCGGCAGGGGCGAACGCGCTGGCCGAGGCCCAGGCGATGGACGCCCTGCTGACCCGGGGCGAGGCCGCCAAGTCCCCGATCGGCAGCGCGGTCGCCCAGGTGCAGAGCTGCCCGGCCAAGGCCGACATCGACAGCGCCGCGCAGACCTTCGACTCCGCCGCCCAGCAGCGCGACCAGTTGCTCGCCGACCTGGCCAAGCTCAACCTCGCCGACCTGCCCGGCGGTGCGGACGCGGCCGCCGGCCTGAAGACGGCCTGGCAGGAGTCCGGCGAGATCGACCGCTCGTACGCGGCCTGGGCCCGGACCATCAGCGCGCAGGGCTGCGGCGGCGGCAGGACCGCGCCGTCCACGCCGGACAAGCAGCACGCGGACGCGCTGAACCCGCAGGCGACCCAAGCCAAGCAGGACTTCGTGACGAAGTGGAACGCCCTGGCCACCACCTACGGCCTGACGCCCCGCACCTGGGACAGGATCTGACTCTCCGTGAACCACGCCTCCCGCACCGCCTCTCGCGCGCTCGCCGCCCCGCTCGGCCTGCTCACGCTGCTCGCCCTGAGCGCCTGCGGCACCAGCACGGCCGCCACCCGAGCAGCCGGCCCCGTACCGAGCGAGGTCACCGTCGCCCCGCCGTCCGCGTCCCCGTCCCCGTCAGGCACCGGCTCCCCTGCCGCCTCGCCCGCGCCGTCCAGCACCGCGCCGTCGGCCTCCACCACGACCGGCGCCAAGCCGCTCGCCGGTAAGACCGTCGTGATCGACCCGGGCCACAATCCGGGCAATTTCAGCCACGCCACCGAGATCAACCAGCAGGTGGACGTGGGCAACGGTCACAAGGAGTGCGACACCACCGGCACCGAGACCGACGCCGGCTACACCGAGGCCGCCTACACCCTCGACGTCTCGCACCGGATCCGCGACCTGCTGCAGAGCCTGGGAGCCACCGTGATCCTCACCCAGGACGGCAACCGCGCCTGGGGACCGTGCGTGGACGAGCGGGCGGCGATCGGCAACACCGCCCACGCGGACGCGGCGATCTCGGTCCACGGCGACGGCGGTCCGGCCTCCGGCAGCGGCTTCCACGTGATCATGCCCGCCAAGGTGGTGGCCGGGAAGGCCGACACCAGCGCGATCGTCGACCCCTCGCACCGGCTGGGACTGCTGGTCCGCGACAGCTTCCACACCGCCACCGGGGAGCCCTACGCCGACTACGTCGCCGACCAGGGCCTGGACACCCGCAGCGATCTCGGTGGTCTGAATCTGTCGACCGTGCCGAAGGTGTTCATCGAGTGCGGCAACATGCGCAACAGCGGGGACGCGGCACGGATGACCGACCCGCAGTGGCGCCAGCGGGCCGCCCAGGGCATCGCCGACGCGTTCACCGGCTTCCTCACCACCACCGGCTGAACCACCACTGGCTGACCACCCCGGCGCCGGGTTAGTAGAATCGCACGGCGTCACGCCGACAGGACACACCACCGAGGGGACCGATCAGTGAACTTGCGCGCTCTCACCAGGGGAGATGCCGCCGTCGCAGGCGCGGCCGCGCTCCTGCTCATCTCGTCCTTCCTTCCGTACTGGTCAATCGACTGCCCCCGGTACGTGTCGTCGGCGAGCTGCTCCTCCAGCGTCTGGAACAGCAACCTGTTCCCGATCCTGCCCTCGGTCTACCTGCTGGGCATCGTCGCCGCCGCGCTGATCCTGCTGCAGCGCTTCCAGGGGGAGGCGGCCAGGACCCGCCAGATCCTGGGGCTGCGGCTCGACCAGTGGGGCGTCTCCTTCTCGGTGGTCGCGCTGTGGACCGCGCTGTGGTCGCTGGTCGCCGGCTCGAACCACTCCTGGGGTGCCTACCTCGGGGTGCTCGCGGTGCTGGTGCTGGCCGGCGCCGCCGCGGCCGGGCCGCTGGTGCCCGCGCTGCAGGCGCCGCTGCTGACGGACAAGCCGGCCGCGCCGCAGGGCTACCAGCCGGCGGTCGGCGGCTACCCGGGCGCCGGCCAGGGATACCCGCAGCAGGGCGGCTACGGCTTCCCGGCCCCGGGTGTCGGCCAGCCCGGCCAGCCCGGCCAGCCGCTGCCCGGCCAGCAGGGTCCGGGGATGACCTTCGGCGGCGGCCAGCCGCAGCAGCAGGGCGGCTACGGCTTCCCCGCCCCGGGCGCCGGCCAGCCCGGTCAGCCGCTGCCCGGCCAGCCGGGTCTCGGCCAGCCCACCCCGGACTTCGGCTACGGCCAGCCCAACCCCGCCGCCGCCCAGCCGCAGGACGCCGGCGCCTTCGCCCCGGCCGCCGCGCAGGCCGCCCCGGCCCCGGCTCCCGCCGCCGCGCAGAGCGCTCCGGTCGCCGCCCAGGCACCGGCCCCCGAGCCGACCCCGGCCGCCCAGGCCCCCGCCGCCGACTTCGCGCCGTTCTGGTTCGCGGTGCCGGAGCCGCGCCGGCTGGCCCCGAAGGACGGCTCGGCCGGTCCGCCGGTCGGCGAGCTGCTGCCCGGCACCTGGTACCTGGCGGTGGACCAGCGCGGCAGCGCCCTGATCGCCCAGCTGCAGGACGGCAGCCAGGGCCTGCTGCCCGACAGCACGGGCATCCAGCGCGGCTGACCTCGGCCACGATCCGAGCACGCGCGAAGGGGCCGGCGGGAATCTCCCGCCGGCCCCTTCGCGCAGTCGTCTCAGCTCGCTCGGCAACACCCTTGCACGGCAAGCCCGTTCGGCAGCCGTTCGGCCCCGAAGACGGCGACCGTCGCCGGATCGCCGCCCAGCGCCGCGACCGCGAGCAGCAGCGCGCCGGCCGTCCAAGTAGTGCGCTCCTCGGGCCAGATGGCGTCGTCCTCGAAGACGTAGCCGGTCCAGTAGGAGCCGTCCTCGTGACGCAGGTGCTGGATCCAGCGCAGGATCTCCACCGCCCCCTCGGAGTCTCCCAACGCCCAGAGCGCGAGCGCGAGTTCGGCACTCTCGCCGCCGGTCACCCAGGGCCGGTCGCTGACGCAGCGGACCCCGAGGCCGGGCACCACGAAGCGGTCCCAGTCCGCCTCGATCCGCTGCCGGGCCGCCGGGCCGCGCAGCGCGCTGCCGAGCACCGGGTAGTACCAGTCCATCGAGTAGCGGCCCTTGTCGAGGAACCGCTCGGGGTGCTCGGCGACCGCGTGCTGCAGTCGGCCGGTGGCCAACTCCCAGTCCGGCTGCGGGTCTTCGAGCTGGTCGGCGATCGCCAGACCGCACCGCAGGGCGTGCAGGATGCTGGCCGAGCCGGTGAGCAGCGCCTCCTGGACGGGCGTGCCGTCCTCGTCCAGCCGCCAGGCGATCGCGCCGTCGGCCAGCTGCAGGCCGACGGTGAAGTCCAGCGCGCGGCGCACCACCGGCCACATCCGGCTCAGGAACGCGTCGTCGCCGGTGGTCAGGTGGTGGTGCCAGACGCCGACCGCCAGGTAGGCGCAGAAGTTGGTCTCCACCGCCCGGTTGCTGACGCCGGGTGCACCGTCGCCGAAGTAGCCCGCGTACCAGGAGCCGTCCGGGTTCTGACACTCCGCCAGCCAGCGGTAGGCGCGTTCGGCGGCGGCGTGCTCGCCGGCCACGTCCAGCGCCATCGCGGCCTCGGTGTGGTCCCAGGGGTCCAGGTGACCGCCGGCGAACCACGGGATGGCCCCGTCCGGCCGCTGCTCCGCCAGGATGCCGCGCACGGTGGCGGCCGCCTGCTCGGCGTCCAGCACCCCGGGCAGCAGCAGCGTGCGGGGGCTGGCCACCCCCTCGTGCGGCGTCACTCGCCGGCCCGGTTGGGCTTGCTGGCGTAGGCGACGAAGCTCTTGCCGAGCACCGGGTTGAGCGCGGCCTCGGCGGCCTTGGTGAGCTTGCTGATCACCGGGGTGCCGACGATGTCCCAGACCAGCAGCTGGTGGTAGGCCTTGACCGGCAGCGCCTTGTCGTTGTTCACGCCGACCGCGCACTTGATCCACCAGTACGGCGAGTGCAGCGCGTGCGCGTGGTGGGTGCCGTACGGGTTCAGGCCGGCCTCGCGGAGCTTGTCGAGCAGCTCGTCGCCCCGGTAGATCCGGATGTGGCCGCCCTCGACCTCGTGGTACTCGTCGGAGAGCGCCCAGCAGATCTTCTCCGGCAGCCAGCGCGGCACGGTCACCGCGAGCAGGCCGCCGGGCTTGAGCACCCGGAACATCTCGTTGAGCACGCCCTTGTCGTCCGGGATGTGCTCCATCACCTCGGAGATGATGATCTTGTCGAAGGACTCGTCCTCGAACGGCAGCGCCAGCGCGTTGCCCTCCATCGCCACCGCGCTCGACCCTGCCGGCGCCTCGCCGGCCGCCGCCATCGCGTCGAACCAGCGCTTGACCTCGGCGATCTCCTCGGCGTTCTGGTCCAGCGCCACCACGTTGGCGCCGCGGCGGTAGCACTCGAACGCGTGCCGGCCCCCGCCGCACCCCAGATCGAGCACCCGATCACCGGGGGCGAGCGGGAAGCGGGAGAAATCGACGGTCAGCACGGTGTGGAGCTCCCATTCGGTACACGGACGATCTGGTAACGCACTTTCAGGCCACGCACGCTGCGGTCGTGCACGCTGCGGCCATACATGCTGCGGCCACGCACGCCGCAGCGGCACGCCGTCAGGCGACGTAGCGCCAGCCCGCGCCGGAGCGGCCGCGCTGCCCGACGCCGCTGGCGACGGCCACGCGGTAGCGCTCGGCGGTCAGTTCGGCCGCGCGCTCCCAGGTGAAGTGGGCGAGCACCCGCTCCCGACCGGCCGCGCCGAGCCGCGCCCGCAGCTCGGCGTCGTCCAGCAGCCGGCCCAGCGCGCCGGCCAGCGCACCCGCGTCGCCCGGCGGCACGGCCAGGCAGGTCTGCCCGTCCGGTCCCGCCACCTCGGGGATCGCGCCGCCGGTGGTGGCCACCAGCGGGGTGCCGGTGGCCATCGCCTCGGCCGCGGGCAGCGAGAACCCCTCGTAGAGCGAGGGCACGCAGGCCACTTCGGCCGAGCGGTAGAGGTCGACCAGTTCCTGGTCGGTCAGGCCGGTGCGGAACTCGATGTGCCGTTCCAGGCCGAACCGCCGCACCGCGTCCGCCACCGGGCCCTCGCCCTGCTTCTTGCAGACCACCACCAGGTGCGCGTCCCGCTCGGTGCGGACCTTGGCGAGTGCCTCGACCAGGTGGACCAGGCCCTTGAGCGGCACGTCCGCGCTGGAGGTGGCGACGATCCGCCCGGGCACCACCGGGACCTCTGCGGACGGGGACCAGAGCCGGGTGTCGGCGCCGATCGGCACCACCGAGACGCTGTCGGCCGTGGCCCCCAGGTGCCGGACGATCTCGGCCTTGGAGCTGCCGGAGACCGTGATGATCTGGTCGAGCCGCGCGGTGACCCGGCGCTGCATCCGGGTGAAGGCGTACCAGCGGCGCAGCGACAGGCGCCGCAGCGGGGTGCCGGCCGCCTCCAGCTCCAGGCGGCGGTCCACGGTGACCGGGTGGTGGATCGTGGTGACCAGCGGGAAGCCGTGCCGGGCCAGGCCGAGCAGGCCGTAGCCGAGGGTCTGGTTGTCGTGCACCACGTCGTAACGGCCGCGGTGCCGGGCCAGGAACTGGCGGGCCCGCAGCGAGAAGGTGAGCGGCTCGGGGAAGCCGCCGGTCCACATGGTGGCGACCTCCAGCGCGTCGACCACCCCGCGCAGCTCCGCCAACGCGGGCGTGCGGAACGGGTCGTCGGCGCGGTACAGATCCAGGCTGGGCAGCTCGACCAGGCGCACCGAGCCGGGGCCCTCGACCTCGTCCAGCACCGGGTAGGGCTGCGCGCCGATCACCTCTACGTGATGGCCGAGCCGGGCCAACTCCCGGGAGAGGTGCCGGACATAGACGCCCTGGCCGCCGCAGAACGGGTCGCCGCGGTAGGAGAGCAGCGCGATCCGCAGCGGCCGGCGGTCGGCCGTGGAGGGTGGCTGCCCCGTCATGGTCAACCCCTTGAACCTGTGAACAGTGAGAGACCTCGAAGATACCGGCCCGTAGCTTCGGCATCCCAGGCGGGGAAGGTGATTCACGCCACGCTGCCCCGCAGGCCACGCCGACGCACGTGGCGGGCGGGCCTCGACGGGCCGTCGGCGGGCGGGCCCCGACGGGGCGGTCGGCGGCCGTCGGTGGGGCGGTCGGTGGGGCGGTCGGTGGCCATTCGCGGGCCGGTTAGAGTCGTATGGGCCGCAACCGGCGCCGACCAGAGCCGTCGGCCGGGAGAGCGGACCGCCCGACGTCCACCGAAAGGCCTCCGCACCGCCATGCTCTCGCCCGCCCGTACCGGCGCCGCCGTCCTGACCGCCACGCTGCTGGCGGGCCTCGCCGCGGGCCCCGCGCTGGCCGACGCCTCCCCGGCCGCGGCGCCCAGCGCCTCGCCCGCACCGGTGGCACCGCCCGCCGCCGTCTACGGCAAGGGCGACCCGACCTACGACGGCGTCTGGCGGCAGTCGCTCGCGCTGACCGCGCTGCACACCGCGAAGGTGACCCCGGCCGCCTCGGCGGTCGACTGGCTGACCGCGCAGCAGTGCGCCGACGGCGGCTGGCCGTCCTTCCGCGCCGACACCGGCGCGGCCTGCACGGCGGCCACCGAGGACAGCAACGCCACCGCGATGGCGGTGCAGGCGCTGGTCGCGCTGGGCGGGCACCAGGCGGCCGTGGACAAGGGCGTCGGCTGGCTGAAGACCGTTCAGAACGCGGACGGCAGCTGGTCCTACAACCCGGGCGGCCAGGGTGACGCCGACTCGACCGGCCTGGTGCTGAGCGCGCTGCGGGCCGCCGGCGGCGACCCGACGGCGGTGGCCAAGTCCGGCAAGACCGGCCTGGACGCGCTCGGCGCACTGCAGTTGGGCTGCGCCGCCCCGGCCGACCAGCGCGGCGCCTTCGCCTACCAGGCGGCGAGCGCCGGGCAGCCGGCGAGCGCCAACGCGCTGGCCACCGCGCAGGCCACGCTCGCGGCAGCCGGCGGTTCGCTGCCGGTCGCGGCCGGCAGCCCGACCGGGGCCGCACCCAAGCCGCTGGACTGCCCGGCCACCGCCGCCGGCGTCTCCGCCGAGGGCGCCTCCTCCTACCTCAGCACCACGCTGGCCGCGAGCGGGCAGCACCTGATGCTCAGCACGCCGGGCGCCGCGCCCAGCCCCGACTTCGGCTCCACCGCCTGGGCCGTGCTGAGCCTGGTACGGGCCGGGCACCCCCAGCAGGCCACGCCCGCCGCCGACTGGCTGAACGCCAACGCGGGCCCCTGGACCAAGGGCGCTGCGGGCACCGACCCGGCCGCCACCGCCACGCTGATCCTGGCCGCCGAGGCCGCCGGGCACGACCCGCACGCCTTCGCCGGCACCGACCTGGTCAAGCAGCTCGCCGACGCCGGCCCGGCGGCGCAGGCCGCGACGGGCGATTCCGCCGCGCCGAGCGCCAAGTCGAAGAGCGGCGGCTTCTCCCCGCTCTGGCTGGTGGGCGTGGGCCTGCTCGCGGGCATCGGCGGTGGCCTGTTCCTCAGCATGAACCGCAAGCGCTCGCTGTGACCCGGCCGAGGGCGCGTCTTCAAAGTCGCGTCGGATCGGTCCGCGGCGTTGGGCGCCCGGCTGGGCGTGCGCCCGGGTCGTCCTCGTACTGGGTCGTACTTGGGCGATCCGGGCGTGTGTCCAGGCGGGATGCCCGGCGTCGCGGACCCGGCGGGACTTTGAAGACGCGCCCTAGCTGGGTCGGCGCGGCCCGGATCCTCACCGCCGCCGTGCTGGCCCTGCTCAGCGCCCTCGCGCTCAGCACCCCCGCCGCGGCGGCCACCTACCGCTACTGGTCGTTCTGGCGTGGCACCGACGGCAGTTGGAGCTACCAGACGCAGGGCCCGGTCGGCTACCTGCCCGCCGACGGCAGCGTGGACGGCTGGCGCTTCGCACTCAGCCCCGACGGCGGGCAACACGCCGCCCGGCCGGGCGGCGCCCCCGACTTCGCCGCCCTGTGCGCCAATACCCCGGCACGGCCCGGGCTGAAGCGGGTCGGCGTGGTGCTGGACTTCGGCACCTCGGCTGACGCATCGTCAACAGCCGTCCCCCCGGCGGCTCGTACGGGCTGCGCCCAGGTGCGCCCGGACGCCAGCTCGGCCGAGGTGCTCGCCACGCTCGCCCCACCGCTGCGCTACGACAGCAACGGGGTCCTCTGCGCCATCGCCGGCTACCCGGCCACCGGCTGCGGCGAGGCCGTCACCGCCCCGACGGCCGCCGCCCCCACCGCCAAGAGCTCGGGCCCCGACCTGGGCCTGACGGTGGGCGGCGCGCTGATCCTGCTGCTCGGCGCGGGCGCCTGGTGGCAGGCCCGCCGACGCCGTCGCCCATGAGCCCGCTGAGGCAGAACTCCCGCCAGCTGCACCCCGGCGCCTGGTGGCTCTGGGCGCTCGGCCTGGCCGCGGCGGCCACCCGCACCAGCAACCCGCTGCTCCTGCTGCTGATCATCGCGGTGGCCGGCTACGTGGTCGCCGCCCGCCGCACCGAGGCGCCCTGGTCGCGCTCGTACGGCACCTTCCTGCGGCTGGGCCTGGCCGTGCTGCTGCTCCGACTGCTCTTCACCGTGCTGCTCGGCTCCCCGATCGCCGGCACCCACACCCTGCTGACCCTCCCGCAACTCCCGCTGCCCACTTGGGCCCAGGGCGTGCGGATCGGCGGCCGGGTGAGCCTGGAGTCGCTGCTCTTCACCCTCTACGACGGCCTGCGGCTGGCCACCCTGCTGATCTGCGTCGGCGCCGCCAACGCGCTGGCCTCCCCGGCCCGGCTGCTGCGCCTGCTGCCCGGCGCGCTCTACGAGGTGGGCGTGGCCGTGGTGGTGGCGATGTCCTTCGCGCCGAACCTGGTGGCGGACGTCGGCCGGCTGCGCGCCGCCCGCCGGTTGCGCGGCCGCCCGGACCGCGGCATCGGCTCCGTGCTCAGCGTCGGACTGCCGGTGCTGGAGAGCGCGTTGGAGCACTCGGTGGCGCTGGCCGCCGCGATGGACAGCCGCGGTTTCGGGCGCACCGCACCGGTGCCCCGCGCCCTCGCCCGGGCCACCGCCGCGCTCACCCTGCTCGGACTGCTCGCGCTCTGCGCGGCGGCCTACGGGCTGCTCGGCACGGACGGCGCGAGCTGGGCGCCGCCCGCGCTGCTGCTCGGCGTGGCCGCGAGCGCGACGGGCCTGGCGCTCGGCGGCCGGCGGACCGTGCGCACCCGCTACCGCCCGGACCGCTGGGCACTGCCGGAGTGGCTGACGGCCGGCTCGGGCCTGGCCACCGCCGCCGTGCTGAGCTTGCTGGCCACCCGCGACCCCGCCGCCTTCTCCCCGTCCGTGGTCCCGCCGACCGCCCCCGAACTCCCGCTCGCCGCCGCCCTGGCGATCCTGCTCGCGCTGCTGCCGGCCCTCGCCGCGCCCCGGCCACCCGGCTTCCGCCTGCCCGCCACCCGGAAGGACCGAAACCCGTGATCACCTTCGAGCAGGTCTCGGTGCACTACCCGGACGCGCCCGCGCCCGCGCTCAGCGGCCTCGACCTGACCGTCCCGGAGGGCGAACTCTGCCTGCTGGTCGGCCCGTCCGGGGTCGGCAAGTCCACCCTGCTGGGCACCGTCAACGGACTGGTCCCGCACTTCACCGGCGGCGTGCTGCACGGCCGGGTCACCGTCGGCGGGCGCGACACCCGCGACCACCGGCCGCGCGAACTCGCCGACCTGGTGGGCACGGTGGGCCAGGATGTCGGCGCACACTTCGTCACCGACACGGTGGAGGACGAACTCGCCTACGGCATGGAGTCGTTGGGCGTGGCACCAGCGGTGATGCGACGCCGGGTCGAGGAGACACTGGACCTGCTGGGGCTGGCCGAGCTGCGCGACCGCCCGCTCGGCACCCTTTCCGGCGGCCAGCGGCAGCGGGTGGCGATCGGCTCGGTGCTGACGGTACATCCGAAGGTCCTGGTGCTGGACGAGCCGACCTCCGCGCTCGACCCCGGCGCGGCCGAGGAGGTACTGGCCGTGGTGCAGCGGCTGGTGCACGACCTGGGCACCACCGTGCTGATGGCCGAGCACCGCCTGGAACGGGTGGTGCAGTACGCGGACCAGGTACTGCTGCTGCCGGGCGACGGGCGGCCCGCCGTGCTGGGCGAGCCCGCCGCGGTCCTGGCCCAGTCCCCCGTCAACCCGCCGGTGGTCGGCCTGGGGAAGCTGGCCGGCTGGCACCCGCTGCCGCTCTCGGTGCGCGACGCCCGCCGGCTCGCGGCCCCGCTGCGCGGGCGCCTCGCGCAGACCCCGCCGGTCGCCGCCCCACCGCCCACCGGCACCCCGGTCGCCGAGGCCGCCCGCCTCACCGTCCGGCGCGGCTCGATCCCGGCCGTCCGCGACCTCTCGCTCACCCTGTACGCCCGCCAGGTCACCGCCCTGATGGGCCGCAACGGCGCCGGCAAGTCCACCCTGCTCGGCGCCCTGGCCGGCCTGCACGCCCCCGCGAACGGCTCGGTCCGGGTCGGCGGCCTCACCCCGCACCGGGCCCGCCCGCAGGAGCTGGTCCGCCAGGTCGGCCTGGTCCCGCAGGACCCGCGCGACCTGCTCTGCGCCGCGACCGTGGCCGCCGAGTGCGCCGCCGCCGAACAGGACTGCGGTGCCACGCCCGGCAGTTGCCGCGCCCTGCTGGAACGCCTGGCGCCCGGCCTGGCCGACGACACCCACCCGCGCGACCTCTCCGAGGGCCAGCGCCTCACCCTCGCCCTCGCCGTGGTGCTGGCCGCCCGCCCCGCCCTGCTGCTGCTCGACGAGCCCACCCGCGGCCTGGACTACCCGGCCAAACAGCGCCTGGTCGAGATCCTCACCGCCCTGGCCGCCGACGGCCACGCGATCCTGCTGGCCACCCACGACGTGGAGCTGGCCGCCGAAGTCGCCCACCGCACCCTGGTGCTGGCCGACGGCGAGCTGGTCGCCGACGGGCCGTCGGCCGAAGTGGTGCTGGCCTCCCCGGTCTACGCCCCGCAGGTGGCCAAAGTGCTCGCCCCCGAGCCCTGGCTGACGGTCCGTCAGGTGGCCGACGCGATCGGGCACCCACGCCGATGACCCGCCCCGTCCCGCTCGGCCCGCGCTCGATCACCGCGCTCACCCTGACCTCGCTGGTGGGCCTGGTCGCCTTCGGCTGGCCGCTGCTCGCCGCGCCCTCCTCCGCCCTGGTCGGCCACGCGGCCGACGCCCCTTGGCTGTTCACCTTGCTGCTGCCGCTGCTGCTGGCCGTGCTGGTCGCCCAGCTCGGCGAGGGCGGCCTGGACCCGAAGACGGTCGCGCTGCTCGGCGTGCTGGCCGCCGCCGGCGCCGCGCTGCGCCCGCTCGGCGCGGGCACCGCGGGCCTGGAGCCGATGTTCTTCCTGATGGTGCTGGCCGGGCGGGTGCTCGGCCCGGGCACCGGCTTCGTGCTGGGCGCGATCACCATGCTGGCCTCCGCGCTGCTCACCGGCGGCGTCGGGCCCTGGCTGCCGTTCCAGATGCTCAGCATGGGCTGGGTCTGCCTGGGCGCCGGCCTGCTGCCGGGGCGGGCCACCCTGCGCGGCCGCCGCGAACTGCTGCTGCTGGCGGGCTACGGCGCCGGCGCGGCCGTCCTCTACGGCACCATCATGAACCTGCAGGGCTGGCCGTACATCGGCGGCCTGAGCAGCTCCATCGCCTTCGTCCCCGGCGGCCCGCTGACCGCGAACCTCCCCCGGTTCGCGGTCTACTGCCTGACCACCTCGATGGGTTGGGACCTGCCACGGGCCGCCCTGACCGCCGTCCTGAGCCTCACCGTCGGCACCCCGGTGCTGCGCGCGCTGCGCCGCGCCACCCGCCGGGCCGCCTTCGACGCCCCGGTCGCCTTCCACCCGGCCGAGCAGCCCGGCACCCGCACCCCCTGACCCCACCGCCCGACCGGCTCAGCCCGCCTTGGGCCCGGTCGACTGCACCACCTCGAACGACCAGAGCGTCGACCCCGCCGCAGCCGGCCGCCGCCCCGCCGCACCGGCCGGCCGGTGCGCGGCCTGCATCGGCCCGCTCATCCACGCCTGAAACGCCTCCTCCGACGCCCACCGGGTGTACACCAGGTACTGGTCGGTCCCCTCCACCGGCCGCAGCAACTCGAACCACTCGAACCCGTCCGAGTTCTCCACAGCCCCGGCCCGCGACGCGAACCGCTGCTCCAGCACCTCCCGCTGCTCGGCGGGAACGGTCAGCACATTGATCTTGACTACGCTCATCCCCCCATCCTGCCGCACCTCACACCCATCCGGTGCGCCGCCACCACCGCCGGGACCGGACGGACCGTCAGAGCGTGCGCCCCTCGTTGTGCGGGACGTGCTCGCCGGTGCTCCGGTCCGCCCGGTCCGGGCGGTCGTGCTGGTCGCCGGTCAGCGCACCGCTGAGGCGGGTGAGCAGGTCGGCCAGGTCGGCGAACTGCTTCTCGTCCCAGTCGCCGCACAGCCGGGACAGTTGGGTGCGCCGGGCGGCGACCAGCTTGAGCGCCACCTGCTGGCCCGCCTCGGTCAGCCGCATCGGCAGCCCGTTGCGCAGCGCCAGGCCCTTGCCCTCCACCTCGCGCGCGGCCGCCTCCACGATCTGGGGCGGGATGATCCGGTGCTCGGCCAGCTCGGCGGGCTCGACCGAGCCCTGGTGGTGCATCTGCAACAGCAGCCAGCTGGCGGCCGGTTGCAGGTCCAGGCCGGCCTCGGCGGTGATCCGTCGATACAGATCGCGGCGCGCTTCGCGGGAGTTGAGCACGGTCAGCGCGCGGGCGATCTCGTCCACCGAGGAGCGCTCCACCGGGTTCATCCCGATCGACTCGCCGAGGTCGGGCGCGGTGACCGAGGCGCGCAGCGGCTGTTCCTGGACGAAGAGCGAGAAGATGAAGGCGACGAACGCCACCGGCGCGGCGTAGAGGAAGACCTCCGCGATGGCGGTGGCGTAGGCGTGCAGCACGCTGTGTGCGACGGCCGGTGGCAGGGACTTGATGACGTGTGGGTCGGCGGTGATCGACGACGGGTGGAAGCCGGCCGGCAGGGGGACGCCGCGCAACGCGTCGTTCAGCTTGTGGGTCAGGCTGGTGGTGAAGATGGTGCCGAAGATCGAGACGCCGAAGGAGGCGCCGATCGACCGGAAGAAGGTGGCGGCGGCGGTGGCCGAGCCCAGGTCCTGGTAGCCGACGGAGTTCTGCACGATCAGCACCAGTACCTGCAGCACCAGGCCCAGGCCCAGGCCGAAGACCAGGAAGTACAGGCTCATCACGGTGGTCGAGGTGGACTCGGTGAGCCTGGAGAGCAGGATCAGACCCACCGTCACCACCGCTGTGCCGGCGATCGGGAAGACCCGGTAGCGGCCGGTTCGCGCGACGATCTGGCCGGAGCCGATCGAGGTGACCAGCATGCCGAGCACCATCGGCAGCATGTGCACGCCCGACAGGGTCGGCGAGACGCCCTGCACCACCTGGAGGAAGGTCGGCAGGTAGGTGAGCGCGCCGAACATCGCGAAGCCGACCACGAAGGAGATCACCGAGACCAGGCTGAAGGTGCGCGAGGCGAAGAGCCGGGGCGGCAGCACGGCTTCCTCGGCGGTGCGCTCTACCTGGACGAAGGCGATCAGCAGCACCACCCCGAGCACGCCCAGGCCGATGATCTGCCAGGAGCCCCACGGGTAGGTCACCCCGCCGAGCGAGGTCATCAGCACCAGGCAGGTGGCGACCGAGGCGATCAGCACGATGCCGAGGTAGTCGATCCGGTGCTTGCGCTTGACCTCGACGCTGTGCAGCACGACGGCGATCACCACCAGCGCGACCACACCGATCGGCAGGTTGATGTAGAAGACCCAGCGCCAGGAGAGCTGGTCGACGAAGAAGCCGCCGAGCAGCGGGCCGAGCACGCTGGTGGCGCCGAAGACCGCGCCGAACAGTCCCTGGTACTTGCCGCGGTCGCGCGGCGGCACCAGGTCGCCGACGATCGCCTGGGTCAGCACGATCAGGCCGCCGCCGCCCAGACCCTGCAGGGCGCGGAAGGCGATCAGCTCGCCCATGTTCTGGGCCACGCCGCAGAGCGCGGAGCCGATCAGGAAGATCACGATGGAGGCCTGGAAGAACCGCTTCCGGCCGTACATGTCGCCGAGCTTGCCCCAGAGCGGGGTGGCGGCGGTGGAGGCCAGCAGGTAGGCGGTGACCACCCAGGAGAGGTGTTCGAGGCCGCCGAGGTCGCTGACGATGGTGGGCAGCGCGGTGGAGACGATGGTCTGGTCGAGCGCGGCGAGCAGCAGGGCCAACAGCAGGGCGCTGATCGGGACCCAGAGGTTGTGGACCCCGGCCTCCTGGGAGATCAGCGGCTCGGGCTCGGTGGCCGGTTCCGCCATGGCGGGTCCTCCTCGGTGCTGTTTGCCGCTTATCTGACGGTTAGTCCGACTTCTCGCCTTCATCGTGTCAGATGTGTCCTGATTTGCCGGGAACGGTTGCGCCATTCGTAAGCCCGGCGCCCCTGTTGGCCACGGGACCCGTCCTGCATAATCGGGCGCATTCCACACCGTCGACGTTCCAGGAGGACTGGCCCATGCCGGGATACGCCCACCCAGGCCCCGGCTCGAGTCCCGCCCCGGACCCCGATGTCACCGAGACCGCCGTGCTGCCGCATCTGGAGGGGCCACCGCTGGTCCGCCCGTACATACCGGCGGTGCCGGTGACCGATGTGCTGGTCGCTGACGACGTCTTCAGCACCACCGTGCTGCCGCCGGTCCCGCCGCTGCTGCCCCCGGCCCAGCCCTCGGCTCCCCCACGTGAGCTCGGGCTCTTCCCGATCGCCACCGCGCCGGGCCCGCAGGGCGGCCGGGCCGCCTCCAGACGGGCCAAGCACCGCAGACGCGGCGTGGGCGTGGCGGCGGGCGCGGGCGTGGTCGCGCTCGGCGTGGGCCTGGCCCTCGCGCTCTCCCCCGGCTCGCAGACCAGCCACGAGACGCTGCCGGTGCTGCCCACCAGCGTGCCGGACCCCGTCCCGTCCCCGACCGGTCCCCCGCAGTCCGCGCCGACCACGGCCGCCGCGAGCAGTGCGGCGGGCAGCGCGTCCGCGACGTCGGCCCGGCCGACGTCCGCCTCGCCCCGCTCCTCGGCGACGACCGTCGCGCCCACCACCCAGGCCCCGGCCGCGCCCGTGCCGGCCAGCACCCAGGCTCCGCGGCCCAGCACCGCACCGGCCACCAACTCGGCACCCCCGACCAGCGCCGCGCCGAGCACCAGCGCCCCGGCCAGCCCGTCGCCGAGCGCCACCTTCCGCACCCTGCGCTACCGGATGTCCGGCGCGGACGTCGCCGCCCTCCAGCAGCAGCTCTCGGCCGCGAACTGCTTCAGCAACAGCTTCACCCCGGGCTACTTCGACAAGGCGACCGAGTACGCGGTCGGGAACTTCCAGAACAACAACATGCTCTGGCAGTCCACCTGGGGTGTCTACGACCAGCAGACCGCCGACGCGCTCAACGCCGGCGCCACCTGCTGAGCCTCGATCAGCCGGTCACCGCCCCCACCAGGCTGATCGCCGCTAGCACCAGCATCGCCGCCGCCGCGACCCGGATGATCACCTTCATCGGCACGTGCTTCAGCAGCTTCTGGCCGCCCACGATCGCCAGGCCGCCCACCGCGCAGAGGGCCAGCCAGGCACCCAGGCCCACCGAGAGCGGATCGGCGTACTTGGCGGCCAGGTTGGCGGTCATGATCTGGGTCAGGTCGCCGAACTCGGCCACCGCCACCACCAGGAAGCTGGCCCCGGCCACCTTCCAGAAGCCGGTGGAGGACGGCGCCTTCGCCTCGTGCCCCTCCTCCTCGGGCTTGTGCAGCAGCAGCATCACCGCGCCCGCCAGGAAGAGCGCCCCGCTGATCCCCTCCACCCAGCGGTGCGGCAGCAGCGCCAGCAGGCTGCCGGCCGCCAGCGCGAGGCCGACCTGGACGGCCATCGCCGCCGCGACGCCGGCGAAGACGTAGGCCGCGCGGTAACGGGTGCCGAGCATCAGCGCGGCCAGGGCGGTCTTGTCCGGCAGCTCTGCCAGGAAGATGATGCCGAAGGCGACGGCGAAGACGGTCAGGCTCATCAGGATCGATATCCCCACGGTCGGGCTGCCCGGCCGCGCGGCCTCGAAAAAAAGAGACCCCGGCCTGACAGCACTGGTCTCGAAGCACAGCACTGCGGCCGAAGGTCTCGCCGACACACGTGGTGTCCCGGGCGCCGGGCTCCTGTGCGAGCGAGCCGGTATGTCGACGGTCCGGTGGAGGGCTACTCCCCTTCAACGCCTCCACTCTAGCGGACGCCGCACCAGTCCCCGCCCGACCAGCTCCAGCACCACCACGATCGCCACCGCCTCCACCGCGAGCAGCGCGACCAGCACGAAGAGCTGCACCGCCCCCGCCGCCACCGGCGAGGAGCCGCCCAGCAGCATGCCGACGAAGGCACCGGGCAGCGTGACCAGGCCGACCGTGCGGGTCTGGTCGAGGGCCGGGACCAGCGAGGTGGCGGCGGCCGTGCGGCAGATCTCCAGACGGGCGTCCCGGTCCTCGAGGCCGAGCGCCAGCGCCGCCTCCACCTCGCCGTGCCGCTGGGTCAGCTCGTCCAGCGCCCGGCGGCCGGCCAGCGAGGTGGCACTGAGCGCGCCGCCGATCATGATCCCGGCCACCGGCACGATGGAGAGTCCCTTGAGCGGCAGCAGCCCGCTGCCGAGCAGCAGCACCAGCACCGGCAGCACGCCCGCGCCGATCGGCGCCGCCGCCCAGGCCCAGCTCCAGCCGGGCGCGTCGGTCATCCGGCGTCCGGCGGTGCGCACCGCCACGGTGAACATCACCAGCACGAAGAGCGCGGTCAGCCAGAGCGAGTGGACCACCCAGGTGATCACGAAGGCGACCGCCGCGAGCTGCACCACCGCCCGCACCCCGGCCCGCAGCACCGCCCTGCCGTGCCCGAGCCGCCCCCACCCGGCCACCGCGATCGCGGCCAGCAGCAGCACGGCCATGGCCACCCCGAGCAGCGGGGTGACCGGCAGCAGCTGGCTCGAGCCGGACGATCCCCCCGAAGCCAGCCCGATCAGATCCAACTGGTGAACCACATGCGGTCCTGCCAGTCGCTCATCGGGATCACCTGGGCGGTGTAGAGCGGCAGGAAGTAGAGGAAGCACCCCATGATCGCCAGCACGATGCCGCCCGCGGCGGCGCCGCCCACCGCCCGTCGCACCACCGTGCTGCCGGCGGGGCCGAGCATCGCCCCGAGCATCTGGGCCACCGCCAGGCACAGGAACGGCACCAGCACGACCATGTAGAAGGAGAAGATGGTGCGCTGCTGGAACTGGAACCAGGGCAGGTAGATCGCGGCCACCGCGCAGAGCACCGCGCCCGAACGCCAGTCCCGCCGGAAGAACCAGCGGTACAGCAGGTAGGCCAGCGCGAAGCAGGCGGTCCACCAGAGCAGCGGGGTGCCGAGCGCCAGGATCTGGGTGGTGCAGCCGCCCGAGGCGGTGCAGCCCTGCTGGCCGACCGGCACCTGCTGCCAGTACATGCTGACCGGGCGGCCCTGGACCAGCCAGCTCCACGGGTTGGACTGGTACATGTGCGGGGTGGTCAGCGTGGTGTTGAAGTGCCACATCTCGGACTGGTAGTGCCACCAGCTGCGCAGCGGCGCGGGCAGCAGGCCGGACCGGCCGTCCGCCCAGTGCCGGTCGTAGCCGCCCGAGGTGGCGAACCAGCCGGACCAGGAGGCCAGGTAGGTCAGCGCGCCGACCACCACCAGTGAGCCGAAGGCCGGCAGCGCGTCACGCCGCAGCATGCTGCGCATCGGGTAGCGGGCGCCGGCCGCCCGGCGGCCCGCCTGGTCCCAGAGCACGGTGAGCAGGCCGAAGGCGGCCAGGATCTGCGCGCCGTTCCACTTCACCGAGCAGGCCGCGCCGAGCAGCAGCCCGGCGGCCAGCCGCCAGGGCCGCAGGCCCAGCCGCAGCCGGTCGCCGTCCACTCCCGGCACGGCGAGCCTGGCCCTGGTCCGGTCGCGGTCGATCAGCAGGCAGCCGAAGGCGGCCAGCACGAAGAACATCAGCACGCCGTCCAGCAGCCCGGTGCGGCTCATCACGAACTGCAGGCCGTCCACCGACATCAGCAGCGCGGCGGTGCAGCCGATCAGGGTGGAGCCGAAGAGACGGCGCCCGATCCGGGCCAGCATCAGCACCGAGAGGGTGCCGAGCAGCGCGACCATCACCCGCCAGCCGAACGGGTTCAGCCCGAAGGCCGCCTCGCCGAGCGCGATCACCCACTTGCCGAGCGGCGGATGGGCGACGAACGCGGGCGTCGAGTCGAGCGGGATGGTCGGCGGGTGGGCCAGGATCAGGTCGTTGGCGGTGGGCGACCAGACGCCCTCGTAGCCCTGGTGGAGCAGCGACCAGGCGTCCTTGGGGTAGTACGTCTCGTCGAAGACGAAGGCGCGCGGGTGGCCGAGGTTCCAGAACCGCAGCACGCCGGCGAAGAGCGCCACCGCGATCGGGCCGAGCCAGCCCGCGTGGCGAACCGCCCAGGGCACCCGGGCGGTCAGTTCGAGCAGCAGGGACGGACGGGCCGGCGGCGCTTCCCGCGCCGCCGGCCGCTCGGTGACTGCCGTCTGTGCCATGACCCCACCGCTGTCGACTGGATGACCTGATCGCCGACGACCTTAGGGTGTGGCGGTCTCACCCGTCACCCTCTCATGCCGCCGTCTGGAGCTCGCGGACCGGCACGGTCACCGGAGCGGGCGCCTCGGCGTTGTCCTGGGCCGGGGTCAGGTGCGGACGCAGCCGCAGCGCGAGGACGATGATCAGCAGCGTGCAGGCGGTCATCGCGGCCAGGTAGAGCGGCCAGGTGCCGGAGCCGACCAGCAGCACGCCGACCGCCGGGCCGACCGCGATCGCGGTCTGCTTGACCAGCGCGAAGGCCGAGTTGTAGGTACCCAGCAGCCGGGCCGGGGCCAGGTCGGCAACGATCGGGCCCAGGGTCGGGGCCAGCATCGACTCGCCGACGCCGAACAGCACGTAGATCGAGACGATCGCGACGGTGGCGGCCGCGGCCTCGCCGCGGATCAGCCCCGCCAGCAGCGCCGCGCCCCAGGCGCCGAGCCAGACCACGCCGGTGGCGGCCATCGCGGTGGTGCGCCGACGGCGCGCGGTGATCCGCACCATGAACATCTGCAGCACCACGATGGTCAACGCGTTGGCGCCGATCGCCATGCCGAGGGTGGCCGGAGCGGTCTTGACCGTGTCGGTGGCGAAGGCCGCCACGCCCGACTCGAACTGGCCGTAGCAGGTGAAGAAGATCAGCCCGGCCAGCAGGCAGAGCCGCAGCATCGCCTTGTCCGCGGTCAGCGCGCGCAGCCCGGAGCGCTGCGGCTGCCCGGCGTCGGCGACCAGGATCGGCGCCGGGCCCGGGATCTTTGCGAAGCCCGTGACGGCGGCCAGGCCCAGGAAGGTCAGCGCCTCGATGGTGAAGAGCCGGGTCAGGCTGGCCGGGTCGGCCACGTTGACGATCTGCCCGCCGACCAGCGCGCCGATGCCCATGCCCAGGTTGACCAGGGTGAACTGCAGCGCGAAGGCGTGCGAGCGGGTCTTCGCGGTGGAGCAGCGCACGATCATGGTGGCCAGCGCGGGCTGGCAGGTGGTGACGCCGCCGCCGAACAGGAAGGAGGCGATCAGCAGCCCGGTGGTGCCGCTCGCCTGCCCGAAGGAGAAGGCGCCGGTGGCCGCCAGCGCGCAGCCGGCCAGCAGCACCGGACGCGGCCCGTACTTGTCGATGCCGCGCCCCGCGAACGGCAGCACCACGAGCGCGGCCAGCGCGAAGACGGTGAAGACCAGACCGGCGGCCAGCGAACCGAGCCCGCGCACCTGGTCCACGTACACGAACATGTACGGCATGGTGAACCCGCTGCCGAAGGCGCTGAGCGCGTTGCCGAGCTGGACCCGGCGCAGGGTGCCACCCGCGCCGTACTTCTGCTGCTTCATGGAGACACCCCTTAGAACTTTTAGGCTGCAAGATTTCAGAGCTAAACTCTAAGATCTGGAAGAGTGTCGTGTCAAAGGCTTAACTGAGGCAGCCGAGCATGGGAGACTGGGGCCATGAGCGCACCGAGGCCCGCGCCACAGGCCCGCACCGAGCTGGACATCGCCGAGCAAGTGGCCGTCTATCAGCGGGAGTTCCCCACTGTCGACCCGCAGGTGGAGACCATCGTGTCCTCGCTGTCCCGGGTCGCCCGGCGGCTGGGCACCGCCTACGGCCGCCAGCTGACTGTGCTCGGAATCACCAGCGCCGAGTGGGAGGTGCTCAAGGCGCTGGTGGTGGCGGGCAGCCCGTACCAGCTGGGACCCGGCGAGCTGGCCAAGCGGCTCGGGCTGACCCCGGCGGCGATGACCCACCGGATCGACCGGATGGTGGCCGAGGACCTGGTCACCCGGGAGCGCGACGAGGCCAACCGGGTAAGGGTGATCATCGAGCTCACCGAGAACGGCCGCGACAAGTGGCTGGAGTCGATGCGGATGGCCGCCGGTTTCGAGGAGGAACTGCTCCAGGACGTCGGTCCCGAGGAGCGCACGGTGCTCTCCGAGCTGCTGCTGCGGATGCTGACCCGGATCGAGCAGACCAACCCCTAGCGCGTTGAGTGGCGCGAGCCTCCGTCAGGAGTGAAGGTGAGACCCGGGAGGGACCCCACCACACTCTGCGCCCCGGAGGCGACAACCATGCCCGTGGTCAGCACCCCGTACCCGCCCGGCACCCCGTGCTGGGTCGACCTGATGGCCCCCGACCAGCAGGCCGCCATCGACTTCTACCGCGACCTGTTCGGCTGGCAGGGCCAGCCGGGCCCCGAGGAGTTCGGCGGCTACGCGGTCCTCACCCTGAAGGACAAGCCGGTGGCCGGCATCATGACGGCCATGGCGATGGACGACAACCCGCCGCCGCCCACCGTCTGGACCACCTACTTCGCCACCGCCGACGCGGACGCCACCGCGGCGAAGATCACCGCGAACGGCGGCTCGCTGCTCTTCCCGGTGATGGACGTCGGCTCGATCGGCCGGATGACGGCCGCCGCCGACCCGACCGGCGCGGTCTTCGGCATCTGGCAGACGGTGGAGTTCGGCGGCGCGGAGATCGTCAACGAGCCCGGCGCGGTGATCTGGAACGAGCTGTCCACCTCCGACCTGAAGGCCGCGGCCGGCTTCTACCAGAAGGCCCTCGGCATCGAGCTCACCCCGGCGCCGGAGATGCCGGACTACCAGATGCTCAAGGTCGGCGGCAAGGACGTCGGCGGCGCGCAGGGGCTGCAGAACCACCCGCCCGGCACGCCCTCGCACTGGGGCACCTACTTCGCGGTGGACGACGTGGACAGCATCGTGGACGCGGCCGTCCGCAAGGGCTCCGACGTGCTGGTGCCGGCGATGGACACGCCGGTGGGCCGGATCGCGGCGATCAAGGACCCGCAGGGCGCGATCTTCTCGGTGATCGCGCCGAAGGCGCCGCAGTAGGACTCAGGGCCTACAGCATGGGCCGCGGCCCGGACCGATCATGTGATCGGGTCCGGGCCGCGGTGCTTTTCGGGGTGGCGCGGCGGTCAGCAGGGGCCGTTGTCGGTCCAGGCGCCCCAGGCGCCGCTCAGGGTCGGGTCGTCGCCGGTGGTCCACCACTTGTTGGTGTAGGCGTGGCCCTTCCAGGAGACCTTGGTGCCGGCCGTGGCGTAGACCGCCGATGCCGACCAGCCGGGCGCGGTGCAGGCGCCGGTGGGGGTGACGCTGGCGGTGCTGGTCGGCAGGGTGGTCGGGCTGCCGGTGGCCGAGGAGGTCGGGCTCGCGCTGCTCGACGCGCTCGGGCCGGCCGTGGTCGGGCTCGCCGAGGTCGGCGGCGCCGGGCAGTTCGCGGCGGAGCCGTTGGTCGCGTCCACCATCTTGTCGAAGAGCCCGGTCTGGGTGCCCAGGTCGTACAGCGAGAAGGCGAAGGACCCGCCCAGGCCGTTGCAGTGCAGGTAGTCGGCCTTGGCCTGGATCGACCGGGCGTCCTCACCGGACCAGAAGTTGCTGCCGTCGTAGAAGTACGCGGCCTGCGCCACCGGGTCCCAGAAGGTGTCGGCCGGGTTGTCGACGACGCCGTTCAGCTCCTTGTACATCCGGATGCCGTTCACGTTGCCGGACATCGCGGCCCCGGTCGCGGGGCCGGTCGCGGTCTGGAACAGGCCGTTGCCGCCACCGGCCGGTACTCCGGTCCAGCCGCGGTAGTAGAACGGGACCCCCATGTTGATCTTGCCGGCCGGGAAGCCGCCCTTGATCCCGTACTGCGGATCGCCGGCCGTCCAGGCCTTGACCGCCTCGTCGATCGAGTACTTGGCGGTGCCGGGTGCGACCGGGGTCATCGGGTCGTTCGGGTCCGAGTAGAGCGCGGCCTGGTGGTTGGTCGGGCCCTGCGCGTCCCAGGCGCCGTGCATGTCGTAGCTCATCAGGTCCAGGAAGGTCAGCGACTGGCCGATCCTGTCGGTCTCGTAGTTCTGGATCTTGTCCTGGCCCGCGCCGACCGCCGCGCTCAGCGCGTAGGTCCTCCCGTCCGCCTTGCCCTGGGCGTCCAGCTCGGAGCGCAACTCGGCGAGCAGGGCGGTGTAGTTCTGCTTGTCGGCCGGGGCGGCGTGGTTGCCGGTGTGGCCCCCACCGCCGGGGTACTCCCAGTCGATGTCGAACCCGTCGAAGATGCCGGCCGCCGAGCCCGGTCCGCCGAAGCCGGCGTCGGTGGGCAGGTTGCCCTTGATGAACATGTCGATGCAGGAGGAGGCGAAGGCCTTGCGCGAGGCGTCACTGGCCGCCACGTCGGAGAAGTACTTGGAGTAGGTCCAACCGCCGATCGACAGCAGGATCTTGAGGTTCGGGTTCTTCGCCTTCAGCTCCTTGAGCTGGTTGAAGTTGCCCGCGATCGGCTGGTTCCAGGTGTCCGCGGTGCCGCTGACGCTGGTGCCGGCGTCGTAGGACTTCTCGTAGTCGGCGAAGGCGTCGCCCGCGCCGTCACCGGCGTTCGGGTTGTTGTCGTCCTGCGAGGCGGCCTTGGTGGCCTCGAAGCACTTCCCGCTGGTCGGGTCGATGTTCTCGAAGTCGTAGATCAGGTAGTCCAGTTTCCCGGCCACGCCGGTGTCCTGGATGGTCTTCGGGTAGTAGCCGTTGGCGTAGACCGACCACTGGTCGAAGTAGGCGACCTTGAGGCCGCCGCTGGTGGCGGCCGCGCCGGTGGTGTTGGTGGCGGCGGCCTGGGCGGTGGCGCCGGCGCTCAGCGAGAGGGTCGCGCCGAGCAGCAACGAGGCACCGGCGCCGAGGGCGAGCGCCGCCAGGCCCCGGGGGCGGCGGCGGCCGGCCGGCGAGCTCTCGGCTCCCCGGGCGAGTGTGCGGGTCAACATGGGTGCGTGACTCCTGGTTGTGGGGGACCGTCAGGCCCGTGGGGGTCGGCGGGGCGGGTGGGACCGCTCCGCCATGGGCATGACATGGGGTCGTGCGCGGAACCGGGCGGGCGCAGAGCGCCCCAGGGCCACCGCCAGAGATTCAGGGCTCTGACGGTGACTCAGGAGCTCCCTGCACCTGTCGATTAAAATGGACTAGACCAACCGCGACGTCAAGGGTCGACCACCGCCCTTGAGCTGCCGTTAAGGTTCCGCACACCGGGCCGCTGCACGGCCGCGCGGCCTGCGACGAAGACCGGCCGGTCTGACGTCCGTATCCGGAGCAAGGTCCGTCTTGAGATGTAGTCGCGCTGCATCTGGCGTCGCAACCCTGCGCCGTTCGACTCCTCCCTGCGCGGCTCGTGGCCGCCGGTTCGGCCGCCTAGCGTGGACAGCGTCGCCTGTCCGCCCCCTCGCACGAGGATCAAAATGATCGAAGCCGTCGGCCTCACCAAGCGCTACGGCCCCAAAACCGCCGTCCAGGACCTGAGTTTCACGGTCCGCCCCGGCATCGTGACCGGCTTCCTCGGCCCCAACGGGGCCGGCAAGTCCACCACCATGCGGATGCTGCTCGGCCTCGACACCCCGAGCGCCGGCCACGCCACCATCAACGGCCGCCGCTACGCCGACCACGCCGCGCCGCTGCGCGAGGTCGGCGCGATGCTGGAGGCCCGCGCGATCCACACCGGGCGCTCCGCCTTCAACCACCTGCTGTCGCTGGCCGCCACCCACGGCATCCCGCGCTCCCGGGTGGACGAGGTGATCGACCTGGTCGGGCTGCGCCAGGTCGCCAAGAAGCGGGCCGGCGGCTTCTCGCTCGGCATGGGCCAGCGGCTGGGCATCGCCTCCGCGCTGCTCGGCGACCCGGCCACGCTGATCCTCGACGAGCCGGTCAACGGCCTCGACCCCGAGGGCATCCTGTGGATCCGCAACCTGCTCAAGTCCCTTGCGGTCGAAGGCCGCACGGTGCTGGTCTCGTCGCACCTGATGAGCGAGATGGCGCTGACCGCCGAGCACCTGATCGTGATCGGCCGCGGGCAGCTGATCGCGGACACCTCGGTGGCCGACTTCACCGAGCGCGCCTCGCGCGGCGGTGTGCTGGTGCGCACCCCCGACTCGGTGCGGCTGGCCGAACTGCTGGGTGAGCTGCCCGGCGTGAGCGTGACCGACGGCGAGGACGTCCAGGTGCTGACCGTGGACGGCGTCGACAGCGAGCGGGTCGGCCGGCTGGCCGCCGAACACGGCCTGACGCTCTTCGAGCTGACGCCGCAGAAGGCCTCGCTGGAGGAGGCCTTCATGGAAATGACCAAGGACGCCGTCGAGTACGACGCCGTGGTCGCCCCCCGCACGCTGGTCGAGGAGCACGCAGCATGAGCACCGCCACCCCCACCGCCGTCCAGGCCCGCCCGTCGGTCGGCGGCCCGGTCACGCTGCCGCGGGTGCTCCACTCCGAGTGGATCAAGTTCCGTACGCTGCGCTCGAGCTACTTCACGCTGCTGGCCGCGGTGGTCTTCATGGTCGGTTTCGGCCTGCTCGCCTGCTACGGCGCGATCGACCACCTGAACCACCCCGACGTGCGCGACCACGGCTTCTCGATCAACGCCGCCGACCGCAGCCTGCGCGGCTACCTGGCGGCCCAGCTGGCCGTCGGCGTGCTCGGCGTGCTGGTGGTCAGCGGCGAGTACAGCACCGGCATGATCCGTGCCTCGGTGTCCGCCGTGCCGCGCCGCCTGCCGGTGCTCTGGGCCAAGGCGGGCGTCTTCGGAGCGGTGACCTTCGTGGTGACCCTGATCACCGCGTTCGTCGCCTTCTTCGGCGGCCAGGCGGTGCTCTCCAGCCACAACGTGCAGACCTCGCTGTCGGCCGCCGGGGTGGCCCGCACCGTCGTCGGCACTTCGCTGTACCTCACCGCGATCGGCATCTTCGCGGTCGCGGTCGGCACGATGATCCGCAACACCGCCGGCGGCATCGCCTCGATCTTCGGCATGCTGCTGGTGCTGCCCACCCTGGTCGAGGTGCTGCCGTCCAACTGGAGCAGCCACATCAGCCCGTACCTGCCCGGCGCGGCCGGCCAGGCGGTCGCCACGCTCAACCCGGACCCGGGCACGCTCGCGCCGTGGACCGGCTACGGCGTGCTCTGGATCTACGTGGTCCTCGCCCTGATCGGGGCTGCCACGGTGCTCAAGCGGCGCGACGCGTGACCACGCACGACAGGCCGGGCCGCATCCGTTGCACAATGACGCGATGACTTCGCTCGACCAGCTCCCGGCAGCCCTCGGGCGGCGCTTTCCCGGCGCCGCCCGAGGGCTGGCCGCGTTGCGGGGCTGGATGCTCGACGAGCGCTACCCGATCGCCGTCGACCTCGCCTTCGCGCTGGCCGTGCTGGCGCTGGCCAGCGCGGCGCACGGACGGGAGCTGCGGGTCCATCCGTGGGTCTGGATCCTGCAGCTCGCGCTGATCCTGCCGCTCGCCTTCCGCCGCCGGGCCCCGCTGACGGTCTTCGGGGTGATCGCCGGGGTCGCCTTCCTCCAGTGGCTGGTCTACCAGCCGATGCCCGCCGACATCGCGGTGCTGCTCGCGCTCTACAGCGTGGCGGCGCACTGCACCCGTCGCCGCACGGTGCTCGGGTATCTGATCGCCGAGCTCGGCGTGCTGCTGGCGGTCTCCGACCTGCGCCACGCGGTCACCCTGGTCGACCCGGTGGAGACCTGGCTCAAGGCCGCCTTCATGCTCTCCGGCGCCACCACGGCCGCCGCCGTGCTCGGCCTCAACGTCCGGGCCCGCAGGTCCCAGCTGCGCGCGCTGCGCGCCCGGGCCCGCGAGCTGGAGCGCCAGCGCGACCAGCAGGCCGCCCTCGCGGTCGCCGAGGAGCGCTCCCGGATCGCCCGCGAGATGCACGACATCGTCACGCACAACCTCTCGGTGATGGTCGCGCTCGCCGACGGCGCCGTCTACGCCAACCCGATCGCCCCGGAGAAGGCCACCGCCGCGATGCGCCAGTCAGCCGAGACCGGACGCCAGGCGCTCACCGACATGCGCCGGTTCCTGGGCGTGCTGCGGGCCGACGAGCCCGACGCGCTGCGCCACCCGCAGCCGGGCCTGGGCCAGCTCGCCGCACTGGCCGCCCAGGTCCGGGCCGCCGGCCTGCCCACCGAGCTGCGGCTGACCGGCGAGGCCGCCGGCCTCTCCCCCGGCGCCCAACTGACCGTCTACCGGCTGGTCCAGGAGTCGCTCACCAACACCCTCAAGCACGCCGCGCCCGGCGCCCGGGCCCAGGTCACCGTGGACTGCACGACGGACCTGGTGACGGTGGAGGTGCGCGACGACGGCATCGCGCTGCGCCCGCCCGGCGCCCCCTTCGGACCGGCCGAGCTGCTCGGCGAGCCGGGGCACGGCCTGTCCGGGATGCGCGAGCGGGTCGCCGCGTACGGTGGCGGCCTGCTGGCCGGGCCGCTGCCGCAGGGCGGCTGGCAGGTGGCCGCCACGCTCGACCTCGGCCCCGATCCGCACCCGGCCGCCGACACCGTCCCCGACCTCCAGGAAGCCACCTGATGACCATCCGCGTCCTGCTGGTGGACGACCAGCCGCTGCTGCGCGTCGCCTTCACCCTGGTCCTCGACTCGCAGCCGGACATGACGGTGGTCGGCGAGGCCGCGGACGGCGCCGAGGCGGTGCGCCTGACCCTGGAGCAGGGCCCGGACGTGGTGCTGATGGACGTCCGGATGCCCGGGATGGACGGCATCGAGGCCACCCGCCGGATCGTCGAGGACTCCCCCGACACCAAGGTGCTCATCATGACCACCTTCGATCTGGACGAGTACGCCTTCGCCGGCCTGCGGGCCGGCGCCTCCGGCTTCCTGCTGAAGAACGCCCAGCCGGCCGAACTGCTCAGCGCGATCCGCAGCGTGGCGGCGGGCGACGCGGTGGTGGCGCCCCGGATCACCCGCCGGCTGCTGGACACCTTCGCCTCCCAACTGCCCGCCGACGGCGGCTCGCCGGACCGCGCCGAGAGCGCCATCGAGGCGCTGACCACCCGCGAGCGCAGCGTGCTGGTCCAGGTCGCCCGCGGCCTGTCGAACGCCGAGGTGGCCGCCGAACTCTTCCTCGCCGAGGCCACGGTGAAGACCCATGTGAGCCGGATCCTGCTCAAGCTCGGCCTGCGGGACCGGGTCCAGGCGGTGGTCTTCGCCTACGAAAACCGCTTGGTCCGCCCGACCTGACCACCGACAATCGGCGGATGAACGACGATCTCGGGGCCCGCCGCCTGGCCGCCCGACGCGCCAGCCGCCGCATCCTCTCCGGCACCCGGCCGGCCACCATGCGCGAGCGGCTGGCGGCACTGGGCGCGCTGGAGGGTCTGGACGACCAGCCGGACTTCTACGGCGACGGCCCGGTCCGGCGGTTGGAGGAGCGGGTCGCCGCGCTGCTCGGCAAGCCGGACGCCGTCTTCTTCCCGACCGGCACGATGGCCCAGCAGATCGCGCTGCGCCACGGCGCCGAGCTGACCGGACGCCGAGCCGTCGCACTGCACCCGCTGGCCCACCTGGAGCGCTGGGAGCGCCAGGCCTACAGCCAGCTGACCGGGCTGCGCGGACTGTGGCCGACCAGCGAACCGCGCCACTTCACCGCCGAGGAACTCACCGCGCTGGGCGAGCCGTTCGGCACCCTGGCGGTCGAACTCCCGCTGCGCGACGCCGGTTACCTGCTGCCGAGCTGGGACGAGCTGGTCGCACTGGCCGGGGCGGCCCGGGCCGCCGGCGCCCGCGTGCACCTCGACGGAGCCCGGCTCTGGGAGTCGACCAGCCACTTCGGCAAGGGACTTGACGAGATATCGACACTCGCCGACAGCGTCTACGTCTCCTTCTACAAGACCCTGCGCGGCCTGAGCGGCGCGGCACTGGCCGGGGACACCGAGCTGACCGCCTACGCCCGCGCCTGGCGTCACCGCCACGGCGGCAACCTCTACCAGCAGTGGCCCGCCGCCCTCGCCGCGCTGGACGGCCTGGACCGCGAGCTGCCCCGGCTGCCCGACCAGGTCCGCCACGCGGGCACGGTCGCCGCCGCGCTGGCCGAGCTCCCCGGCGCCCGGATCAACCCCGAGCGCCCGCACACCCACGAGTTCCAGCTCTGGCTCCCCCACCCGGCGGCCGCCCTGAACCGGGCCGCCCTCACCCTCGCGGAGACCGAGGGCCTCTGGTTCGTCGACTACTGGGAGGACCGCGCCCCGGGGCTGGCCATGTCCGAGGTCATGATCGCCGCCGAGGCGCTGGAGTGGACCGCCGCGGACGTCACGCGGACGGGGCGGCGGTTCCTGGCGCTGGTGGAGCGGTGCTGAGCAGGCCGCGTCTCAGTACCGCAGCGCGCTCCCCACGCTCGCCGTCACGGTGCCCGAGACCACCTGGACGCTGGTCGCCGTCACAGCCGCGGTGGCGCCCGGCTGAACGGGGCCGACGTTGACCGGCACGGTGTCCAGCAGGGTGCCGGTGGCGTCTTTGAAGTTGATCAGGATCGTGTAACGCTCAGCCTGGGACTGGTGGTTGACGACGGTGACCGGGACCTGGGCACGGCTGGCGGAGTCGACGGTGACCTGGCCGAGCGAGACGTCGCCGCTCGCGTCGAAGCCGCCGGTGGCGCTGCCCAGCGCGGAGGCGGCAGCGGACTGGGCGGAGGCGAGCGCGGAGGATCCGGCGGTGGCCAGGCTGCTGGCCGCGGAGGCGCCCTGGGAGAAGACGGAACTGCCGGCCGAGCCGGCCTGGGAGGCGATCGACTGCGCCGCGGAGGCGGCCTGCGAGGCGAGCGACTGGGCCGCGCTGGCGGCGGCGGAGACGGTCGAGGTGGCCGGCTTGCTGGAGCTGGAGGAGCAGCCGGCCAGCGCGCCGCCCACGCACAGCGCCGCCCCGATCACCAGGGTGATCGGGGCGAGATGTGCCCGACGGGCGCGCGGACGGCGGGGGGCGAGCTGGCGCAGCGGCGGAGTGTGGCGGTGGTCCATGGCCTCACCTTCGGCGCCGACCCGGCCCGCCGCCAGCGGGCGGACGCATCCAGGTGACACACCGTCAGCCGCGACTCGCCGTCACCCGCTGAGGGCGTCAGATGCTCAGGTAGACCGCGCTGCCGACGCCCGCCAGCAGGCAGTAGATCGCGAACGGGGTCAGGCTGCGGTTCTCGAAGTACTTGGTCAGGAACTTCACCGAGATGTAGCCGGCCACGAAGGCGCAGATCGAGCCGACCAGCAGCGGCCCACGGATCCCGGCGTTCTCCGGCTTGAGCAGCTCGGGCATCTTGAGCACGGCGGCCGCGCCGATCACGGGGGTGGCCAGCAGGAAGGAGAAGCGGGCCGCGTCCTCGTGGTTGAGGCCTCGCAGGATGCCGGTGCTCATCGTGACGCCGGAGCGGCTGATGCCCGGCAGCAGCGCGATGATCTGCGCGGCGCCGATCCAGATGCCCTCGCGGAAGCTCAGCCGGGCCAGCCGGCGGTCCGACTCGATGGCCGGGTCGACGCCCGGCGTGTGCGCGCCCTGCGCGCCGGCCCGGCGGCGCCCGCCGCCGCCGCGGCGCAGCCGGTCGGCGCCGAGCAGGACGAAACCGTTCAGTGCCAGGAAGACCGCCGCGACCACCGGCTTGCCGAGCGCGTCGCGCAGTGCCTTCTCGGCGACCAGGCCCACCAGGCCGACCGGGATGGTGCCGACGATCAGCAGCCAGGCCAGCCGCTGCTCGGAGGTCTCTATTCGGCGCTCGCGTATGGAGGTGAACAGCCCGCGGATCACCCGGGCCCAGTCCTTGCGGAAGAAGAGCACCAGCGCCAGCGCGGTCGCCAGGTGCAGGCCGACCAGCACCGACAGGTACGGCGAGGTGGCGGTCGTGACGTTCAGGTCCTTCTGGACGCTGCCGCCGATCAGCGCGGGGATCAGGATGCTGTGTCCCAGGCTGGAGACCGGGAAGAGTTCGGTGACGCCTTGCAGCAGCCCCACGCCGATCGATTCCGGGTAGGTCAGGGACATCGCACACCTTCAGCACTGGTACGGAATCGTCGGAGGGCGACAGCGTACCGAGGCGTGCGTAGAGCGCCTCAAGCCCCTCCCCGCGAGAACGTACTACAGATCTGTAGACGCCAAGCGGGCAGGGGCCCGAATTCACTTGCTGGTCATCTGCGGTGCTCGCACCGCTATTCGGGCTCGCCCTCCATCGCCCGCGCCGCCGACTCGCGGATGCCGCGCTCGCGCTTGCAGACCACCTGGAAGGCGCCCGCCGCGGCCGCGGCGAAGGCGACCGCGCCCAGCCACGGCCGGTTCAGCCGGTGGCCGGTGAGGTGGTCCAGGGAGAGCCGGCCCGGGCCCGCGAGGCCGAGTGCCAGGCCGCAGACGCCGAGCAGCGCCGGGTACTCGTAGCCGCCCTTGACGGCGAAGAAGCCGTGCGGGAAGTGCACCACGCTGGCGCCGAGCATGGTGCCGGCCACGATCGGCCCGGCCACCGGCGTGGCCAGCCCGGCGAACAGCAGCGCGCCGCCGCCCGCCTCACCGAGGCCGGCCGCCAGCGCGCTCTGCCCGCCCGGCTTGAACCCCATCGCCTCCATGCCGGCCGCGGTGCCCTCCAGGCCTCCGCCGCCGAACCAGCCGAACAACTTCTGGGTACCGTGTGCGAAGAGCACACCGCCCACGGCGGTGCGCAGGGCGAGCAGCCCGAGGTCCGTGCGGTTGACGCAGCCCATGGTGGTGTCCTCATCTCTCAGCCCCCGCCTTCCATCCCAGCCGACCCGGCACGGCTCCTCGACCGGGGCAGGCCATCCGGGGGACGCTGGAGCAGAGCACCCGAGGGAGTCAGCGATGGAGTTCCACCTGGACGGCGCCACCGCCACCGACCGGTCCGGGCTGTACACGGCGCTCGGCACGGCACTGAACGGTCCGGACGGCTACTACGGGAGCAACCTGGACGCTCTCGCCGACTGCCTGCGCGGCGGCTTCGGCCCGGTGCCGCCGTTCACCCTGGTCTGGCACGACTGGGCGACGGCCGAGCACTCGCCGCAGCTGCCGCCCGGGTACGCGTGGGCGGTGGTCGAGCTGCTCGGTGAGACGGGCGTCACGGTCCGGCTGCGCTGACCCGCCGGTGCGGCGCCGGTGCGGCGCGGCGGGTCTCGAGCATCCTGGGGGAATGTCGACCCTGGATCTGAGCAGCACGTTCGTCACCTTCTTCGCCGTGGTCGGCCCGCCCAAGGTGCTGCTGGCCTACGCCGAGCTGACCCGCACCCGCAGCGTGTCGGAGATGCGCAAGCTGGTGGTGCTCAGCTCCCTGCTGGCGGCGCTGGTCGGGGTGCTGATGGCGTTCTGCGCGGACGCGCTCACCAACTTCTTCCACATCAGCGACGAGTCGCTGCAGCTGGCCGGTGGGGTGATCTTCTTCCTCTACGCGGTCGGGCTGGTCCTCGGCCTGCACCTGGGCGGTGCGAGCGATGATGACGACGAGACGCTGAACAACCCGATGGCCGACGGGGTGCGCGAGCTGCTGCTGCCGTACGTGGCGAGCCCGCTGGCGATGACGGCGGTGCTGGTGGAGTCGCTGACCAAGGAGGACTGGGGCTGGCGGTTCACCGTGGCGGGCGCCTACCTGGCGGTGGTGGCGATCAACACCGTCTGCGTGCTGGCGCTGGCCCCGCTGCTGCGGCTCACCCACCGGACCTCGCTGGAGGTGCTCTCCCGACTGCTCGGGCTGCTGCTCGCGGCGGTCGGCGTGGAGCTGTTCCTGAACGGGCTGCAGGGGCTGGGGGTGCACCTGCCCACCTCCGGCGGGCACTGATGGCTCAGGTGGCTCAGGGCGCGGTGACCGGGCGCCAGGGCACCGGGCTGGAGAGGATCATCGAGCTGCTCGGCTGCCCGTAGGCCGCCAGCCGGTCGACCAGTTCCTCGAAGCTCGCCATCTCCGCCACCGCCACCAGCAGCACGCAGCAGGCCCCGCCGGTCACCCGGTGCAGCTGGAGCACCTCGGGCCAGGCGGCGACCGAGGGATCGCGCAGCAGACAGCGCGGGCCGTAGCACTGCACCTGCACCAGCGCGGTGATCGGCAGTCCGGCCCGGGCCAGGTCGACGTGCGCGTGGTAGCCGTCGATCACGCCCTCCGCCTCCAGTCGGCGTACCCGCTCGGCGACGGCCGGGGCGGAGAGGCTCACCCGGCGGGACAATTCGTTGTAGGAGAGCCGCGCGTCGGCCTGCAGCTCGGCGAGCAGGCGGCGGTCCAGGGCATCCAGGGCCATGATGTTTCCGGGTTCCTTTCCGAGCGGCAGGCCGACGGAGAAAAGACCTTGCGAACGCAAGGCCGACTCACCGATCGGGTCTCCGTCGCCCATTCAAGAGCCGCGGTGGCCCGCCGCACAATAGTCCCCACCTGCCATCGAGGGGGAGCACGATCATGTCCCGGTCCACCGTCCAGACGCCGAACCTGGCGTTCGACCCCGTCCGCGAGGACGCCATCGCCGACCCGCTGACCAGCGGCGCGACACCGTACGAGCGATACGCCCGGCTGGACGTGCTGCACACCCTGCAGCAGCCGCGCAGCACCGTGGACGCCGAGCTGTCGTTCATCGTCACCACCCAGGTCATGGAGCTGCTCTTCGACCTGCTGCGGCACGAGTGGGAGCTGGCCCAGCGCGCGCTGCGGGCCGACGACCTGCCGGGCGCGCTGGCCGCGCTGCGCCGCGGGGCCAACGCGCAGGACGTGCTGAACAGCTCCTGGGACCTGCTGGCCACGCTCACCCCGGTCGAGTTCAGCGCCTTCCGCCCGCTGCTCGGCGAGGCCTCGGGCTTCCAGTCCTCCGCCTACCTGCGGCTGGAGTTCCTGCTCGGCAACAAGTCCGACCGGCTGCTGGCCATGTACCAGGGCGCACCCGAGACGCACCGGGAGCTGTCCGACGCGCTGGCCCGACCCGGACTGTACGACGACGTGGTGGCGCTGCTGGCCCGCCGCGGCTTCGCCGTCGCGCCGAACGTGGGCCCCGAGCGGTACACCGCGAGCCCGCAGCTGGAGGCCGCCTGGCGCACCGTCTACACCGACCCCGCGCACGCCGAACTCGTGGTGCTGGCGGAGGCCCTGCTCGACACCGCCGAGCGGGTCACCCGGTGGCGGCAGCGCCACTACGCCTCGGTGAAGCGCTCGATGGGCGCCAAGCCCGGCAGCGGCGGTTCCAGCGGCCTGAGTTGGCTCAAGGCCGCGGCCGATCAGGATGTCTTCCCGGAACTGTGGACCGTACGAGGTGAGTTGTGAGCGTTGACCTGGCGACGATCCCGAGCTCGCGCGAGCAGTGCCTGGCGCTGGACGCGGCCGACCCGCTGGCGGCCTTCCGCGCCGAGTACACGCTCCCGGCCAACGGGACCTACCTGGACGGAAATTCGCTCGGCGTGCTGCCCGTACGCACTCCCGAGGTGGTCCGGCGGACCGTCGAGGAGGAGTGGGGCAAGGACCTGATCACCAGCTGGAACAAGCACAGCTGGATCGACCTGCCCTACCGGCTCGGCGACCGGATCGCACCGCTGGTCGGCGCCGGCGCGGGCGAGGTGGTGGTCTGCGACAGCGTCTCGGTCAACCTGTTCAAGCTGCTGACGGCCGCACTGCGGCTACGCCCCGGGCGGCGCACCGTGCTCGGCGAGCGGGACTCGTTCCCGACCGACCTGTACATCGCCGAGGGGGTCACCGGGCTCTTCGAGGGCGGCCGCAGCGTGCTGCTGCCCTCGGTGGACGACCTGGACGCGCACCTGGACGACGACGTCGCCGTCGTGGTGCTCTCCCAGGTGGACTACCGCACCGGGCGACTGCTGGACATGGCCGCGATCACCGCCAAGGTGCACCGGGCCGGCGCGCTGATGATCTGGGACCTGTGCCACTCGGCGGGCGCGCTGCCGATCGACCTGACGGCCTGCGAGGTGGACTTCGCGGTCGGCTGCACCTACAAGTACCTGAACGCCGGGCCGTGCGCGCCGGGCTTCCTGTACGCGGCGGCGCGCCACCACGACACCGTCGAGCAGCCGCTGACCGGCTGGTTCTCGCACGCGGCGCCGTTCGCCTTCGAGAGCGGCTACCGGCCCACCCAGGGGATCGGGCGGTTCCTCACCAGTTTCCCGTCGCTGCTCGCGCTGGCCGGGCTGCGGGCCACCCTGGAGATCTGGGACAGGGTCGACCTGGAGCTGGTGCGGGCCAAGAGCCTGGCGCTGACCGGGCTCTTCATCGAGCAGTGCCGGGCCGACGGGCTGGAGGTGGTGACGCCGGGTCAGCCGGAGCTGCGCGGCAGCCAGGTGGCGGTCCGGCACCCCGAGGCGTTCCCGGTGGTCCAGGCACTGATCGAGCGCGGGGTGATCGGCGACTTCCGGGCGCCGGACCTGATGCGGTTCGGCTTCACCCCGCTGTACCTCTCCTACACCGAGGTCTGGGACGCGGCGCAGGCGCTGCGCGAGGTGCTGGCGAGCGGCGAGTGGCGAGCCGAGCGGTTCAGCGTGCGCGGTGCGGTGACCTGAGCCGAGCGGCCCGACCGGTGCGTGCGGACTGGTCGGGTCGGCACAGCGTTCAAGTGGACCGCCCGTCCGAGGCCGAGCGGGCGGGTGTTAGCGTGCCGGGCGGGGCCGCCGCGACTCGTGGCCCCCGGGCTCCGCCCGCCGCTCGGGAAAAAGCACGAAGGCTGTCGATCACCATGGCCAAGTTTCTGTTGAGCCTGCACGTCCTGGCCGCGATCATCGCGATCGGTCCGGTGACGGTGGCGGCGAGCATGTTCCCACGCAAGGCGAAGGCCGCCCTGGCGGTGGCCGAGGACGGCGGGACCGCCGCCGCGGCCGATCCGGAGGCGGCGGCGTCGGTACGGCTGCTGTACCGGATCACCCAGGTCTACGCGGTGATCGGGCTCGCGGTGCCGGTGCTCGGGATCGGCACGGCGCAGGTGATGGGGGTCATGGGCAGCCCCTGGCTGATCACCTCGCTGGTGCTCACGGCGATCGCCGCCCTGGTGCTGATGGTCCTGGTGCTGCCCCGGCAGGAGGCGGTGGTCAGCGCGCTCGCGGGCGAGGCGGACGCCGATCCGGTCCGCGCGTTCGGCGGCCTGAAGCTGCTGACCATGAGCACCGGGCTGTTCGCGCTGCTCTGGGCCGTGGTGACGGTGCTGATGGTGCTGCGTCCCGGCTCGACCACGCACGCCTGACGAACCGTCAGCTTCGCTGCCACCGGCCCCGGCCGGCCGCTCCCCTGGTGACGCGCCCGGCCGAGTTCCCATCGAGTGGCAGATCTGACGAATCGTCAGTCAGGGCTCATGGCTCATGGCTCAGGAGATGCCGCAGGACACCTGGCGCGACTCCTGGTCGAGGTCGAGGAACGGGCAGTCGGAGGAGAGGTGGGAGCCGTCGCTGAAGACCAGGTCGACGTAGAGGCTCGGCTCCCAGTGGTTGTTGCCGTGCGGGTCGATCCGCAGGGTGGTGGCGGAGCCCTTGAGCGACTCCCACGAGCCGTGGTTGAGCACGGTGAGCTGGAACGGACCGACGTCGCTGTACTGGTCGAACTGGCCGAAGGTGCTGGAGATCCGGGCGTCGGTGGTGCCGTTGATGTCGCGAACCGTGACGGTGACCAGCGTGTCACGGTCCTTCTGGTCGTGGTCGGAGTGGAAGCTGACGCTGGCGCCGGTCAGGACCGCGCCGGCTGCGCGGGGCATGGGCCGGGCGGCCGGGCCGCTCGCGGCGGCGGCCGGCATGATCGTCGCGAACGCGGTGAGGGTCACGGTCAGCAGGGTGAGGCCGAGGCCGGACATGGTTTTGCCGAGAAACATGTGACGTCCCTTCAGCGGTGTGGCTCAGGCATCCAGCGTGGCATGACAGTTCGGCCACGACCATCACCCACAGGAGTGATGGTTCGCAGCCGTCCCACCAACTCGCCCCCGGTCAGCCCTGGTTCCACGCCAGGTGGGCCGGATCATCGGACCGGACCAGGACTTCGGCCGCCTCCTCCGGGCGCACCTCCTCCTCGTAGCGGACGAAGGCCGGTAGCGTCCACTGCTCCTCCTGCGGGGTGCGTCGCCGCAGCGCCGCCTCGGACATCCGCAGGTGCACCACCAGGTCGAACGGGAACCAGCGTCCGAGCAGGAACTGACCGTCCATCAGCAATGCTGTGCCGGGCGCGAGTTCGACATACGGGCTGCGCGTGGCGCGGTCGGTCTCCGGGTCGCGCAGATCGGGCAGCACCCGGCCGGTGCCGCCCGGGTCCAGCGGGGTGAAGACCTCGCGGAAGAGCGCGTTGTCGTCCAGCCAGAGATCGAGGTAGGCGTCGGCGTCCTGATGCCCGTACTCCAGCCGCAGCGAGGCGGGGCGCAGGAACGAGCGCGACCGCACCCGCAGCACCGGCCGACCGCGCAGCATCAGCTCCTCGGCGAGGGCGTCGGCCAGCTGCCCGGGACTGGTCGCCGGCGCGCCGTCCACCGCGATCCGGGGCCAGACGCCGCCGTCCGCCGGGCTCAACCCTTCGATCCGGTCAGCGAGTTCAGTGGTCAGCCGGGCCCGGCTGATCGGGTGCAGTCGGGTGCCGGCCATCAGCGGCCCGTCTCCAGCAGGGTCTTGCCCAGGGTGGCCCGGGACTCGATCGCCGCGTGCGCCTCGGCGGCCCGCTCCAGCGGGAAGCGCTGGCCGATCACCGGGCGCAGCCGGCCGGCGGCGGCCTCGGCGAAGGCGTACTCGGTGCAGGCGCGCAGCTGCTCGGGGCTGCGGTCGGCGCCGACCAGGCGCACCCCACGGGCGGCGGCCCTCTCCTCGGGGATCGCCGACCACTCGCCGCCGGCCAGGCCGAAGCTGTCCATCCGGCCGCCCGGCCGCAGCAACCCGAAGGCGGCCCGCCCGATCGCGCCACCCACGCCGTCGAAGACCATGTCCACGCCGCCCACCTCCCGCTCGATCCGCTCGACCCAGTCGGACTCGCGGTAGTCGAAGGCATGATCCGCGCCCAACTCGCGGGCCAGCTCCAGCTTGCGGGCACCACCGGCCGCCGCGACCACCGTGGCGCCGGCCGCCTTGGCGAGCTGGACCAGCAGGCTGCCGACCCCACCCCCGGCCGCCTCGACCAGCACCCGGTCCCCGGGGCCCACCTCGGCGGCCCGCAGCTGCATCACGGCCGTGCGCCCGTCGGCCAGCAACGCGACCGCCACGTCCAGCGCCAGGCCGTCGGGGACGGCGAAGAGCCCCTCGGCGGGGACGGCGGCCTGCTCGGCATAGCCACCGGAGCCCCCGGTTCCGGTCACCACCTGCCGACCGAGCAGCGCCGGGTCGACACCGTCCCCGAGCGCGCCGACCGTGCCACCGACGCCGTTGCCGGGGATCAGCGGCGGCGTGGCGCGGAGCGGGCCCGCGCCGGTGGCCCGGAACTGGGTCTCCACGAAGGTGATGTTGGCGTACGCGACGTCGATCAGCACCTGGCCCGGGCCGGGGACAGGGTCGGGTGCCTCGCCGGGGACGAGGACGGAGGGGTCACCGAACCGCTTCAACCAGACTGCGCGCATGCTGACGCTCCTTGATCGACTCGAGCTCTCGTCAGCATCCTCGCTCATCAAGCCCGCTTGAGGTCAAGGCACGCATGGCGCGGGCCGGTCGGCGGCGCGGCGGTTGACATGGAGTGCACTTCAAGTGGTGGACTCGAACTCCTGACGGGCTTTCACAAGCACACGCACACGTACACGCACACGCAGGAGCTGATGAAGATGACGGACTCTCCAGTCACCCTGATCACCGGCGGCAGCAGCGGCATCGGCGCCGCGGCGGCCCGGCAGTTGCTCAAGCTGGGGCACCGGGTGGCGGTGACGGCACGCGGTGAGGAGCGGCTGCGCCGGTTCGCCGAGGAGGTCGGGCAACCGGCGGCGCTGCTGACGATCACCGGTGACGCCGCCGACCCCGCCGCCGTGCGCGCGGCAGTGGCGGCCACCGTCGAACGGTTCGGCCGGCTGGACCATGCCGTGGCCAACGCCGGTTTCTCCACCCACGACACGCTGGCCGACGGCGACCCGGCCGGCTGGCGCGAGATGGTGCTCACCAACGTGCTCGGGCCGGCCCTGCTGGTCCAGGCCGCGCTGCCCGAACTGACGCGGTCGCGCGGGCGGATCGTGCTGGTCGGCAGCGTCGCCGGCTTCATCAACTCGCCCGGCAACCTCTACGGCGTCACCAAGTGGGCGGTGCGCGGCCTGGCCGAGAACACCCGGCTGATGGTGACCGACTCGGGCGTGGGCGTCACCCTGATCGCCCCCGGACGGGTGGAGACGGCGTTCTGGGACCAGCGCGAAGGCGGGACGCCGGCCACCTCGCTGCTGACGGAGGACCAGGTCGCGTCCTCGATCGTGTGGGCGCTCGGGCAGCCGCAGGGGGTGGACGTCAACACGGTGATCGTCCGGCCGATCGGGCAGGAGCGCTGACCGTTCCCCCGCCCGGAAACCACAGGAGTCCAGCTGTTTCGAGCAGGGCCGGGCTGATCAGGAGGCAGTGTCGGGTGCCGACTTGGGCCGCCGCTTCCACTCCCCCGACCCGAGCGGCAGCCAGCCGTCGCCGTCGCAGTCGGCGCACGTCTCCGGTACGAAGCTCGTGCCGACCGCGACGATGTTCTCTCCCTCGTGGCGGACGGAGGACCTGATCCCCATCCGGGCCCGCGTGCGAACCCCTTGGCTGCAGTTGGGGCACTGCATGCGGAACTGGACGAATCCCGGGCTTGATGGCTCCTGCTCGTCATCGCTCATGCGGTCAGTGTTCCTTGGTACCTGCGCCGTTACACCCCTGGCAGAGGGTCGCGATGGTCCCGCTCGCGGCCGTGCGACCGATCTTCACTTCGGGGCTGGTGTGAGCTTCGCCACGCAGCCGGGAATTGCGTACCCTTGCCCGGTTGCGGCATGGTGAAACTTCTGTCAGGCCCCGCGTACGGCCCGTGTGTTGGGCGTCAACTGAATACCGATGGTCCGTACGCCGCCCGAATTCCTTGCCCGCACCGGCTCGTCCGGCACTCGGGCGCCGGGCCAGTGTCTCCCGTGACCAGTACCAGGTGGAGGCCAGTGACCAGGGCATGTTGCGTCCTCACGGTCACGCGGGGTCGACGCTGGAAGGAAACCATGTGACTCGGATCTCGGTCCGGGGAGTTGCTGTGGCCTCCGCCACCGCAGTCACCGCAGTCGGTGCCGTCGTGGGTGTGTCGTCGAGCAGCGAGGCCGCGCCCGCTCAGTCGGTCGACGTCGCGGGGTCCACCCTGCTCGCGGACGTGCCGTCGGCCACCCAGGCGCAGACCATCAGCGACAACTTCGCCGTCCAGTCCTCGGCTCAGCAGCAGGCGGCCGACCTCGCCACGCAGAAGGCCGCGCAGGAGACCGCCCGGCTGAAGGCCGCCGCCGACGCGAAGGCCAAGGCCGACGCCGACAAGGCGGCCGCCGACGCCGCCGCGGCGCAGAAGGCCGCCGCCGACGCGAAGGCCAAGGCCGACGCTGCCGCCGCCGCTCAGCAGGCTGCCGCCCGCGCCGCGGCCACGTCGCAGCTCGCCACCACGAACTCCGCGCCGCCCGTCGGCTCGTCCACCGGGGGCTCGCCGCAGTCGATCGCGGCCGGGATGATGGACAGCACCCAGTTCCAGTGCTTCAGCAACATCGTCACGCGCGAGAGCGGCTGGGACGTCACCGCCCGCAACCCCTCCTCCGGCGCGTACGGCCTGGTGCAGGCACTGCCCGGTTCCAAGATGGCCTCGGTCGGCTCGGACTGGCAGACCAACCCTGCGACCCAGATCAAGTGGGGCCTGGGCTACATGAACACCACCTACGGCAGTCCGTGTGACGCCTGGTCGTTCTGGCAGGTCCACCACGCGTACTAGCTTGATCTTCAAGCTATCGCGCCTTCCATGAGGTCGCGGGCGGGTTCTCCGACACCCTGCCCGTCCGCGACTCGAAGGACCCCTCCGGTGACGCGGCGGCCGGCGCGCGGGTGCGCAGGTCCTGGCGAACGGTGAGCGCCCTCGGTCAGCTGATCTTCAGCGCCGCGCCCAGCTCGGCCACGATCCGGCCGTGAACGGCGCGCATCACGGTGAGCGTGGTGTCCAACTCGGCGACCGTGGCGCCCCCTGGACGAGTCGCCTGATGGTCGAGCTGCCGACCGAGCGCGGCAAGGCCGGCGAGCGCTTCGAGTCGGTCGAACGGGCGGTCGAGGCTGCCGCGGGGCCCGTCACTCGGCTCGGTGCTGGGCAGCTCGATCATGGCGGCAAGGGTGGGGGGCTCACTGGGCACTTCAGGTGCTCCGTTCAGCTGGGATGTCGATGGCCGACGCGCGGGCCGTGCGGGCCGTGCGGGCCGTGCGGGCCAGGAACGCCGTGCGCGAGTGGGGGTTCACGGGGCCCCCTGGTCCTGGCGGAGCATCGCGCGCATCCTCATCCGGTGGACGTAGCGTGATGCTCGCTCGAAGCCGTCGACGCAGTACGGCAGGGTGATCAACTTGGCGTCGTCAACGGTGATTTGCGGCCCAGGGGCGACCAAGGTGTGCCGATCGCAGCAGGCGCACCGTCCGAGTCGCCACTGGTGCCGGGGCGGCAACGGGATCGGCCCGGCCGACGCGCGGCTACTCATCGCCGGGTCTCATCTCACCGCGCACACGGGGCAGCTGGGCCAGCCCAGTGGGCACGATCTCACCTCGCTGGACCCGGCCCAGGCACCGCGCGTGCGCCAGGACGAAGGCCGTAAGCGCTTGAACAGTGCGGATGTTGCAGCCGCCCAGCTCGACATGAACGCCCTCGCGCATCAGGGTGGTGATCCGGACGCCCAGCAGGGGCGGCAGTTCGGCCACCTTGAAGGCGTCGTCGAGCTGGTCGAGGGCGGCTTCCGCCCACTCGCGCAGCTCGCGTGCCATGCACTGCTCTTCAGTCTCAAGACTGCCTTCCACCACGGGATCCGGGCCCACTACGCCACCGCCGGTCCGGGCTCGATGACTGCCCAGACGCGCTTGCCGTGCCCGCCGCGCGGGCCCCAGCCCCACTTGTGGGAGAGCTTGTCGACCAGGAGCAGGCCGCGTCCGGCTTCGCCGTCGGCCGTGACGCGCAGCTGCGGCGCTTTGCGGGACACGTCCTCGACCCAGAGCCAGAGCAGCTCGCCGTCGGTTTCGAGGCCCATCTTGATCAGGTTGCCGCGCGGGGTGCCGTGACGGAAGGCATTGCCGACCAATTCGGTGAGCACCAACACCCCATCCTCCACGAAGCGTTCGCCGCTCGGGACACGCGACAGGAACTCGCGCAGCAGGTGCCGCGCCAGGGCCGGGGAACGGGGGCTGCGCGGCAGCCAGCAGTGATCGCGCCCGCTGGGGGCGGGCGGGGTGGTGAGCGGTTCGGGCATGGCGAAGCTCCCTTGCGGCGCGGCTGGTTGAGGAAGCGGCGCGGGATGACGCGCCCTGGGGTGACGGCCGGCGCGGGCACAGGGATGCCCGGTGACGAACCGTCATGATCACGGTCTGTCGTGGAGTTCTCCACTCCCCGTAGCATCCTCCTGGATGTTCCTATGGTGCAAGTCCCCACTTTGGAAGCCGTTAAAGATTGTTGTCCCGCTCGGAGGAGGGCAGACTTACGAGCCACACCCGAGGGGAGGTCCAACGTGCCGGTGAACAGGAATCCGACTGTCCGTCAGCGGCGGCTCGCGCGAACGCTCAAGGAGCTACGGACGGCCAAGCGGATGACTCTTGCCCAGGCAGCGCAGCAGCTTGCCTGCGCCGAGAGCAAGATCAGCCGGATCGAGGCGGCACAGTCAGGGGTCCGACTTGTCGACCTGCGCCTGCTCCTCGATCTTTATGACGTTCATGACTCAGGCACGCGAGCAGGACTGGAGGCACTGTCCCGCGAGGGGCGGCTGCGCGGCTGGTGGGACCGGTACTCCGAGACGCTCTCTCCGCTTTATGCCGACTACATCGCGCTGGAAGCTGACGCTTCGGACGCGTACAGCATCCAGACCCTTCTCGTGCCCGGGCTCTTGCAGACCGAGGACTACACGCGGGCCGTGGTCCGTGCCCAGATAGAGGATGCGACGCCCCAGCAGGTTGAGACCCTTACCAAAGTCCGCCAGGAACGCCGCTCGGTGCTGACGCGGAACGCACCTCTGCGCCTGTGGGTGGTTCTCTCGGAGTCCGTGCTCAAGCATCAGATCGGCGGCCCGTCGGTGATGCGCGGTCAGCTCGATTTCCTTACTTCGGCCTCCGACAACCCGAACATCAATATCCAGGTCTTGCCAGAAGCCTCGGACGTGCACGCCGCTCTGTTCGGGCCGGTTGTCATCCTGAGCTTCCCGGAGACGACGGAGACGGACGTGGCCTATGTGGACAGCCTGCTCAGCACGCTCTACATCGAAGAGCCGGACGAGGTGTTCAAGTACTCCAACCTGTTCCGCCGTGCTCTTGCCGAATCGCTGCCACGCACCGAGTCAATCGCGCTGATCGAGCGCATCGCAAAAGGAATGGTCTAGATCATGACGAGCAACCTCCCCCCGTCCTCAGCTGCAGCCCGGCTTGCCTGGTACAAATCCTCCTACTCAGGCGCCCAGAGCGATTGCGTGGAAACCGGGCGCGTGGTCACCGGCGGCATGGCCGTCCGGGACTCCAAGGACCCGCACGGTCCCGCGCTGGTCTTCCGAGCCGAGGCCTGGCAGGCCTTCGTCACCGGCGTGCAGACGGCAGCACTGCCCATCGCCTTCTGACCCACAGTCACTCAGCTCAGCGGCCCCACCAGGGAGAACCCTGGTGGGGCCGCTGCGTCTCCCACCTGCACGGTCGCCGCCCCTCCCCAGGCCGTTGACCGGACTATATGCTTCGCCGCGTGACTGATGATCAGGAGATCGCCCTGGACTGGATGTCCGCCTCCGAGGAGGACGGCCAGGAGCCCACCGACCTGCGGCCAGACGTGCCCCACCCGGCTCGGATGTACGACTACTACCTGGGTGGCAAGGACAATTTCCCCGCCGACCGGGCCGCCGCCGAGAAGGTCATGGCGATCAGCCCGCGGGTGCGGCTCAGCGCACAGGCGAACCGGGCGTACCTGCAGCGGGCCGTGCGGTACCTGGCAGAGCAGGGTGTCAAGCAGTTCCTGGACATCGGCACCGGGATCCCGACCGCCGGCAACACCCACGAGATCGCCCAGCAGGTCCATCCCGACGCCCGGGTGGCGTACCTGGACAACGACCCGATCGTGCTGGTGCACAGCCGCGCGCTGCTGGCCGGGGCCAGCCACGGCAGCGCGACCGTGGTGCAGGCCGATCTGCGGGACCCGGCGGGGATCCTGGCCGAGCCGCGGGTCCACGAACTGCTGGACCTCGGGCAGCCGGTGGCGCTGTTGCTCTTCGCGATCCTGCACTTCGTGGACGACGAGTCCGACCCGTACGGCATCGTGCGCACCCTGGTCGACGCGCTGCCCTCGGGCAGCTACCTGGCGCTCTCGCACGGTACGGCCGACTTCATCAGCCCTGCGCAGGCCGGCCGCGGCCCTGCCGTCTACTGCGCTGCCACCGAGCGGCTCACGCTGCGCAGCAGGGAGCAGGTCTCACGGTTCTTCGACGGCTTGGAGCTGGTCGAGCCGGGGATCGTCACCGCCCCGCTCTGGCGGCCCGAGCGGCCGGAGCAGGAGGATGACGCCTTCACCGGGATCTGGGCCGCGGTGGGCCGCAAGCCCTAGGCAGTGTCGTCAAAGGATCAGGCCCACAGGAGGAGTGGGGCGAGGGTGGCGGCTGCTCGGTAGACACGGCGCTCTTGTCGTATCTGGCGGCCGGGCCCCACCACTGCTTCAGGCGCCGAACGCCAGCGGGTGGGGACGAGGTTCCGTCCACGATGAGCACAGTGCCCTCACGACGAGCTTGAGGCCGTTGCGCGCGCTCGGCGGCGACAGCGTGCTCGCGCGCGCTGCTCCTGTCATACCTGATCGGTAGGGTCACGATCATGACCTTGGATCACGGCCTGAACGGCCATATCACCACGGGGACAGTACTCACGCGCGGTGGCGAGGCCGAGACCTGCTCCGACCCCAGTGAGCAGTTTTCATCCTGAAGTCGCTGGTCGCGGGGCTGGTGTGGGTCGGGGCTGGGGTGCTCGTGCGGGTCGGAGGCGTGATCGTCGGTAGGTG
>NZ_JBGCCO010000034.1:0-84384 GCF_041262605.1 Kitasatospora sp. GAS1066B
GTGGCGGTGAGGGTGTGGTCGTGGGTGTCCCAGGTGCGGACGGTGCCGTCGTTGCCGGCGCTGGCCAGGGTCTGGCCGTCGGGGGCGAAGGCCACCGCGCGCACCGAGCCGGTGTGCCCGGTCAAGGTGGCCGACAGGCGCTGGGCGGTGACGTCCCAGAGCCGGACCGTCAGATCGTCGCTCCCGGAGGCGAGGGTCCGCCCGTCGTGGCTGAAGGCGACCGTGTTCACGAAGTCGGTGTGGCCGGTCAGCACGCCGACCTGCCGCCGGGTTCGGACGTCCCAGAAGCGCACGGTGCGATCCTCGCCGGCCGAGGCGAGCAACTGTCCGTCCGGGCTGAACGCCACGGCGAAGACGGAGTCCTGATGGCCGGTCAGGACGGCGACCTGGGCGTGTGCGGCGAGGTCCCACAGTCGGATGGTCTGATCGGCTCCCGCCGAGGCGAGCAACCGGCCGTCCGGACTGAAGGCGATGCCGAAGACCGAGCCGCTGTGGCCGTCCAGCGTGCCGACCAGGGTGTGGCGCGCGACATCCCAGAGCCGCACGGTATGTGCGGCGTCGGCGGCCGCGACGGTGCGCCCGTCGGTGCTGAAGGCGGTCTGCCAGATCTCGGTGAACGGGTGCACGGTGAGCGCGGACGCCCCCAACTGCCAGAGCGCGGCGGTCTGGTCGAATCCGGCGGCGGCGATCACCGCGCCGTCCGGGCTGACGGCGACGCCCTGAACGTAGTCGGTGTGGCCGCAGAGGGTGGCGATGATCCGGCGGGTGGCCAGGTCCCAGAGCCGCACGGTGCCGTCGCCGCTCGCGCTCACCAGGGTGGCGCCGCCGTCGGTGTAGACCACGCCGTTCACGTCGTCGCTGTGTCCGGTGAGGGTGGTGATCAGGCTGTGGCTGGTGGTGTCCCAGAGTCGGACGGTGCGGTCGGCGGAGCCGGAGGCCAGGGCGTGCCCGTCCGGGCTGAAGGCCACGCCGAGGACCTCGTCGCTGTGTCCAGTGAGGATGGCGGTGAGGGTGTGGCCGGTGGTGTCCCAGAGGCGGATGGTGTGATCTGCGGCGGCCGAGGCGACCAGCCGGCCGTCCGGGCTGTAGGCGACGCCGAGGACCTCGTCGGTGTGTCCGGTGAGGGTGGCGGTGAGGGTGTGGCTGGTGGTGTCCCAGAGCCGGACGTTGCGGTCGGCCCCGCCGGAGACCAGGGTCCGGCCGTCCGGGCTGAACGCCACCGAGCGGACCCCGCCGCCGTTGCCGAAGAGGGTGACCGGCAGCCGGCGGCCCGCCATGTCCCACAGGCGGACCGTGCCGTCGGCACTGCCGGAGGCCAGGGTCTGGCCGTCGGGACTGAACGCGACCGTGCGCACCGACCCGCCGTGTCCGGTGAGCGTGGTGTCGAGCTGGCGGCTCGTCACCTGCCACACCTTCAGCGTGCCGTCCGCACTGGCCGTGGCGAGCCGGGTCGAGTCCGGACTGAAGGCGACGGCGTTGATCGGCCCGGTGTGTCCGAAGAGCCGACCGGCGAAGGCCTGGGACTGGCTGCTGAGCAGCGCGCTGCGGGCCTCCGTGGTGGGGGCGGTGCGGAAGGCCTCGTCGGCCAGCAGCATCGAGGCCTCCGGTCTGCCGGCCGCCAGCGCGGCCGATTCGGCGGCCAGCGCCTTGGAGAGCGCGGTCCGGCGCCCGGCGAACGCCTCGGCCCGCTGCCGGTAGGCGACGCCACCCGCGGTGACGGCCAGCACCAGCAGCACCGCGAGGGTGACCAGCAACTGCCGCCGGCGGCGGGTCTGGCGTCGCACGGTCCGCTCGCGCGCCGCTTCCTGGTCGTGCCCGGTGGTCAGGAAAGCGGCCTCGCCCGGGCTCAGTTCGGCGCGTCGGCGCGGATCGCGCAGGTACTCGTAGGCGGCGGCGAGCTTGGTCCCCCGATAGAGCAGGGCCGGGTCGTGGCCCTCGCGCTCCCATTCGGCGGCGGCCTCGGCCAGTTGCTGACGGACCAGCAGACCGGCCCGGTCCGCGTGCAGCCAGCCGCGCAGCCGGGGCCAGGCCCGGATCAGGGCCTCGTGGGTGATCAGCACGGTCTCGCTGTCGACGGTCAGCAACCGGGCCTGCACGAACGCATCGAGAACGGGGCCGACCTGGTCGCCGGCGCTGGACCCGCTGGTCGAGCCACTGGCGAGGGCCGCAGCGGCGCCGGGACTGGGGACGGGGGCGGCGGCAGGGGTGCGGAGTTGGTCGAGCGGAACCGGGTGGCGGGTGGCCTCGCTGTCCTCGGCGACGTGGACCAGGCGGAGCAGCAGTTGACGGGCCGTCTGGCGGCCCTCGCCGGTCAGGCCGGCGAAGAGGTTCTCGGCGGTCGCGGCGATCGCGCCCTGGATGCCGCCGGTGCGCAGGTAGCCCGCGACGGTCAGGGTGCGCCCCTCGCGCTGCTGCCAGGTGGCGAGGAGCGCGTGCGAGAGCAGCGGCAGGACGCCGGCCAGCCCGGCCTGGAGCGGTGCGGCGATCGCGGTGGCCGGGTCCTCCGGCGAGCCGGCCGGGTGCGGGATGCCCGCGAGGCCGAGGTCGCGGAGCAGGACCTCGACCAGGCCGGGTTCCAGCAGCAGATCGGCCTCCGCAGCCGGACCGGTGATCGCCTGGTGCAGCTCGGCGGCGGTCATCGGGCCGAGGGCGAGTACGCCGCGGGTGAAGACGGGGACCAGCTCGGGGTGTTCGAGGCAGCGGCCGCAGAAGTCGGCGCGGACGCCGAGCACCACCAGCGTGGGGGAGGGCCCCGGATCGGCGGCGAGCTCGCAGAGGGCCTGGATGAACGCGCGCCGCTCGGCGGGATCCGGGCAGAGGGTGAACACCTCCTCGAACTGGTCCACCACCAGCACCAGGCCGCTGCCGCCGCCGTCGCCGGTCGGCCGGGGGACAAGGGCCTCGGCGTGGGGACTGTCGGCGGTGGGTGGCTCGGCTTCCAGGGCCCGGCGGAGCGCGGTCAGCGGCCGGCCGGTGGGTGTACAGACCACCACCCGCTGGGGCCCGGGGCGAGTGGTGGGCAGCGCGCCGCGGCGCAGCGCCGGCAGCAGACCGGCCCGCAGCAGGGAGGACTTGCCGGCGCCCGACGGCGCGACCAGGGCGAGCGGGCCGTGGCCGGCGCGCTCGGCCAGGCGATCGAGCAGGGCGGTCAGCGCGCTCTCGCGGCCGGCGAACCAGCGGGCGTCCTGCGGACCGAAGGCGGCCAGGCCGGGATAGGGGCAGGGCAGCGTAGGCGCACGGTCCGTCGCGGCGGGCGCGGGCAGGCCGCCGGGCGCGCGTTCGGGCGCCGGCTCGGGGTCGGCGAGCCGGACCAGAGCGCCGTCGGCGTCCAGCAGCTGGTCGCAGCGGCGGGCCAGGTCCGGGCCGGCCGGCTTGCTGCCGTTCTCGATCTTGCTGAGATAGCCCTTGCTGTAGTGCAGGAGTCGGGACAGCGCACTGAGCGAGAGCCCACGCGCGGTCCGCAGCCGGCGCAGCTCCGCGCCGAACTCCTGGGGCGAGGTGGTGGCGGAGCGGACGGGCGGGTCCGTCGGTGGATGCCGATCCATCTGTCACTCCACTGACGGCCTGTCGGATCTGTCGGATCTGTCAACGAAAGGTTACCGGCTGTGATGAGCGCCTCGGACCACCGTCGGCCGCTATGTTGTACTGCGCAACCAGTATCGGAGAGGTCGGCGCGGGAGATTCCGGCGCGGGAGAAGAGAGACGAGCGTGTCGGGTCGGGACGAATCGATCGAGACCATCCAGCGCGAGCTGACCGCCTTCGCGCGCCGCGCCCGGCACAAGGCCTCGCAGCTGCATCCGGGGTTGTCGCTGGTGACCTACAGCATTCTCGACCTGATGAACGAGCGCGGCGGCTGCCGGGCGGCGGACGTGGCGGCGTACTTCCTGCTCGACAAGTCGACGGTGAGCCGGCAGGTGGGCGCACTGGAGAAGCTGGGGCTGCTGAGTCGCGAGGTGGACCCGGAGGATCAGCGCGGTCAGATCCTGCGCCCGAGCGAGCAGGGCCTGGCGCTGCTGCGGGAGGCGTACGAGATGCGGCGGCAGTCGTTCACCGAGCGGTTCACCGACTGGACGGACGACGATGTCGCGCGGCTGGCGGGCTACCTGGTCCGCTACGGCGCCGCGGACTGATCCGACCCGCGGCGTGAAAAGCCGACCGGCCGGTCGTCAGGTGCGAGGACCTGTCGACCGGCCGGCCGGTTCAGCTACGGCTGCAGCTGTGGCTGCTGATCACGGGGTGATCAGTACGCCTGGTGGACCTGCCAGAAGGCCCAGGCCTGGTTCGGGCTGCCGTAGGTGGTGTCCATGTACTGCAGCGCCCACTTGATCTGGGTGGCGGGGTTGGTCGCCCAGTCGGCACCGGCGGCGGCCATCTTGTTGCCGGGCAGCGCCTGCGGCAGACCGTAGGCACCGGAGCTCGGGTTGGTGGCGCTGACGTTCCAGCCGCTCTCGTGGGTGATGATCTGGTCGAACGAGGCCAGCTGGTCGGCCGGGACGATGGAGGCGGCCAGCGCCTGCAGCGAGCTCGGGCTGCTGACGTTCACGGCGACGGGCGCGGCAGCCGGGGCGGCGACGACCGCGGCAGCGGCCTTCGGCGCGGCGGCCGGCGCGGCCGGAGCCGGGGCCTGGGTGGCGGCCGGGGCCTGGGCCGGGGCGGTCTGGGCAGCGCCCAGCGCCAGGTGCTGGCCGGGGTAGAGCGCGTCCGGACCGTGGGTCAGGGTGGACTTGTTCAGCTCGTACAGCTTCTGCCAGCCGCCCTGCACGTTGTGGCTGGTGGCGATCTTGGACAGCCAGTCGCCGCTCTGCACGGTGTAGCCGGCGGGCGCGGCCGGAGCGGCGGCGGGGGCCGGGGCGGCCTGCGGGGCGGCAGCCGGAGCGGCGGCGGCCTGCGGGGCGGCGGCCTGGTGGGCGGTGTAGCCGTAACCCTGCTCGGCGGTGTGGTGGTGGCCGTAGCCGGCCTGGTGGAGCGGCGCCGCGCTGGCGCCGGTCGCGGCGATCAGCGGCAGACCGGCGCCGACACCGGCGAGGACGGTGACGGCGATGGCGCGCTTGAGGGCGGCGCGGTTGGGCAGGCTGGAGCGACCGTTGACGGACAGCATGAAAAGCGTTTCCTCTCCCACGCCTGCGAGGTGAGCTGTCGGATTCGGGCTGGAGTTGCCCGGCCGCGCAGTTGCGCGGCTTCACCCCAAGCCCCGCCCGGAGAATCCGGGTGAGGCGACTTACCTTTGGGTCCCCCGCCCCTGCCGTGGTGCTGTGTATGCACGTGCCCACTCCGTCCGGCGGCAGGATTCGGCGTTCCGGGGAGCGGGGTTCGTGTGAAGACGAACGAGATGCACCGTAATCAGGTCGAAGGTCCTATCACAAGCCAATGTGAGGTGTCTCATGTTCGACCTGGGAGAGAGTCAGAAAAACGTCAAGCATCCAGCGGAGGATTCCTCGCGTGATTCCCCTCACAATGGGCGTTGTTATCTCCGCGTGATTTGAGATTCCGTCAGCCCGCGTGCCAGCCCTGCGGGTCGACCCCGCCCGGCACGGCCGCGGCCGGGTCGTACGGGGTGCGGGTCAGCACGAAGGTGCCCAGGTCGAGGTGGCTCACCGAGCCGTCGGCGGCGAGCACCACGCGCAGCGACTCGCCCGCGTCGTAGCCGTCCAGGCCGGTCCAGGAACCGTCGGGCTCGGGACGGAAGCGGGCGCGGCGGGCGCCGGTGGCGAGCCAGCTGAGCTCCAGGGTGCGGTCGGCCCGCAGCTGCAGGGCCAGCGCGGTGGGCCCCCAGTACCAGGGGCCGGTCAGCGCCAGCAGCTCGGGATCGGCGTCGGTGAACGGGCGCCACGGTTCGGGGAACCGGGGCTCGCGCTCGGCCACGATCGCGAGCAACTCGCCGGCCACCGGCCAGAACGAGGGACTCGACGTCGCATTGGTCAGTGTGACGACGGCCACGTCGTCCGCCGGGCTCACCCAGAGGCCGGCCAGGAACCCCGGCATCGAGCCGCCGTGGCCGATCAGTAGGCGTCCGTCCTGGCGCAGCAGCTGCAGGCCGAGCCCGTAGCTCGAGCTCCAGTCGCCCTCCGGCGCGGCGGCGGGCCGGCGCATCTCGGCGAGGGTGTCGCGGGAGAGCACCTTGCCGGTGCCGCCCGGGGTGGCGCCGGCAAGGAAGGCGGCCCAGCGGGCGAGGTCGGCGGCGGTCGACCAGAGCTGGCCGGCCGGCGCCATCAGGCCGGTGTCGGTGAGCGGCTCGGGCAGCATCACGTCCGCCCACGGGTGCACCGCGAACCCGCCGGCGTGCGGGGCCTGGGGCAGCAGGGTGGTGCGGGTCATGCCGAGCGGCTCCAGCACCTCCTGGCGCAGCGCGTCGATCCAGGGCATCCGGCGGATCTTGGCCACCAGCGCCCCGAGCAGCGCGAAGCCGGGGTTGGAGTAGTGGAAGCGCTCCCCGCCGGAGTGCCGGAACGGCTGGTCCTCCAGCAGGTGCCCCAGCTCGGGGCGTAGCTCGCCGGAGGTGCGCTCCCACCAGGGGCCGGGCGTCTCGGCGGCCAGGCCGGCCGTGTGGCTGAGCAGTTGGCGAATCGTGGCGCCGCCCGCGGCGGTGTCGGGCAGGTGCTGCTCCAGCGGGTCGGCCAGGTCGATCAGACCCTCGTCCCGCAGGCGCATGACCAGGACGGCCGTGAAGGTCTTGGAGATGGAGCCGATCCGGTACTGGACGTTCTCGTCCGGCGCGTGGCCCTCGATCATGCTGCGGGCGTCGGTCCACACCAGCCGCCCGTCGCGGACCACCGCGCCGACCAGGGAGGGTGTGCGGCCCTCGGCCTGTCCGACGGCGAGGCGGTGTCGCAGCGCCCGCACGGTCTCCGGCAGCAGGTCGGGCACCGGCAGGGCGGGGGGTGACAGTTCGTCGGCTCGCTGCTCGTTGTACGGCAACTCGGCAGCCGGGTCGGTCATCTGATCTCGCATTCGCAAGGCGGCCGGGGGTGTCGGCGCGGGGATCGGATCGCTCGACCTTACCCGGGCCCACCAGGCGTGGCCCGGCATTAAATCGGAGCGGCGAACCGCGTCCGCGCCCCGCACCCGCCGCCGTACCGGTTCGCGTCTGCGCCCGCACCCGCCGCCGTACCGATTCGAACGCGACCGCTATGCTGCACCGGGCCGCCCACGAACGGGCGTGGAGCAAGGGGGAGACGGTGCAGCAGTCCGAGCACGGAAGCTATCTGACGGATCTTCATACCGACCGGCCGCACCCCGCGCGGATCTACGACTACTGGCTCGGCGGCAAGGACAACTTCGCGCCCGACCGGCAGGCGGCCGAGCACGCGATCAGCGCGTCGGCGGACATCCCGGCAGCCGCCCGGGAGAACCGCGCCTTCCTGCGCCGGGCGGTCCAGCTGGCCGCGCAGGCGGGGGTCCGGCAGTTCGTCGACATCGGTGCCGGCCTGCCCTCGCCCGGCAACGTCCACCAGGTGGCACAGTCGATCGACCCGGACGCCCGGGTGGCGTACGTGGACAACGACCCGATCGTGCTCACCCACGGCCGCGCGCTGCTGGCGGACAACCGCACCACCACGGTGCTGACCGGGGACGTGCGGGAGCTGGACGAGCTCTTCGAGCGTCCGGAGCTGGCCGCGCTGATCGATCTGGGGCAGCCGGTGGCCGTGCTGCTGCTGGCGGTGCTGCACTTCGTCACGGACGAGGAGGCACGCGAGGCGGTTCGGCGGGTGCGCGAGCGAGTGGCGCCCGGCAGCTATCTGCTGCTCTCGCACAGCACCCACGAGGGCAATCCCGAGCGGGCCGCGGAGGTGGCCAAGACCTGGGACAAGACCACCTCGGGCATCCGGCTGCGGACCCGCACACAGGTGGCCGACCTGTTCGACGGCTGGGAACTGCTGGAGCCCGGAGTGGACTTCGTGCCGCTCTGGCGCGCGGAGGGTCCGACGGAGGCCAGTACCCGGTGGATGTACGCGGGGGTCGGGCGCAAGAGCTGAGCTGACCTCCCGGCCGCGCCGGCGGCGGGATCCTTGACGTCCACTGCCGTCTACGCTGGTCAGCGCGGATCGAGCGGAAGGACGGCAGCGTGTCGCACGACGAGCGGGAACTGGCTCGAACGCAGCGCGAGCACTGGCAGCGCACCTACGACCAGAACCCCGGCATGTACGGAGCCGCGCCTTCCGAGCCCGCGGTGCACGCGGCCGCCGCCTTCCGGGCGGCCGGCGCCCGCGAGGTGCTGGAACTCGGCGCCGGGCACGGCCGTGACGCGCTCTACTTCGCGCGCGAGGGGTTCTCGGTGCTCGCCACCGACTTCAGCCCGGTGGGCCTGGCCCAACTGCGCGCGGCGGCCGAGGCCCGGCAGGTGGCCGGGCGGGTCACCACGGCGGTGCACGACGTGCGCCAGCCGTTGCCGCCGGCAGCCGCTTCGGTGGACGCGGTCTTCGCGCACATGCTGCTCTGCATGGCGCTCTCCACCGAGGAGATCCACGCCCTGGTCGCCGAGGTGCGGCGGGTGCTGCGCCCGGGCGGCGTCTTCGTCTACACGGTGCGGCACACCGGCGACGCCCACTACGGAGCGGGCATCGGCCATGGCGACGACACTTGGGAGCACGGCGGTTTCGCCGTCCACTTCTTCTCCCGTGAGCTGGTCGAGGCGCTCGGCGCGGGGTGGCGGTCGGTCGACGTCCACCCGTTCGAGGAGGGCGAACTGCCGCGCCGCCTCTGGCGGATCACGCAGGTACTGCCGGGCTGACCAGGGCAGCGGTCGCTTCATGCGTCTGCGGCGTAGCTGTCGGGGCGCGGGTGAACCCCCGTAGGCTCTGCGGCATGAGACGCAGGACGAAGCCCGCCCCCGCTCCGCTGCCGCAGCGCGACGGGGTGGATCCGGTCCGGGTCCGGCTGCCCGAGCAGGGTCCCTGGCCGACGGTGGCCGACTACCTGGCCCACCGGCTGCCGGACGGGGTGGCCGAGCGGCTGGCACAGATGCTGCGCGCCGGGGAGATCGTCGGCGCGCACGGCCCGGTCGACCACGGCACGCCGTTCGAGCCCGGCGCGAGCGTCTGGTTCCACCGCGACCTGCCCGAGGAGGTCCCGGTGCCGTTCGAGCTCGAGGTGGTGCACCGGGACGAGCACCTGGTGGTGGTCGACAAGCCGCACTTCCTGGCGACCACCCCGCGCGGCAGCCACGTGGTGCAGACCGCGCTCTCCCGGCTGCGGCGCGACCTGGAGCTGCCCGAGCTGATTCCCGCGCACCGGCTGGACCGGCTGACCGCCGGGCTGGTGATGTTCGTGGCGACGGCGCACACGCGCGGCGCGTACCAGACCATGTTCCGGGACCGGTTGGTGACCAAGGAGTACGAGGCCGTGGCGCGCTACGACGCCGGGTTGGCGCTGCCCCGGGTGGTGCGCAGCCGGATCGTGAAGGAGCGCGGCGTGATCGCCGCCCGCGAGGTGCCCGGGCCGGTGAACGCGGAGAGCCGGATCGAGCTGATCGAGCGGCGCGGCGAGCTGGCCCGCTACCGCCTCACCCCGCTGACCGGTCGCACCCACCAGCTGCGGCTTCACATGAGCGGCCTGGGCATCCCGATCCTCGGCGACCCGGTCTACCCGCGGGTGCTGCCCGAGGCGGCGCCGGACGACTTCGGCACGCCCCTGCAACTGCTGGCCGCCGGCCTGGCGTTCACCGATCCGGTCAGCGGGCAGCCGGTGCGGCTGCGCTCGCGCCGGGCGCTGGCGGCCTGGGCGGCGGCAGCATGAGCGGCGGCGGGATGACCGGGGGCGAGGCACCCGCTGCCGACCTGGCCGCGCTGCGGGAACTGCTGCTCGGCCGGCCGGCGATGGCGCGCGAACTGCCCGGGTTCGTTCCCGAGGCGGCGCCGGCCGGGCCGGGTGAGCTGTTCGTGAGCTGGTTGCTCGACGCGCTGCGGGTGGAGTCGCCGGACGCCCAGGTGGTCACGCTGAGCACGGTCGGGCTCGACGGCGCACCGGACGCGCGGATCGTGGTGCTGCGTGATGTGGACCCCGAGCTCGGGGTGTGGTGGTTCGCCGGGGACGCCCGCAGCCCCAAGGGCCGCCAGCTGGCGGCCGAGCCGCGGGCCGCGCTCACCTGGTACTGGCCGGCGCTGGGGCGGCAGGTGCGGGTGCGGGGAGAGGTGACCCCCGGCGACGCGGCGGCGGCCGGTGAGGTGTTCCGGCTGCTGAGCCCGAAGTCGCGGGCGGCCGCGCTGGTGGGGCGGCAGAGCGAGCGGCTGGGCACGGCGCAGGAGTTCTGGGCGGCCTGGGGTGCGGCCGAACGGGAGCTGGCGGCGGAGCCGGGCCTGGTGGCGCAGGGCTACACGCAGTACGGAGTGCGGGCGCGGGAGGTCGAGTTCTGGCAGGGCGCGGCGGACCGACGGCACCTGCGGCTGGTCTACCGGCGCGGCTCGCGGGACGACGGCTGGCGGCGCGAGCTGCTCTGGCCGTAACCCGCGCCGGCCGTGAGTCCGGGCGCGGCCGGAAGTTGTCCGAACCCTCGCTACTCTTCGGTAAGTTGACTGATTAGGCTGTCTCCTGACGTTCAGTGTCTGCCGAGGGAGTCATCGTGGTCCATGCGGTCAAGCACAGCCATGTCGAGGTCAACGGCGTCCGCCTGCACATCGCCGAGCAGGGCGAGGGCCCGCTGGTCCTGCTGCTGCACGGCTTCCCGGAGAGCTGGTACTCCTGGCGGCACCAGTTCGCGCCGCTCGCCGAGGCCGGCTACCGCGTGGTGGCGCCCGACCAGCGCGGCTACGCGCGCAGCGAGCGGCCGAGCGCGGTGGACGCCTACACGCTGCCGCACCTGGTCGGCGACGTGGTGGGCCTGATCCGGGAGCTGGGCGCCGAGCAGGCGGTGGTGGTGGGCCATGACTGGGGCGCGCCGGTGGCCTGGATCACCGCGATGCTCCGGCCCGACCTGGTGAGCGCGGTCGCCGGGTTGAGCGTGCCGCCGCGGCTGCCCGCAGGCCTGGTGCCGGTGGAGCTGAGCCGGCGCCGCTACGGGGACGGCTTCTACCAGCACTACTTCCAGCAGCCCGGGGTGGCCGACGCCGAGATGGCGCGGGACCTGCCGACCACCTTCCGCCGGACGCTGTACGGCGCGTCGGGCGACAACCCGAGCCAGCCCGCCCCGTGGATCGTCCCGGACGGCCAGACGCTGCTGGACTCGCTGCCCGAGCCGAAGGAACTGCCGCACTGGCTGACCGAGGAGGACATCGCCGCCTTCGCCGCGGACTACGCCCCGCACGGCGAGCACGCGTTCACCGGGCCGCTGAACTGGTACCGCAACATCGACCGCAACCAGGAGTTGCTGTCGGCCTTCCAGGGCCTGGGCATCACCGTGCCCGCCCTGTACGTGGGCGGCGACCGTGACCTGGTGAGTGCGATGTACGGGGTGGACAAGCTGGTGGCGAGCCTGCCGAGCATCGCGCCGAAGCTGTTCCGCAGCGTGATCCTGCCGGGCTGCGGGCACTGGACGCAGCAGGAGCGCCCGACGGAGGTCAACGCCGAGCTGCTGGCCTTCCTGGATCACTTGCGGCCCTAGGGCCTCTCTTACGGATCTTGCCGGGCGCGCGACGCCGGGCCTCCCGGCTGGACGCACCGGCGAATCATCCAAGTACGACCCAGTACGAGGACGCTTCGCCGGCACGCCCAGCCGGGCGCCCACCGCCGCGCGCTGATCCGACAAGATCCGTAAGAGGGGCCCTACGGCCAGCAGGTGGGTACACGTGGTCGACGTGGAGCGCTGGGAATACAGTCGGCTGCGGCACCATCTCATGGAGCGCCCCACCGGGTGCCTCCACCGAACGTCGCACCGAAGGACCGGAACGAGAATCATGAGCAGCAACCACTACGACGTCGTAGTCCTGGGAGCCGGCCCCGGCGGTTACACCGCGGCCGTCCGCTCGGCCCAGCTCGGACTGAAGACCGCGGTGATCGAGGAGAAGTACTGGGGCGGCGTCTGCCTCAACGTCGGCTGCATCCCCTCCAAGGCGCTGCTGCGCAACGCCGAGCTGGCCACCATCTTCACCCGGGAGGCCAAGACCTTCGGCATCAAGGTCGAGGGCCAGGTCACCTTCGACTACCGCGAGGCGTTCCTGCGCAGCCGCAAGGTGGCCGACGGCCGGGTGGCCGGCATCCACTACCTGATGAAGAAGAACGCCATCGACGAGTTCGACGGCCGCGGCACCTTCATCGACGACCACACCTTGCAGGTCGCGCTGACCGCGGGCGGCTTCGCCACCGTCACCTTCGACCACGTGATCATCGCGGCCGGTGCCACCACCCGCCTGCTGCCCGGGACCTCGCTGAGCGAGCGGGTGGTGACCTACGAGGAGCAGATCCTCACCGACGCGTTGCCGGAGAGCATCATCATCGCCGGTGCCGGCGCGATCGGCGTCGAGTTCGCCTACGTGCTGAACAGCTACGGCGTCAAGGTGACCATCGTCGAGTTCCTGGACCGGATGGTCCCGCTGGAGGACGCCGACATCTCGGCCGAGCTGGCCAAGCAGTACAAGAAGCTCGGCATCCAGGTCCTCACCTCGACCCGGGTCGACTCGATCGACGACAGCGACCCGAACGCCAAGGTCAGGGTCACGGTCACCCGGGGTGGGCAGCAGGAGGTGCTGGAGGCTGACAAGGTGCTCCAGGCGATCGGGTTCGCGCCCCGGGTGCAGGGCTACGGCCTGGAGGCCACCGGCGTCGCGCTGACCGAGCGCGGCGCGATCGCGGTGGACGGGCGCGGCCGCACCAACGTGCCGCACATCTTCGCGATCGGTGACGTCACCGCCCAGCTGATGCTGGCGCACGCCGCCGAGACCATGGCCGTGATCGCCGCCGAGACCATCGGCGGCGTCGAGACCATGGAGGTGGACTTCGTGATGATCCCGCGTGCCACCTACTGCCAGCCGCAGGTGGCCAGCTTCGGCTGGACCGAGGCGCAGGCCCGCGAGCAGGGATACGACGTCAAGGTCGCCAAGTTCCCGTTCACCGCGAACGGCAAGGCGCACGGCCTGGGCCACCCGATCGGGTTCGTGAAGATCATCAGCGACGCCAAGTACGGCGAGCTGCTGGGCGCCCACCTGATCGGCCCCGAGGTCACCGAGCTGCTGCCGGAGCTGACCCTGGCCCAGCAGTGGGACCTGACGGTGCATGAGGTGGCCCGCAACGTGCACGCCCACCCGACCCTGGGCGAGGCGGTCAAGGAGGCCATCCACGGCCTGGCCGGGCACATGATCAACTTCTGACCTGGCCGACCGGCCGACCAGAGGCCCGCGCGGACGCCCGCGCGGGCCTCTGCGTGCTGCGGCAGCGGCGAGGTCAGCCGATCGCGTGCGAGAGCAGCGGGCCGTCGCCGTTGCCCTGGGTGGTCTCGCCCACGTTGCAGATCTGGTGCTGCTGCTGGTTGGCGATCGGCACGTCGACCTGGACCGGGACCAGCACGCCGACCTGCACATGGTGCACCTCGGGCAGGCAGAGGTTCAGGTTGTCGGCGGCGTGGTACGACGGGCTGTGGTTGCCCATGGTGCCGGTGGCGTTGGTGCCGCCGTTGCCGGAGACCGAGGTCGCCGAGCCGTCCGCGTCGCCGATCGCCATCGCGGGCGCGGCCAGCGTGGCCAGCGAAGCGACGGCGATCCCGGTGCCCGCCAGAACCTTCTTGAGCATGAGTCATATCCTCTCGACAATGACCGGCGCGGGCGGTGCTGAGCGGACCGCGCGCCGGTGTCCGAACGTTGGTCGCGACGTGGCGTTCAACGCCCGGGTCCGGGAGAGGACACTGGCAGGCCGGCGGACTCACCCGTCCGGAGCGGTCAGCGGCTGACCTGGGCGGGAGCGGCGCTGTCCGGCTGGGCCCGGCGCGGGTCTGTCAGGTGCGCGGCGCGGTCGGCCAGTGCCGGCGGCCCAGGCTGATCAGGCGCAGCTGGTCACGGGCAAGCGCCGCGATCCGGCGCTCGGCGGCGCGTGCGGCGGCGGGGGGCGCGTCGGGCGCCTCCAGGAACGCGGCGGCCGTGGCCACCAGGTGCTCCACGTAGAGGCCGGCGAGCATCCGCAGGTCCTCGGCGCTCCAGCCGGCGCTCTGCGGCTGGGTGCCGAGCGCGGCGGCGGTCTCCGCCGTGAAGGTGGCCAGCTCGGCCGCGATCGCCTCGCGCACCCGCCGTACCCCGCCGTGCCGTTCACGGGTCAGGAACCGGATGTGGGCCCGGTGCTCGCGCACGTGCCGGGCGATCACCGCGATCGCGCCGTCGATCAGCTCCTCGGCATCGCCCTGTTCGGCCAGGATCTTCCGGATCATCAGATGCAGGCTCTGCAGCGACTCGGTGACCAGCACCACGCCGAGTTCGTCCAGATCGCGGAAGTGCCGGTAGAAGCCGGCCGGGGAGAGCCCGGCCGCCCGGGTCACCTCCCGGACGCCGAGGCCGCTCAGGTTCTGGTGTTCGAGCAGCCGCAGGCCCGCGTCCAGCAGGGCGCGGCGGCTCTGCTCCTTCTGGGCGGCTCTGACTCCGACGATGTGACTCACATCATTCAGTAAACAACTGTTTGCCGACTTCCGCCAGCGTAGAGTGGGGATGTCGGCGAACACTTGTTAGCTCAAGCTCGACTGGGCGCGGTGTCCGCCGGCGGTGCCCGGGGCTTCCTGCCAGTTGAAGGGTCCGACCATGATCTTCCTCTTTGCCGCACTCGCCGTCGCCGGTGTCCTGCTGGGCGCCGCCGCGCACACCACGTTGGCGCACTTCCTGATCGCCGCCGCGGCCATCGGCACCTGGCTGCTGGTCTTCGGGGCCCGCGAAGGCCTCGCCCGGCTGCGCCAGCGCTGACGCACCGTCAGGCGACGGAGGCCGCTCTCCGCTCCGTCACCACCCGTTCAATCACCACCCGTTCAATCACGACTCGTTCTGTCACCACTCGTTCTGTCATCCGAAAGGGGAATCCGATGGAAACTCGGACGCTGACCAGTGAGGCGGACGGGATGGCCGTCGCCTCGTTCGTCGTCGGCCTGATCGGCCTGCTGCTCTTCAACGTGGTCTTCGGGCCGCTGGCCCTGGTGCTCGGCTCGCTCGCGCTGGTGCGCGGCACGGCCCGGCGTGGCCGCGCGCTGCTCGGCCTCGCGCTCGGCGCGGGCGACCTGATCGTGCTCGCGGTGACGCTGGCCGGCAGCCACGGATCGATCTGGCAGATCGGCTGACGCTCCGTCAGTCAGCTTGCCCGGCACCGCTCATGACCGTGCCCGGACGCCCCCTCCGCAGGGCGCCCGGGCACGGTGCTGTTCAGACGTTCACAGCGGCAGGAGGTCGGGCCGCTTGGCCGCCACGTGGTCGCCAGAGGACTCGCCGCGCAGCCGCCGGCCGACCCAGGGCAGCAGGTAGTCCTTCGCCCACTGCAGGTTCTCCCGGCGCTGCTCGGCGGCGGTGTGCGACTGCTCGGCGGGCCACGGCGCGGCCGGGTCCTCCTCGGTGGTCAGGCCGAGCGCCCGGGCGGTGAGCAGTGCGACGCGCTGGTGCCCCTCGGGGGAGAGGTGCAGGCGGTCCTCGCTCCACGCCTGACGGTTCTGCAGCGTGCGCAGCGACCAGAGGTCGGCCACCGCGCAGTCGTTGCGGTCCGCGATCGCCCGCAGGTGCCCGTTGTACGTCGCGATCTTGCCGCGCAGGTGCTTGAGCACCGGCATGCTCCGGGTGTCGAAGCCGGTGCTGATCAGCACCGTCCGCGCCGATTCGCGCAGTTGCGAGACGGCCGCCTCGAAGCGCTCGGCCACCTCGTCCGGGTCGCTGCCCGGACGCAGGATGTCGTTGCCGCCGGCGCAGAAGGTCACCAGGTCCGGCTGGATCCGCCGGACCTGGGGGACCTGTTCGGTGACGACCTGGTCGAGCAGCCGTCCGCGCACCGCGAGGTTGGCGTAGCGGAACTCGCCCGCCGGTCGCCGGTCGGCCAGCAGCTCGGCCAGGCGATCGGCCCAGCCGGCGAAACCGCCGTCCGGGCGGGGGTCGTTCAGGCCCTCGGTGAAACTGTCGCCGAGGGCCGCGTAGGAGCTGATGGGGTCAAGGGTCTCCAGATGGTCAGCCATGGGCAGAATAGTTCACTGTCTCAAGTGACCTACGCCACCGTAGGTGTGGGGTGGCGGAGCGTGACGTTGACCACCCGGGCGGCGGGAATACCTGGGCCGATGGTGTGCGGAGGTTCGCGCCGGGGCGAGGAGGCGGGATGAACGGGGTGAGACTGCGTCAGGTGCGCGGGGCCGGGCGGCCCCGCGCGGCGGGTCAGGCGCGGACCTCGACGCCGCGCCAGAAGGCGACCCGGTCGCGGACCTGTTCGGCCTCGGCGCTGGGATCGGCGTAGTACCAGACCGCGTCCTCGTTGCGCTCGCCGTCCACCACCAGCGTGTAGTAGTTCGCGGTGCCCTTCCACGGGCAGCTGCTGGTGGTCGCCGAGTCGGCCAGGAACTCGGCCCGGACGGCGCTCAGCGGGAAGTAGTGGTTCTGCTCGACGACCACGGTGTCGTCGCTCTCGGCGATCACCTGGCCGTTCCAGTACGCGGTGGGCATCGGGCGGTTCCTCTTCTCTTCGCTCATCGGGTCATCGCTGCGCGGGTGTTGCCGTGCTGGTGCTGCCGTGCCCGTGCTGCTGGGCGGCGATGGCTCCAGCCTACGTCCGCCCGGCTGCGGGGCGGCCGGTTACGGGTGATCACTCGGACGGGATCGGCCTGCGGCCGGACGCCGCAGCGCCGACGCGGCCCGCTGGGTGAAGGGCCCTGGCGATTGTGTGACGGGCGGTTACCGGTGGCGCGGAGCGGTGAGACTGCTCTCGGGCCGTTCGTTGACGATCGGAAGAGGTGTCCGCCATGACGCTGACCATGCTGCTGCTGACCGTTCCGCCGCTGCTGGCCCTGCTGCTCAGCCTGACCGACCCGGCTCGCCGCGACGCCGGCCGAGCGCGCGCCCGGGCGACCGGGTCGGCCCTCGGCCTCGGCCGTCGTGGCCGCGGGCCGCGACAGGTGAGCCGCAAGCGGGGGCGCCACGCGGCGCCGGTGGGGCGACGGGCGCAGGCGTCGCTCAGCCGGGCCGTGTGACGCCGGAGCTGATGCGAGGGCCTGTACGGCGGATCAAGCAGGATGAGCCAGCAGCGAGGTGACGCAGAGGCTGGCCTCGGCCGCCGAGCCGATGAACGGCAGCCGCAGCCGGCGCAGCGAGTAGTGGTAGGCCTCGCGCTCCCGGGGGTCGGCGAAGTGCCGCTGGTGGCGCGGGGTCGAGTCGGGTCGGGTGACGGTGAGGCGGTGGGCCGCCAGGCAGCGGGCCAGCGACTCCGTGGGCTGGCCGTAGAGTGGCCAGCCCAGCACCACCGGCGGTGTGCTCTGCAGGGCCAGGACCCGGTCCAGGGTGGCGGTGCCGAGGTAGCTGAACGCCCCGGTGGCCAGCACCAGATCGGCTCCGGCCAGCGCGACCCGGTCGGCCGCGGTGGGGTCCTCGTGCTCCAGGTCGGTGTTGACGACGGCGTCGAGCAGGCCGGTGGCGAGGGCGTACTCGGTCGCGGGGCGCGAGACGTCCAGCCCGACGACGGTGAGTTCGGTGTCCCGCGGCCTGGCCCGCAGGAACGCGCTGTCGCGGGCGACGGCCTGGTGGGTGCCGTCACCGTCGGCATCCGCCGGGTCGAACCGTCCTGCAGCTGACCGCTCGGCGGCTGACCGTTCGGCGGCCGGAGCGAGGTGCGAAGCGGCCCACCCGGGCGGCGTGGCCGACGCCGGATAGCGCCTGGCGAAGGTCGCGAAGTCCACCCCGAACTTGAGCAGTGCGCTGTTGATGCCGTAGCCGCACGCCAGATCGATGATCTTGAGCCGCTGCCGGCCGGTGCGGCGGCGCAGCCGGGCGATCGTCTCCGGGAGTAGCCCGCGCGCGAAGTCCGGGGTCCGATAGCGCAGCGGCGCCAGCCGATGGAAGTAGCCGCGCGGCAGCGGCTGCTGGTAGATCGACTCGAAGGAGTGCTTGGTGAAGGAGTGCTTGGCGAACGACTGCGACGACTGCTTGGCGAAGGTGCCCACGCGGCCTCCTGGATCGGGCGCCCGTAGCCGGAGCGGCTCGGGGCGGGACCTGATGGCCCGTCAAGCTTGACATGGCCAGGGCGGCCTCGGTCATCGCCGCTCCGGCGATGGCCGTAACTCGGCCGGAACTGGCCCGGAACTTCGGTGAAACCTGGGGGCGGCGGACATCAAGGATTCATCAGAGCGAGTGAACGGGCTTGCCCGGCGCGATCGGGTTGGCTTGAATGAACGTCATGAACAGGCCGATCCGCCACCACGACCGACCGCCGCATCCGCGCGCGGGTCGGCCCGGCGCGCCTGTTCGCGCCGCTCGGTAGTGCTGCCTCCCCGTAGCTGAGCCTGGTCGCGCGGCGGGTGGGTCGATACCGGCTCACCCGCGCTCTCTGCTCTCCGGCTGTGCCGGCGGCCCGACTGCGTCCTCGTGATCGCTCAGCGGCCCACGCGCACACCGTGAGCACCGCTTCACCCCCGCTCCACGGCTGCGACTCGCGCTGCCGATCCGCCTCGGGTCGGCCTGTCGCGATCGGCCGAGCGGCGTCTTCGCCACGCGCTCCGGCGCGTTTCCCCGCACGCCCGGCCCCCGCGGCGCGGCCTCACCGCGTCTCGGCACCCCGGGTTGTGCCCAGCACCCTTTGGATGGGTCATGTCCGCAGTCCTGAACAACCAGTCCGTCCTCGCCGGTCGCACCGCCCTGGTCACCGGAGCCTCCTCCGGCATCGGCTGGGAGAGCGCCCGACTGCTCGCCGAGCAGGGCGCGACCGTGCTGCTGCACGCGCGCACCGTCGAGGACGGCGAGCGGGCCGTCGACCGGCTGGTCCACGAGGCAGGCCTGCCGAGCGAGCAACTCCACAGCTACGCGGCCGACTTCACCAGCCTGGCCGAGGTCGCCGGGCTGGCCGAGGCGGTGGCCACCGCCGTTCCGGCGCTCGACCTGCTGATCAACAACGCCGCCGTGATGGCGCCCGAGCGCTGCACCCTCTCCGCGGACGGCAACGAGGTCTCGTTCCAGGTGAACTTCCTGGCCGCGCACCTGCTCGCCAAGCTGCTGCGAGCCCCGCTGACCGCCGCCGGGCAGGCCCGGATCGTCAACGTCTCCTCCTCGCTGCACCGCACCGCCTCGATGAACTGGAACGACCCGAACCGGACCAAGAAGTACTCCCGGGTCGCCGCCTACGCCCAGTCCCAGCTGGCCCTGACGATGGCCACCGGCGACATGGCCCCGGCGGACTCCGGCATCACCGCCGTCAGCGTCAACCCGGGCCTGTGCGACACCGCGCTGCTCCCGCTCTACGGCCGGGTCGGCGCGCCCGCCGCCGAGGGCGCGGCGGCTGTGGTCCGGCTCTGCCTGCCGGACTTCCGCCTCACGCCGGGCGCCTACTACGACGGCGGCGACATCGCGGCCACCGCCGCGGCCGCCCAGGAGGAGCGCTCGCAGCGCCGGCTGGCCAAGCTCACCGACCTGCTGGTCACCCGCGCCTGAACCGCGGGCCCGGTAATCACCTGAGCAGTATCCCGACAAGAGGAAGCCCCGACCAGAGAAAGCACGGCGCACACCATGTCCAAGCGAGCGAGGAAGAAGCGGGCCCGGCGCAAGAAGAAGGCCAACCACGGCCGCAAGGCCAACCAGTAGCCCGCCCCTGGGCCGCCCGGCGCCGAGTGCCACCGGCGCCGGGCTCCGGCATGCCCGCAGGGTGTCGGAGGGCACCTCGTCGTCGGCGGCGACGGCAGATCTTGACGCGGCGGTAACACCCCCGGCGCCGGTGGGCTAGGCTCATCGGCTGGTGCGCCGGGAAGTCTGGTCGGCAACAGGAGACAGCTCTGATCTCCGCGCGGTTTCGCCGTGCGGCGTCCCGTGTTGCCAGGAGGCCTTCGTGCTCGCCAGCAGTCCCACCGCCATGCCCTCCGCCACGGACCGGCCGCGGGTTCGGGTGGCGCGCTGATGCGCGGCAGGGTGTTCCGGTCGGCGGACTGGCGGCGCGAGCGGCTGCGGACCAACCTGTGGCTGGTCCCGGCGATCCAGGCGCTGCTGGCCGTGCTGCTCTTCGCGGCCACCACCGCGCTGGACCGGGCCGCCTACGACGGGCGGTTCAAGCTGGCCACCTGGGTGCTGAGCGGCACGGCCGACGGCGCCCGGCAGATCCTCACCACGATCGCGGCGGCCATCATCACCGTGGTCGGCCTGGTCTTCTCGATCACCATCGTGGCGCTCACCCTGGCCTCCACCCAGTTCGGCCCCCGGATGCTGCGCAACTTCATCCGGGACCGGGGCACCCAGCTGGCGCTCGGCGCGTTCGTCGCCACCTTCTGCTACAGCGTGCTGGTGCTGGTGGTGATCAGCCCCGGGCCGCACGGCGACTTCGTCCCGCACCTGTCGATCACCATCGCGCTCGGCCTGACCGGGCTCGATCTCGCGGTGCTGATCTACTTCATCAACCACATCGCCACCATGATCCAACTGCCGCAGGTGATCGCCGCCATCGCCGCCGACCTGGCCCGCGCGATAGAGGCCCAGGGCGGCGAGGACCAGCCGGCTCCCGTGCGCGGCGACTGCGGCCTCGACCGGGAGCGGCTGCTCGCCCTGGTCACCTCCCGCGGCGCGGCGATCCCGACCGCGGCCAGCGGCTACCTGCAGTACATCAGCCACCAGCACCTGCTGCGGATCGCCACCGAGGCCGACGTGGTGATCCACCTGCCGCACCGGCCGGGGCACTTCCTGGTCCAGGGCCACCCGCTGATGGTGGTCTGGCCGGCCGAGCACGCCGAGCGGGTGGCCCGCGAGCTGCGCCGCGGCCAGATCACCGGCCCCTACCGCACGCTCACCCAGGACATCTCGTTCGGCGTCGACCAGCTGGTGGAGATCGCCATCCGGGCCCTGTCGCCCGCCGTCAACGACACCTTCACCGCTCTGACCTGCATCGACTGGCTCAGCGACTGCCTGTGCCGGATCGACCAGAGCTGGCACCCGCAGCGCGTGCACCGCGACCGCAGCGGCCGGATCCGGCTGATCGCCTACCAGGCGGACTACGACCGGCTGGTCCAGCGCGCCTTCGAGAAGATCCGCCAGTGCTCCGGCGCGATGCCGGCCGTGATGATCCGTCAACTGGACGCGCTGAGCAAGGTGATGGAGCAGACCGCGCGGCCCGAGCGGCGTGCGGTGCTGCTGGAGCAGGGCGCGATGATCTGGCGGCTCTGCGAGGCGACGGTGCCCGAGCCGGCGGACCGGGCGGACGTGCAACGGCGGTACGAGGCACTGCGCGTGGCGGCCGGGCCGGTCGATCAGAGTGACAACACGGCCAGGGTGAGGGCGGTCAGGACGATGGCCGCACCAGCGCCCAGGAAGCCGTACTCGACGGCGCGCCGCTCCCGCCCCTGGACCAGCACCAGGCGAGGGTCCGCCGGGTCGTAGCGGACCGGCACCTCGGGGCCGCCGCGCAGCTCGACGGGGGAGAAGACCTCCATCACCAGCCCCTCCCGGGTGGCGAACTGCAGCAGTGGACGGCCCTCGGGCCGGCGCTTGACCAGGGCCGTGGCCGCTATCCCGGTCTGCCGCAGTCGCCGGTTCTGGGCCAGCCCGGCGGCCCCGGCGAGGTAGGCGAGCACGCCGCCGAACAGCAGGTTGAACGCGAGCAGTGCGAACACGGCCACCATCCCCTCGGGCCGACGCTGACGACTCCCTCCACGGTAGCGCCGCGCACCGCGCCTCGACAGGGCGTGGCGCGCGGCGCTCGGCCGCCCGGCTCGGCGGGGTCAGGTCGGGCATCGACCACGGCGCCGCGCGGCTGGAGCGCCAGCTGACGCTGTACCTCCCGTCCCGCGTGCCGGGGTGCGTTAGCGGGGGTCGGCACGGCAGGCTAAGGACTGTTCACCGTCATCACGCCTCCTCGACCGTGTCACCGTTCCGGACCAGCGACTGGAGTCACCTGAATGAGCGTGCAGAAGTCAGCCGACATCGGCGTCACCGGCCTGGCCGTCATGGGCCGCAACCTGGCGCGGAACTTCGCCCGGCACGGCCACCGGGTCGCGCTGCACAACCGCAGCACCGCGCGCACCACCGCGTTGATGGCCGAGTTCGGTCACGAGGGTGCGTTCGTCCCGAACGAGACGATGGAGCAGTTCGTCGCCGCGCTGGTACGCCCCCGACGGATCGTCATCATGGTCAAGGCCGGTGAGCCCACCGACGCGGTGATCGACGAGCTGGTCCCGCTGCTCGAACCGGGCGACATCGTGGTGGACGGCGGCAATGCGCACTTCCTGGACACCCGGCGGCGCGAGGCCGCGCTGCGCGAGCACGGTCTGCACTTCGTCGGCACCGGGATCTCCGGCGGCGAGGAGGGCGCGCTGGAGGGCCCGAGCATCATGCCCGGCGGCACCGCCGAGGCCTACAAGTCGCTCGGACCGCTGCTGGAGTCGATCTCCGCCAAGGTGGACGGGCAGCCCTGCTGCACCCACGTCGGCCCCGACGGCGCCGGACACTTCGTCAAGATGGTGCACAACGGCATCGAATATGCCGACATGCAGCTGATCGCCGAGGCCTACGACCTGCTGCGGCACGGCGGTGGCCGCCAGCCCGCCGAGATCGCCAAGATCTTCCGGTCCTGGAACGAGGGCCGCCTGGAGTCCTACCTGGTCGAGATCACCGCCGAGGTGCTCGGCCACACCGACGCCGCCACCGGGCAGCCGTTCGTCGACATCGTCCAGGACCGGGCCGAGCAGAAGGGCACCGGGCGCTGGACCGTGCAGACCGCGCTCGAACTCGGCGTGCCGGTCAGCGGCATCGCCGAGGCCGTCTTCGCCCGCTCGCTCTCCGGCAGCACGGCGCTGCGCGAGGCGGCCCGCGACCTGCCGGGGCCGACCGAGACCTGGCTGGACAGCGCGGCGGCCGACACCTTCGCGGCCGACGTGGAGAAGGCGCTGTACGCCTCGAAGATCGTCGCCTACGCGCAGGGCTTCAACCAGATCCAGGCCGGCAGCGCCGAATACGGCTGGCAGATCGCCCCCGGCGCGATGGCCTCGATCTGGCGCGGCGGCTGCATCATCCGGGCCCGGTTCCTGAACCGGATCACGGCCGCCTACCAGGCGGATCCGCAACTGCCCACGCTGCTCGCCGACGAGTACTTCAGGGAGGCGCTCGGCGACGCCCAGGCGGCCTGGCGCCGGGTGGTCTCGACCGCGGCCCAACTCGGCGTGCCAGTACCCGGGTTCGCCACCGCGCTGGCCTACTACGACTCGCTGCGGGCCGGCCGGCTGCCGGCCGCGCTGATCCAGGGCCAGCGCGACTTCTTCGGCGCGCACACCTACCGTCGCACCGACCGGGAGGGCGTCTTCCACACGCTCTGGGCCGGGGACCGCAGCGAGCAGGAGCACTGACCGACCGTGACCACCGAGCACGACACCGCGGGGGCGGCCCAGACCGGGCCGGCCCCGCGGCCGCAAGCCGTCCGAGACCCGCTGACCGAAGCCGCGCTCTTCCTGGTGCTCACGGTGCGCCCCGGCGGCGAGCCGGCCGTCCGCGAGCTGCTGCCCGAACTGGCGCCGCTGCGCCGCTCGGTGGGCTTCCGGCGACCGCAGGCGCGGCTGAGCTGCGTGGCCGGGATCGGCTCTCAGCTCTGGGACCGCCTCTTCGCCGGCCCCCGCCCCGCCGAACTGCACCCCTTCCGCGAGCTGCGCGGTCCCGCGCACACCGCCCCCGCCACCCCCGGCGACCTGCTGCTGCATCTGCGCGCCGAGCACCAGGACGCCTGCTTCGAGCTGGCCGGGCAGCTGCTGGAGCGGCTCGCGGGCGCCACCGACGTGGTGGACGAGGTGGCCGGCTTCGGCTACTTCGACCGGCGCGACCTGCTCGGTTTCGTCGACGGCACCGAGAACCCGGAGGGCACCGAGGCCGACGCCGCCGCGCTGATCGGCGCGGCGGATCCCGCGTTCGCGGGCGGCAGTTACGTCATCGTCCAGAAGTACCTGCACGACCTGACGGCCTGGCAGGCGCTGCCGGTCGAGCAGCAGGAGTGCGCGGTGGGCCGCACCAAGCTCGCCGACGTCGAACTGCCCGCCGCCGAGCAGCCGGCCGACTCGCACGTGGCGCTCACCAGTCTGGACCCGGCCCCGGACGGTACCGAGCGGCAGATCCTGCGGCTGAACATGCCGTTCGGCTCGTACGCGAGCGGTGAGTTCGGCACCTACTTCATCGGCTACTGCCGCACGCCCGCGGTGACCGAGGAGATGCTGGAGAACATGTTCCTCGGGCGGCCGCCGGCGACCCATGACCGGCTGCTCGACTTCTCCACCGCGGTGACCGGGGGGTTGTTCTTCGTCCCGGCCGCCGACCTGCTGGACGACCCGCCCGCGCCCGCGCCGGCCGCTGGCGTGACCGACAGCGTCAGCACCGGCAGTGTCAGCACCGGCAGCTTCAAGACCGACAGCTTCAAGACCGGCAGTCTCGAGATCGGCAGCCTGAAGAGGAGTACCACCCCATGAACAACCTGCACCGCGAGCTGGCCCCGGTCTCCGCCGAGGCCTGGGCGGAGATCGAGGAGGAGGCCCGGCGCACCTTCACCCTGCACCTGGCCGGGCGCCGGGTGGTCGACCTGGCCGGACCGGCCGGTCCCGGGCTGGCGGCGGTCGGCAACGGCCACCGGAGCGAGATCGCCGCGCTGGTGCCGGGGACCGAGGCGTACGCGCGCCAGTCGCGCCCGGTGGTCGAGCTGCGGGCGCCGTTCACCCTGAGCCGGGAGGCCGTCGACGCCGTGGAGCGCGGCGCCAAGGACTCCGACTGGCAGCCGGTCAAGGACGCCGCCCGCACCATCGCGCTGGCCGAGGACACCGCGATCTTCGACGGCTGGTCGGCCGCCGGCATCACCGGGGTGCGCGCCGGTTCGCAGAACCCGTCGCTCTCGCTGCCCGCCGAGGTGGTCGACTACCCGGACGCGGTCAGCCGGGCGCTCAGCACGCTGCGGCTGGCCGGCGTGGACGGCCCCTACTCGCTGCTGCTCGGCGCCGACGCCTACACGGCGGTGAACGAGACCTCCAACCACGGCTACCCGGTGCGCCAGCACCTGGCCCGGGTGGTCACCGGCGAGATCATCTGGGCGCCGGCGCTGAAGGGCGCGGTGGTGCTCTCCACCCGAGGCGGTGACTTCGAGCTGTACCTGGGCCAGGACCTCTCGATCGGCTACCTCGGCCACGACGCCGACTCGGTGCGGCTCTACCTGCAGGAGTCGCTGACCTTCGCGCTCTACTCGCCGGAGGCCGCGGTCACCTTCACCGACCTGCCCGCCGGTTTCGCCGCCGCGTCCAAGGGCTGACGGGCAGGTGCTTGACGGACCGTCAGAAACGCCGTAGGTCGACCAGAGCGAGGGTGGCGTCGAGTTGGGAGTGGCGAGGCGTCGGGAGCTCGGCCGGGGCGAACCAGCCGAGCGCGTCGAACTTGTGCGGCTCGCCGATCGCCACCGCCGCCGGGTCGACCCGCACCGCGCAGACCACCGCGACCCAGTGCGAGTCGACCGGCTCGCCGCGCAGCACGTTCCGCACTCCGAGCACGCTGATCGCCAGCGCCTCGGTCGCGTACTCCTCGCGCACCTCGCGGGTCACCGCCGCCTCGAAGCTCTCGCCGAACTCCAGCGCGCCCGCCCCGCAGTCCCAGCGCCCCGGTTCGTCGCGCGCCCCGGCCGCCCGCCGGGCGAGCAGCAGCCGCCCGGCGCCGTCGTGGCAGACGAAGACGCAGGAGACGCCGATCCGCTTCTGCTGATCACCCATCAGAAGTGCTCGCCGAGCTCGGTGAAGGCGGCCAGCTGCAGCACCCCGGTGTCGTGCGGGTCGAGCTCGACGTCGTTCTCCAGCACCCAGGTGTGCTGGTGCGGGATGAACACCGCGTTCAGCCCGGCCCGCCGGGCGGGCACGATGTCGGACTTCGGCGAGTTGCCGATCATCCAACTGCGCTCCGGCACGAGCCCGTGCTGTTCGGCCAGCCGCCGGTAGGCCGCAACATCCTTCTCCGGCACGATGTGCACCGCCCGGAACCGCCCCGCCAGCCCCGAGGCCTCGATCTTGGCCTGCTGCTCGGCGCGGTCGCCCTTGGTCAGCAGCAGCAACTCATGCCGCTCGGCGAGCGCGCCCAGCGTCTCGGCCACGCCCGGGATCAGCTCCACCTCGGCGCTGCTGACCGTGGCGGCCAGCGCCTCGCAGCGCGCCCGCTCGGCCGGGCTGGCAGGATGCCCGTGCAGCCGCTCGAAGCACTCGCCGAGACTGCGCAGGAAGACCTGCGACCCGTACCCGTGGACGGCCGCGTTCGCCGCCTCGATCGCGTCCAGCACCGAGCGGGCGGCGGCCCGGTCGGGTGCGGGCGGGACCACCTCGTCCAGGAAGGCCTCGATCGCCCGCTCGAAGCGGATGTTGTTCTCCCAGAGCGTGTCGGACACCGTACGTGGGACGGGCGCGCGGGAGCAGCCCGTTTTCCGGCGGTGGGGGAGCGGACCCTTGGTCCTGTCGTCAAACCCCCTTCGTTCGCCCGGGCGCCGCTCCTTGACGGGCAAAGGTTGCCTGACGCGGCGCTAGGGCCTGTACGGCGGATCTTTCCGGGCCCGCGACGCCGGGCATCCCGGCTGGACGCACGCCCGAATCGCCCAAGTACGTCCAGTACGAGGACGACTCGGGCGCACGCCCAGCCGGGCGCCCAACGCCGCGGGCTCATCCGAAAAGATCCGCCGTACAGGCCCTAGTGCAGGCCCGCGCGCAGGTTGGTGATCCGGGTGATGGCTGCGGTGAAGTCGGCCCGGTCCAGGCGGCCGGTGGTGAGGGCGTCGGCGAGGGCGGTGGTGGCGTCCTGGCCCTGGGTGGGGTTCTGGGCGGAGCAGAGCAGCAGGTCCATGCCCGCCAGGGCGGCGGAGACGGCCCGTCGGCCGGTGGTGCCGTAGGGGTGCAGGGCGCCGGCTTCGAGGGCGTCGGTGACGGTCACGCCGTGGAAGCCGAGGCGGTCGCGCAGTTCGCCGCCGACCACGGTCGGTGACAGGCCGGCCGGGTGGTCCGGGTCGAGCGCGGGGTAGACGGCCCAGGAGACCATCACCAGGTCGACCCCGGCGGCGATCGCGGCGGGGTAGGGGGTCTCGTCGGCCTCGGCCAGCCGGGTCCGCGAGGCGGCCAGGGTGGCCGGCCCGCTGTCCGTGTCGGCGCCGGCGGGTGCGGTGCCCAGGCCCGGGAAGTGCTTGGCGGTCGCGGCCACCCCGGCCTGCCGCTGGGCACTGATGAAGGCGGCGCCGAGCGCGGCCACGGCCGTCGGGTCATGGCTGTAGGAGCGCTGGGTGGCGTCGATGAAGTCGCCGTCCTGGGCGTAGACGTCCAGTACCGGGGCGAGGTTGACGTTCAGGCCGGCGGCGGCGAGGTTCCGGGCGGCGGCGGTGCCGGCCGCGCGCGCGGCCGCCAGCGGCTCCGCCGACTGGCCGACGGCGCGTGCCGACAGCTCCGGCGCCCCGGGCAACCGTCGGATCCGGCCGCCCTCCTGATCGGTCATCAGCAGCAGCGGCAGCCGGATCGGGCTCTGCTGCTGCGCTTGGCGCAACGCCTCGACCGAGCTGTGGAACGCCTCGGGGTCGGCGGTGTTGGACTCGAAGAAGATCACCCCGGCGGCCCGCCCGGAGCGCACGGCGGTGAGCAGCGACTCCGGCACGGTGGGACCGGGGTAGGAATAGACGACGCGTTGGCCGGCCAGCTGATCGGAGGTCAGGGTGGGTGCGGCGGTCGAGGTCAGCGAGGCGGGCGGGGCGAGCGAGGGTGCGGCGGAGGGCGACCCGGCGGGGGACGGCTTGGTGGCGGAGGGTGACCCGGCGGAGGCGGCGGAGGGTCCGGCCGCCGTCGCGCGCGGCGGCGCGGCCGGGGCGCAGCCGCTCAGCAGCAGCGCGAGCGTGCCGAGCAGCCAGCGGCGGGGTGGTTCCATGACGTGATGTCCTTCGGGTGGGCCGACTCGTCTGTTCGAGCATCGCTCACCAGAGCGGACAAGGCGCGCAAGGCCGGACAAACGTCTTCGTGTCGGGCCACCCGAGCGCACCGACCGGCGGGCCGTCAGTGCGGCGGCGGCCCGCCAGGGCGCCGATGACGGTGGGTCCCGGAGCGAACACGCTCCGGGACCCACCGTCATCCCGTTGCACCCAGGTCAGCTCACCGGGCCGCCCCAGGCCTCCCGGAAGGGCGAGACCGCAGAGGAGCGGGCCTGTGGCAGCGGTACCGCGTGCAGGCACTGGTGCTGGTGCCCCGCGTCGGCATCGAGCAGGCTGGCCACGCCGCCTGCGTCGATGGTGACCTCGAAATCCCCGGAGCTGTCGGTATAGACGGCATGACCGGCCGTGGTCCTCGGTGTCCAGTGCACCACGACCACGGTGGTGGGCCCGTGCCGACCGGCCTGGCCTGGCAGGGAGACTGCATAGCGCTGGACGGGTTCCACGATCGGACCTCCTCAAGACCGGCGAACCGGGTGGCCCGGACCGCCGTCCGGGCCGATCCCTCAGCGTCTGCCCAACAATCCGCCGTTCAATCCCATTTTGGCATGGCCACTACGCCGCAGATCAGATCATCACAACAAAATACGGTCGATTTCGTCGTGGCCACACCGAGGTCGGCGCGGCGAATCGGATCGCTAGCCGGGAAAGGCGTAGACCGTGCTCGCCTGGGCGGCCGGCTCCTGCTCGCCCTCGGCGGTCAGAACGACCTCGGTGAAGGCGAGGCGGCGGCCCAGCTTGGTCACCCGGGCCGCCACCAGGACGTCCGCCCCGACGACGGCGCGCTGGAAGCTGGTCGACTGCTGGATCGTGGTCATCGGGCCGAAGCCGCCGAGCGCCGCCGACAGCGCGATCACGGTCGCGGTGTCCGCCGCCGCCATCAGCGCCTGCCCGGACAGCCCGCCGCCCTCCCGGGCCAGCTCGGGCGACCAGGGCAGCCGCAGCAGCGCCGAGCGCTCGCCGGTCTCGACCACCTGGAGCCGGAGCGCCCGTACCCAGGGCGCGAAGTTGTCGGCGAGGATCTGGTCCGCTTCGGCACAGGTGAGAGGCATGGCGCCAGTCTCCAGGAACGGCCGCCTCGCGACCAGGAGCTGACAGCCCGTCGCTTCTGTCGTACGGTCGGTCGTTGTGATCCTCGATCAGGCGCGGGTGAATCGGATCTACCTGCCCGAGACCTATGCCGAGGGGGTGCCGTACGAGCTGTTCGCGCAGTTGCGCGCGGCGGCGCCGGTCTGCTGGGTCGAGGAGCCCCGAGTGGGCAACTGGCCCGCCGGGCCCGGGTACTGGGCGGTGCTGCGGCATGCCGATGTCAAACACGTGCTGCGCACGCCGGAGTTGTTCTCCTCACACCTGGGCGCGACCCAGCTCCGGGACCCGGACTCCCCGGCAGAGCTGGAGTTCGCCCGCACGATGATGCTCAACCAGGATCCACCGGACCATTCCCGGCTGCGCCGCATCGCCGCGGGGGCTTTCACGCCGCGTGCGCTGGGCGAGTTGGCCAGCGCCGTCGAGCGTCATGCGGCCGAACTGGTGGGCTCGGTCCGGGAGCACGGTGCGGCGGACTTCGTGCAGTTGGCGGCGGACCTGCCGGCGCGGACGCTGGCCGGGATCATGGGCGTTCCGGAGCAGGACCGGCAGTTGCTGGTGGACTGGGCGAACCGGGTGATCGGCTACCAGGACGCCGACTACGCCCACTCCAGCACGGCCGATCCGGGTCGGCTGACCGCCCTCGGCCGCGCCGCGCTCGCCCGTCGCCCCAGCACCGCCCCGAGCACGCCGGACGGCAGGCCCGTCAACCCGCGCTCGCGCGCCGCCCTGGCCGACATGTTCGCCTACGCCCACGCGCTGGCCGAACGACCCCGTCCCGGCAGCGTGCTCGCCCGGATGAGGGACGGCGGACTGAGTACGGAGGAGTTCGAGACCGCGTTCTTCCTCTTCGCGGTCGCCGGAAACGAGACGGTACGCAATTCCTTGCCGGGCGGTCTGTACACGCTGCTCAGCCACCCAGCTCAGTACCGACTGCTGGTGGAGCGACCCGAGTTGATCGGCTCGGCGGTCGAGGAGATGCTGCGGTTCTGGCCGCCGGTGCTGCATTTTCGGCGCACCGCCACCCGGGACCTCGAGCTGGCGGGTGTGCGGATCCGGCGCGGTGAGAAGGTGGTCGTCCACCACGCGGCCGCGAATCGCGACGAGACCGTTTTTCCGGTCCCCGACCGTTTCGACATCACGCGAACGCCGAACGACCATGTCAGTTTCGGCTATGGCCCGCATTTCTGTATCGGGGCGCAACTGGCTCGAATCCAGCTGAGGGCGATGCTTCAGCGGGTCATCGCCGAGTTGCCCGGCCTGGAAGCGGTCCCCGGCGCCTCACCCACCCGCCTCGTATCGAACTTCCAGAACGGGCTCAAGCAACTGCCGATCCAGTGGCGGCAGGACCGCTGACCACTGACCCTGGCGCATCACCGACAGACCCGCACCCGCAGCGGATTCTGCGGCCATTCGGTTGATTCTGCGCTGCCGAAAATTCTCTTCCCCCAGAGGGGCCGGACCGTTGCTGCCATCGTGATCGGCATCGGCCTGATGCATCGCCCGTGATGCATCGGCATCGGCATCGGCTTCGAGAGCGACTTCCGGAAGGTGTGGACATGCAGGCACCCCCCACCGGCAGCACCACCAGGCGCCCACCGCAGCAGTCCGGCCCCGAAAGGCGGGTGCCGCAGCCGTACCTGCTGCCGCCCAGCGTGGGCAGCGCGTGGTGGGTCTGGGGCCTGGCGGGAGCGTTCTTCATCGTCTACGCGACGCTGTCCGTGCGGATCCATCAGCGGATCCTCTCCAACAGCTATGACCTGGGCATTTTCGAACAGGTGGTCCGCTCCTACGCGGACGGGCACCTGCCGGTCTCCGAGCTGAAGGCGCCCGGCTTCCCCGTGCTGGGGGACCACTTCTCGCCCGTGCTGGCCTTGGTGGCCCCGTTCTACTGGGTCTGGCGCACCCCGGTGACGCTGCTCGTGGTGCAGGCCGCGCTGGTCACCGCCGGCATGCTGCCGCTGACCTTCTGGGCCCGGCGCGCGCTGGGCTCGGGGCCCGCCGCGGTGATCGCCACCTGCTACGGCCTGTCCTGGGGGGTCGCCAGCGCGATCGGTTTCGACTTCCACGAGGTGGCCTTCGCCGTCCCGCTGCTGGCCCTCTCGCTGGCCGCGCTCGGCGACGGCAGGCTGCGCGCCGCCGCGTACTGGGCGCTGCCGCTGCTGCTCGTGAAGGAGGACCTCGGGCTCACGGTGGCGGCCATCGGTCTGGTGATCGCCCGGCGGGGGAGCCGGAGGCTGGGGCTCGGCACGGCCGCGGCCGGTGCGGCCGGGTCGCTGCTGGCCGTCCTGGTGGTCCTGCCGGCCTTCAACCCGAGCGGGGACTTCGCCTACTGGTCGTACCTCGGCGGCCCGGGCGGCGGCTCAGGCGGCGGGTCGGGCGACGGCGCGAGCGCGGGCACCGTGCTGGCGGGCCTGCTGTACAAGGGCACGGTCGGGTTGGTCACCCCCGAGGCCAAGGCGACGACGCTGGTGCTGGTGCTGGCCCCCACGCTCTTCCTGGCGTTGCGTTCCTCGCTGGTGTGGGTCGCGGTGCCGACGCTGGTATGGCGGTTCGTCTCGACCAACTCGGTCCACTGGGGCACCGCTTACCACTACTCGCTGGTGCTGATGCCGATCGTCTTCGCCGCCTTCGTCGAGGCGCTGGCGGCCCGGCGCGCGCAGGAGGGCAGCGTGCGGCGATACCTGCTGGGCGCGGCGGCGGTCTGCCTGCTGCTGGTGCCGCAGTTCCCCTTCTGGCAACTGGTCCAGCCGGCCACCTGGCGGACCGACCCCCGGCTCGCCGTCGCCCACCGGCTGATGGACCGCATCCCGGACGGCGCCACGGTCCAGGCCTCCACCCTGCTGGTGCCCCAGCTCACCAACCGCACCACCGTCGCCCTCTTCGGCTGGGAACCCAGCCGGCCCGACCCGCAGTGGATCCTGGTGGACACCTGGACACCGTGGAACAAGCGCTGGCCGCTGACCACCGAGATCGAGCAGAACCGGCTCAACTGGCACCGCGCGCACGGGTACCGCGACGTCGCCGACGAGGACGGCTACGTGCTGCTCACCCGGACCGGCTGAACGGCTCGAACACGGGCGCGACCGGTAATACCGGTGCGACGGGCAACACCGGTGCGACGGGCAACACCGGTGCCGCCGGACCGTGCGCGGACTTGTCCAACGTCATCCACGGCTCGATCCTCTACACCGCTGCGGTCAAGAGTGGCCACATCGACCTCGGCAGCGCGAAGACGAGCAGCCCGACGACCGGCGTCGCCTGGACGACCACCCAGGCGTTCCCCGCCGGCGCCGCCCCCGCCTGCGGGGTGACCATCGCGGACATGGGCAACCACATCTTCGTGGAGGGGAGCGACACCAACGGCGTGATCTACGGCACCACCTGCGACTTCGCCACAGCCGACAACAGCACCCCGGTGGCCTGCCCGAACGCGTGGACCGCGATCACCGCCCAGCCGAACGCCCCACGGCGCTCCGGCGCCCCGCCCTTCGGCGTGGCGGTGCAGCACCGCCCCGGCCCCGCGCAGCAGACGCGGTCGATCAAGGTGATCTGGGAGCCGTACGTCCGCCGTACCTCCTGACCCACCCCTGATCCGCCCTCAGCCGCCTGCCCCCGGCCACCGCGCCGGGGGCAGGCGTCGTGGTGGCCGGGGGCTACCTGCGGCCGCCGCCCCGCTTCGGCTTCTTCTTGCCGCTCCTGCGCCGCTGCTCCTTGGCGGCCAGCGCGGCCCGGCGTTCCTGCTCCTTGACCATCAGCTGGTGCATCTCCTCGGCGGCCGGGCTGAGCACGATCGGGGTGTTCTCGTCCTCGTCCTCGGGGATCAGGCCCTTGGCGCGCAGCTGCTGGTCGTGCACCCTGAACGGCGGCTGCAGGCTGCGGTCCGAGGGGCGCGGGCCCTCGGGGCCGTCCGGGCCGATCCGGACCAGCCGCTCGACCCGGACCACCCGAAGGTGGCGTCCGGCGACCTCCAGATCGTTCGTCCGGTTGTCGTCGAGCCACTGGGCGGCTCGCGCGTACTCCTCGCGCTGGGCCCGGTCGAGCCGGCGCCGCACCGGGTCCACCACGCGCAGCCCGAAGGCGATCGAGTCGCGCGCGTCCTGGGGTGACGTGGCGACCGCCGGCAGGCTCGGCTGCCAGCCGAAGGTGGTCCGTTCGGCGACCATGAAGACGGCCGGCAGCAGCACCCCGCCGGGATGGGTGTGCGCGGCCCGGATGCCGTCCTCCTGCACGTCCCGGTCGACCGGGTCCACCGGGTGGACCAGGCCGAGCAGTTCGAACTTCAGGATTCCCTCGGAGAGCCCGGTGACCGAGACCGGGTCGAGCACGAAACCGTCGGCCGGGTCGCGCTCCTTGTGCGACAGGCCCGCCGGGGAGGGATCGGGGTCGGTGGGGCGTGGCGGCTCGGGGCCGTCCGGACCGGTCCGGATGAACCGCTCGCACCGCACCACCCGGTAGCGGGTGCCGTGCACCGTCAGCTCGTCGATCACTTCCCAGTCCAGCCGCTCCGCCGCGGTGAGCAAGGCCTGGCGCCGCTCCTCGTCGCCGGGCTCCTCGGCCTCCTGTGCCTGGCGGCGGAAGACGGCCGCCATGGAGTCCCGGGCGTCCTGCGGGTCGGGGTTGCCGAAGTGCGGTTCGAGCCGCCAGCCGCCCTCCTCCCGCTCGCGCGCGATGCCGAACGCGGGCCCGTCGGCGCCGCGCAACTCCGGGTACGGATCCCTGGCCCGCCAGGCTTCCAGGTCGGCCAGGACAGCCACGGGGGCGTCCGGCGGCGACATCCGGATGGTCCGGTAGGCGGGGACGTGCTCTGCGTCTTCCGTCATGGCGACAGCATGGCGGCGGCCGGTCGGCCGTTGCGGTCCGCCGGAAAGCGGTTCAGTCGAAAGTGGGTCCCTGGGCCGTGATCCGCTACTCGGCGGAGCCGGTGTGGTACGCGGGCGTCAGTGCCGGGGACTCCTCGCCGCGCGGTGCCGGCGGCAGGCGGACCGGCTGCTCCGCCGCGGCCCGCCGACGACGGCGCACCCGCAGCGCGAGCAGGGCCGCGCCGACCGCTCCGGCGAGCACGGCCGCGCCGGCCAGGTCGACGGAGCGCGGCAGGTGCTCGGCCGAGGCGCCGACGAAGTAGCCGAGCGCGACATTGCCCAACCCCCAGGCGAGCGAGGCGGCCGCGCTGAAGCCGAGGAAACGGCGGTAGGGCATCCGCGCGGCGCCGGCCGCGAACGGGACGAAGGAGCGGACGAACCCGATGAAGCGCCCGGTGAACACCGCGGGTCCGCCGTGCTCGCGCAGGTAGCCGCCCGCGCGGGCGACCCGGCCGCCGGGACGCAGCAGGCGGGAGCGGCGCTTGGCGGCGACCCGGGGGCCCAGCTGGCGGCCGAGCAGGTAGCCGATGCTGTCGCCGACGACGCCCCCGGCGATCACGACAGCGGCCAGCGGCAGCGCGGCGAGCATGCCGTGTGCGGCCAGCGCGGCGGCGAACAGGATCAGCGTCTCGCTGGGCAGCACCACGCCGATGAAGGCACTGGTCTCGGCGGCGGTGAGGACGAAGACCAGGGCGTACGCCCAGACGCCGGCGGCCTGGACCATGGTGGTCAACGAGCCCATCGCCGCGCCTGCTCTCTCCCGATCGCCCCGATCCCCTCCAGCCGCAACGCGCGAAACGGACGGTCTGTTCCGGTCCAGTGCACCTGGTTTCCGGTCAGCGACCGGTTCCGGCCACCGGGCCTTGATACGGGCTGCTCGCCCGGGGCTTCTCGCGCCTCGACGATTATGTCATCATCGGATGACATCAGTTGATGACTTACAGGAGGGCGCGTCCATGGCGACGTTCACCACGACTTCGCCGACCCCACCGGCCATGCCGCTGCTCCGTCAGCGGGCACTCGTGCCGGTGCTGGTCTTTCTCGGCATGGTGGTGGCCGTGATCAGCAGCCTCGGCGCGCCGCTGGTCCCGACCATCGCCACCATCGACCACGTCTCGCTCGCCGACGCGCAGTGGTCGCTGACCATCACCATGCTGGTCGGCGCCGTCGCCACCCCGGTGCTCGGCCGCCTGGGCGACGGACCGCGGCGGCGCTCGGTGACCCTGGGCGCCGCCGCCGTGGTGGTGCTCGGCAGCGTGCTGGCCGCGCTGCCGCTGGGCTTCGGCTGGCTGGTGGTCGGGCGCGGGCTGCAGGGCATCGGACTCGGCCTGACCCCGCTCGCCATCGCCACCGCCCGTGACAGCCTGCCCGCCGACCGCTCGCGCTCGGCGGTCGCGCTGCTCTCGATCACCGCCGTGGCGGGCGTCGGCCTCGGCTACCCGCTCACCGGCCTGATCGCCGAGTCCTTCGGCATCCACGCCGGCTTCTGGTTCGGTGCCGTGATCAGCGGCCTCGCCCTGCTGCTCGCCGCCCTGGTGCTGCCCCCCACCACGCACCGCACCGCCCGTCCGCTGGACGCGCTGGGCGCCGTGCTGCTCGGACTGGCGCTGACCGGACTGCTGCTGGTGCTCAGCGAAGGCGAGAACTGGGGCTGGGCCAGTGGCCGGCTCTGGGCGGTGGCGGCGGGCGCGGTGCTGCTGCTCGCCTGCTGGATCTGGCACGAGCTGCGCACCGAGCACCCGTTGGTGGAGCTGCGCACGCTGACCCACCGGGTGGTGCTGACTGCCGACGTGGCGGGGCTGGTCGCCGGCGTCGGGATGTACCTGCTGATGTCGCTGGTGATCCGCTACGTGCAGACCCCGACCGCCACCGGCTACGGCCTCGGCGAGTCGGTGGTGGTCGCGGGCCTGGTGCTGCTTCCGTTCTCGGCGGTCAGCGTGCTCTCCAGCAAGGTGGTCCCGGTGCTGGCCAGGCGCACCTCCACCGCGCTGGTGCTGCCGTTGGGCTGCGCGGTCTCGCTGGTCTCGGTGCTCTTCTTCCTCTTCGCCCGCGGTCAGCTCTGGGAGCTGCTGGTGGTGATGGGCATCGCCGGGCTCGGCGTCGGCTGCACGTTCGCGGTGATGCCCGGACTGATCGTCAGCTCGGTGCCCGCCCGGGAAGTCGGCAGTGCCGTCAGTTTCAACCAGGTGCTGCGTTACGTCGGCTACTCCACCGGCAGTGCGCTCTGCGGCGCGGTGCTGCAGGCCCACACCGCCCCCGGGCAGTTGCTGCCCACCAATGACGGCTACCGGTTCGCCGCGCTGATCAGTTGTGCGGTGTGGGTGGTGGCCGGGGTGGTTACCATCGTGCTGCCACGGCGCGGCGCCGTGGCGGTGGACCGCGCCACGGTGGACGAGGAGCTGATGGTGGACGAGAGCATCGCCGATATCGCGCCCGGTGAGGACGAGGTGCCCGTCGTCCAGGCCCGGACCGAGCGGTGACCGCGGCCGCCGCCGGCGCGACCGCTGACGGGCCGTCGGCCGCCGGGGCGGGGCCCGCGCCCGCTCGCCGCCGGGACGCCGCCCGCAGCCGCGAACTGCTGATCGAGGCTGCCGTGGAGCTGTTCGCCGACCGCGGGTTCGAGCGCACCACCACCCGGGAGATCGGCGAGCGCGCGGGTGTCGACCCGGCGCTGATCGCCCGCTACTTCGGGGGCAAGACGCAGCTGTACCTGGCCGCCGTGCGGCTCGAACTGGGCGACGCCACCCCGGCCGACCTGCTAGACAACGACCGGCTGCGGATCCTGCTGGAGCGCTTCGACCGGCGCGGCCCGGGGCCGTCCTTCCAGGCCGCGGTGCTGCCGGGCGACAGCAGCGAGGTCCAGCAGGCCGCCCGTGACTACCTCGACGAGCGGCTGGTGCGGCCACTGCAGGACCGGTTCGCCGAGGAGGGCGCGGACCGGCCGCGGCTGCGGGCCGAGTTGGCGGCGGCCGCCTTCGCCGGGGTGGTGCTGGCCCGCTCCAGCGGCGCCTTCGCCGAACTGGCCGCGGTGCCGACGGAGCAGCTGCAGCCGCTGCTGCGCGAGCTGCTGGCGGCGGCCAGCCCGGCGAACTGACGGGGCGCCGGGACTAGGGCTGGCCCCCGATCGCCGGTCGGTCTCAGTCGAGGGCCGCGCCGCCGCCGGCCTTTACGGCGTTGACCGCGGCCTGGTGCAGGTCGCGGGCCATCAGCTCGTCGGTCACCGTCTTCGGGCTGCCCTGCAGGGTGAACCAGTCCAGGGCGTCCGTGTACTGGACGGTGAGGATCGCCTCGGTGCCCGTCCAGGTGGTGTGCACGCTCAGGTCACCGGTGAGCTTGGCGCCCTCCGCGGTGAGCACACCGCCCGGACCCGAGCGCACGTTCTTGGTGGTCCAGGCCGCCCAGCAAGCCGCTTCCTCAGCCATTGCGTTCTCTCCACTCCGGGGGATAGCGCGGGGGATCGCGCGCTGCGCCGAGGGTGGCAGCCGGTGCCGCCCTCGCGATCTGACAACCAGTCACATCCTAGCCACAGCAGCCTGCCCGCGCTGCCGGGCCCCGACTCGGAAGTGACCTCAGAAATGCAGATCGATCACTTCGAAGGCGGCGGCGAACCGGGACCCGAGCCGGGTGCCGGTGGCCCGGCCCATCGACTCCAGGAAGCCGCGGGCGTCCGCCATCTGTCCACCCAGGCCCGCCAGGTAGGCCGCGTGGGCCTCCAGAGAGGCTACCCCGGCCTCGAAGGCGTCGGTGGTGTCCACGCCGTGCCCGGATTGTGGAGAACCGGCAGCCCAGACCTGGCGCACGCCGTCCCACGGCTGGTGGCCCTCGGCGGTCAGTTCACGGAAGACCCAGCGGTTGCCCGCGTCCCGCACCGCGTCCAGGGTGGCCCGCCCGGCGGCGATGTGGTCGGCCTGGTTCGGGACGACCCCGCCGTAGGTCTCCCGGAAGTTGGTGGTGATCACGATCTCCGGGCGGTGCCGGCGCACCAGCCGGGCCAGGTCGCGACGGAGCGGCAGCCCGTACTCGACCGTGCCGTCGGGGTGGCGCAGGAACTCCACGGTGTCCACGCCGACCAGCGCGGCCGAGGCGAGCTGCTCCGCCTCGCGCAGCGGCCCGCACTGCGCCGGGTCGATCGAGTCGATGCCGGCCTCGCCGCTGGTGACCATGGCGTAGACGACGGTCTTGCCCTGCCCCGTCCAGCGGGCCACGGCGGCCGCCGCGCCGTACTCCATGTCGTCGGGGTGGGCCACCACGGCCAGGGCGCGCTCCCAGTCCTCGTCGAGCGGCGCCAGCGGGGTGAGGTTCTCGTCGGTCACGGTGCGACTCCCAGCCGGTCAGGGTGCGGTGAGTTGTGCACGGCCATCGTATGCCTTGACGAGCATATAACTGGAGAGGCATGCTGACGTCGTGACGTCGCTCTTCGAGGTGCTCGCCGAGCCGCGCCGCCGCCGGATACTCGAGCTGGTGCGCGGCGGCGAGTGGTCGGTCGGCGAACTGGCGCAGGCCCTGGCGGCCAGCCAACCGGCGGTCTCCAAGCACCTGCGGGTGCTGCGCGAGGCCGGCCTGGTCGAGGTGCGGGTGGCCGAGCAGCGCCGGCTCTACCGGCTGCGGGCCGAACCGCTGCGCGAGCTGGAGCAGTGGCTGGCGCCGTACCGGGAGCTCTGGAGCGAGAGCCTGGACCGGCTCGAACGTCAACTGGACGCGATGGACGACGATCCCGCGGTCGAACGGCGACGCGCTGGGCCGCGGACGGAGAACGGGAGCATGCCATGACCGACCTCGGAACCCTGGAACCGGCCGGCGACCGCTGGCGGCTGCGGTTCAGCCGCGACCTCGCGCACCCACCGGAGCGGGTCTGGCGGGCGCTCACCGAGCCCGAGCAACTGGCGGCCTGGTTCCCGCAGCGGATCACCGGCGACTGGGCGGTCGGCGCCACGCTGACCTTCACCGATCCGCTGGACCGGGCACCCGCCTTCCACGGCACGGTGCTCGCGTACACCCCGCCCGCGGTACTGGAGTTCGAATGGGGCACCGACGTGATCCGCCTGGAGCTGACCGAACGGGCCGGCGGCAGCACCCTGGTGCTGCTCGACACCCTGGACGAGCGCGGGAAGGCGGCCCGCGACGGGGCGGGCTGGCACCAGTGCCTGGACCTGCTGGCGCGGCAGCTGGCGGGGGCCGTGGACGACCGGCCGCCGGGCCCCGGGTGGGCCGCGCTGCACGCCGGGTACGTCGCGGCGCTCGGGCCCGAGGCAGCCGCCATCGGTGTGCCCGAGGAGTACCGGCCGAGCTGACGCCCCGTCGGCCGGAGCGCGCGTCAGACCGGGTCTCCCGGCTGGTCAGGCGGGTTGCATAGAGTGGCTGCGGCAGAACGACGAGAGCACGGCAACGGCCCGGAGGCATCGATGAGCACCCGCCCGGCGACGGGTGCCGGTTCGCAGGGTGGGCCGCAGGCGGCGCAGCCCTGGAACCGGCAGCGGCTGCGCAGCAACAACGAGTGGCTGCTGCTGGAGCGGTTGCGCTCCGCGGGCCCGCTGTCGCGGGCCCAACTGGCCAGGGACACCGGGCTGTCCAAGCCCACCGTCTCGGCCGCGCTGGCGATGCTGGAGCGCGCCGGGCTGGCCCGCGAGGCGGGGCTGCTGGCGCCCGAGCGCGGCCGGATCGCGGTGCTCTACGAGCCCGATCCGCAGGCCGGCCACGTGCTCGGGGTGGACATCGGGCGGGCCCGGCTGCGGGTGGCGGTGGCGGACCTGAACGGCCGGATCCTGGCCCGCCGCGACGTGCCCAACCGCGGCCGCAGCGCCAACGCCGTGGCGGACGCGGTGGTGGCCGCCGCGCGCGAGGCCACCGAGCAGGCCGGCCTGCGCCCGGGTGACGTGGTGCACGCGGCGATCGGCTCGCCGGGCGTCTGGGACGAGTCGCAGCGCCGGGTCCACTACGCCGGCAACCTGCCGGGCTGGGGCCGGCGCGGGCTCTTCGAGCGGCTGGCGGCGGGGTTGGAGACCAGGATCAGCCTGCACAACGACGCCAATCTCGCCGCGCTCGGCGAGTACGCCGACGGCGCGGGCGCGGGCAGCAAGGTCTTCGTCTACCTGCTGATCGGCACCGGCCTGGGCATGGGTGTGGTGGTCGGCGGCGAGTTGCAGCCGGGCGCCAGCGGCGCGGCCGGAGAGATAGGGCTGCTGCCGCTGATGGGCGGGCGGCAGACCCTGGAGGGCACGGCCGCGGCCGAGTCGGTGGTGCGCTCGGCACGGGAACTGGGCCTGGGCGGGAGCCTGACCGCCAAGCGGGTCTTCGAGGCGGCCCGCGCCGGCGATCCGGCCGCGCGCGCCGCCGTGCTCCGCGAGGCCCGGCAACTCGCCTACGCGGTCGCGGTGGTGGCCGCCGTGCTCGATCCGGACCTGGTGGTGCTCGGCGGCGGTCTGGGCAACGGGGCCGACCTGCTGATCGACCCGCTGGAGGAGGAGTTGCACCGCCTCAGCCCGCTGCGGCCGCGCCTGGCGGCGAGCCTGCTGGGGGATGAGGCGGTGCTGCGCGGCGCGCTGGCCACCGCCCTGCTGGGCGCCCGCGCGGAGGTCTTCGAGCGGCGGACGGCGGCGGTGGGGTAGGGCCCTTCGACGGGTCTCGTGACGGGCTCGTCCCGAGGCTCTGGGTCAGGCGCCCACGGGCAGCTCCGACTCGACGTCGGCGTTGCGGAACTCCTCGCGGATCTCCTTGGGCCCGAACGGCCAGATCCGCTCGAACCGGGACCAGAGCGCGAACGCCGCCCCGCCCGCCGCGACCCAGGCCAGCGACCACTCGATCGGGTGGTAGCCGGGCGCGTTGCGGTCGGCGTAGCCGTAGATCACCACCCAGCCGAGGGCCGCGACCAGGCTGGGCAGCGGGTAGCGCCACATCGTGTACGGCCGCCGCAGGTCGGGCTGACGCTTGCGCAGCACGGTGACCGCGAGCACCTGGGCGAAGGCCTGGACGATCACCATCACCGTGGTGAGCAGGTTGATCAGCGTGTTCAGGTCGGTGTGCCGGCCGATCAGGAAGCCGATCGCGGTGACCACGCCCATGGTGAGCAGACCCAGGGTCGGGAACTCGTGCTTGCGGTGCAGCCGGGAGTACGAGCGGAAGAACACCCCGTCGCGGGCCGCGTCGTACGGCACCCGGGAGCCGCCGAGCAGGCCGGTCAGCACCGAGGCGAAGGCGGTGACCAGGATCAGCACGGTGACCACGTCGGCGGCGGACTTGCCCCAGGTGGCCTGCAGTACCGCGGAGGCGACCGAGGTGGAGGCGATCGAGTTCGGGTCGAGCATCTGGTGCCAGTCGAGCGCGCCGAGCACGCCGATCTGCAGCAGCAGGTAGATCACCATGATGCCGACGATCGAGTAGATGATCGAGCGCGGCATCACCCGTCCCGGGTTCCTGATCTCGGCACCGAGGTAGGCGGTGGTGTTGTAACCGAGGTAGTCGTAGATGCCGATGGTCAGACCGGCGGCGAAGCCGAGCCAGAAGTGACCGTGCGTCAGGTCCACCGCGTGCGCGGGCCAGGTGAAGGCGCGGGACGGCGAGAAGTGGGTGTAGGAGGCGAGCAGCACCGCGCCGACGGCGGCCAGCATGACGCCCCACATGACCGTGGCGAGCTTGGCGATCCGCTCCACCCGGCGCCAGAGCAGCAGGGTGACCAGCACGATCATCGCCAGGCCCACCAGGTCGCCCTGGGGCTTGGTCATGTGCGGCCACAGGTAGGCGAGGTACTGGACGAAGCCGACCACCCCGGTGGACATGATCAGCGGTATGAAGAGCATCGCGGTCCAGACAAAGAGGAACGGCATCAGCCGGCCCGTCCGGTACTGGAACGCTTCACGCAGGTAGACGTAGCTGCCGCCGGAGCCGGGCAGCGAGGCGCCGAGCTCGGCCCAGACCAGGCCGTCGACCAGCGCCAGGACCGCGCCGGCCAGCCAGCCGATGATCGCCTGCGGGCCGCCGAACGCGGCGACCATCAGCGGGATCGTCACGAAGGGACCGATCCCGCACATCTGGCTCATATTGATGGCGATGGCCTGGAACAGGCCTATCCGTCTGCTGAGTGTCGCGGACACGGGGGACTCCAGGGATCAGGGCGGTGCACGCGGGGGATGGGTGTCCATAAGTTAAGTTTCCTAACTAGAGCAGTCAAGAGCTGCGACGGAGCAGGACGCCACGAATGAAGGCCGCCTGCCCCGCGTGCTGCAGATCCTCCGCGATCACGCTCACCAGCCGTACCGCGAGCGTCACCGGTGGCGTCCAGCGCTCGTCCACCACCTGGTCCAGTTCCTTGGCGGTCACGGTACGGACGAAGCCCAGGCTTCGGCGGTGCACGGCGTCGTAGTAGCCGGTCAGCAGCCGGCGGGAGGTCACCTGGACCTGGGCCACCTGGGCGGAGCTCTGGCCGTAGCCGATCACCTCCGGCGCGAACGGCAGGTCGAACTTCTCCCGCCAGGCGTCCGCCGTCCAGACCTGCTCGACGTCCATCAGCTCGGCCAGATGGTCGTCCTGAACCCGGGTCAGATGCCAGATCAGCCAGGCCACCGAGTTCGCATCCGGGTCCAGCCTGGCCGTCAGCTGCTTCGGGCCCAGGCCCTGGACCGCCTCGTGGACGGCCTCCTTGACCCGGTCGAAGGCATCGGCCAACAGGTCCGCGCTCTCCATCTCGATTCCTTTCGCCGTGCTTGGTGCAGCAGGCATCCCCCGTCGCGCCCGTGGTCGATCGGGGCCGACCGGGTGAGTCCGCGTGTCACGCTCGCGGGTAACGGGAGGAGGATGGCAGGGAGCGGGGCGAGGAGGTGTCGGGCCGGTGATCACTCTGCGGGGACTGACGGTCGCGTTTCTGGCCGCCGCCGAGGGCGTCGAGCAGCGGGAGCTCGCCGGCGCGTGGCAGGCGGTGCTGGAGGCGGGCGGCACACCGCGGCTGCTCGCCACCCGGCCCGGCTGGGTGCTCGCCTACCGGGAGCTGGACCGGGCGGACACCTTCGAGGTGGGCGCGGTGATCGAGGAGAGCGACGCGGCCGACTATGCCGCCCTGGTGCTGCCGGGCGGGGTGGTCGGTGTGGACCGGCTGCGGCTGGAGCCCGCCGCGGTGGAGTTCGTCCGGGCGTTCTGCACGGCGGGCAGGCCGGTGGCGGCGATCGGCCACGCGCCCTGGCTGCTGATCGAGGCAGGCGCGGTGCGCGGGCGGACGCTGACCTCATGGCCCACCCTGCGCACCGACCTGGAGAACGCGGGCGCGGCCTGGGTGAACGAGCAGGTGCGGACCTGCCAGGCGGGCCAGGGCCCGCTGATCACCAGTCGGAAGAGCGCCGACCTGCCGCTCTTCACCGACGCGCTGGTCAACGAGTGCGCCAGGCTGCGCGGCAGGCTGGGGCCCTGGGGCAGGTGAGCGGGTGGGGAGTCGCCGCCGGTGCGGCCGGCTGTCGCGCAGCACCGGCGGGGCCGACTGAGTGGTTGGCGGGCTATCGGGTGGCGGCGGTGAGGGCCTCCTTGACGGTGGCGATGTCGGCGGGGTGGCCCGGGTCCAGGTCGAGGCGGGAGCTCTGGTCCTTGAGGTAGGGCAGGCCGTAGGCCGGGGTGCCGGGCTGGAACCGCCAGCCGGCGGAGAGCGGCCCCGCGTCCACCGCGAGGTAGCCGAGGGCGTCGAGCAGGGCGGTGGTCCGCTCCTTGGCCGTGGCGTCATCGCCCGCGATCGGCAGCGCCGAGCGGTCGGGGGCGCCGGCGGGACGGGCCAGCGCCAGCAGGTGGCCGGAGTAGATGTTGTTGAAGACCTTGACCACCTGGGAGTCGGCCAGGTGCTCCTGGACCAGCTCGCTGCTGGTGGTCTCGCCGGAGTCGAGTCGGGGGAAGTGCCCGTCACGCTCGGGGTAGTAGTTGCCGGTGTCGAGCACGAGGCGGCCGGCGAGCGGGGCGGCGGACAGCTGGAAGGAGTTCTTCAGCGGAATCGTCACCACCAGCCAGTCACCCGCCTCGGCCGCCTGCGCCGGAGTCGCGGCGCGGGCCCGCGGGCCCAGTTCGGCCACCAGGCCGGCGAGGGTCTCGGGCCCGCGTGAGTTGCTGAGCACCACGTCCAGGCCCGCGTTGACCGCGAGCCGGGCCAGGGTGCCGCCGATGTGTCCACTGCCGATCAGTCCAAGAGTAGCCATGATGGTGACAGTGCCGGGGCGGGCGACGGTATTCCTGACGCAGCGTCATATCACCCGTACGGATCAGCCGAGCGGTTCAGTAGAGCGGTTCAGTCAAGCGGGTCGGCCGTACGGATCAGGCGTCCGGGTCGGCCGAGCCGCTGCGCAGCAACTCGGCCGAGCACCGCGCGATCCGCTCGGCGATCCGCCGCGCCTCGGCCTCGTCGCGGTAGCGGTGGCGCGGCCAGAAGAAACCGCGCAGCCCGTCCTTCGGGTTGCGCGGCACCACGTGCACGTGGAGATGCGGCACCGACTGGCTGACCCGGTTGTTCATCGCGACGAACGAGCCCTTGGCCGCCGTCGCCCGCTCGACGGCCTCGGTCAGCAGCCGGACCCGGCCGAAGAACGGGCCGACCAGCTCGGGCGGCAGGTCGGTGAGCGTGGCGACGTGCCGCACCGGCAGTACCAGCAGGTGGCCGGGGAAGAGCGGCCGGTGGTCCAGGAAGGCCAGCGCGACGTCGTCCCGGAAGGCCTGGTGGATCGGCGCCGCCGGGTCCGCGATCAGGGCGCAGAAGCTGCAGTCCATCGGTTCAGCCGCCCCGGTTGACGTACTGGAAGACGAACCCGCCGACGCCGGCGGCCGTGATCCCCGCGCCGATCAGCAGCAGCCAGACGCCGAAGACCAGGCCGAGCGCCGACACGCCCGCGCCGGCGGCCAGCAGCGGCGGGTACCAGCTCTGCGGCGGGAAGAAGTCGAGCGGTCCGGAGGTCTCGGCCACTTCGACCTCGCGGCGGTCCTGCGCGCGGGGGCCGTGGCGCACCGACTGGACGAAGAAGAAGACGGCGATCAGCGCGGACATCAGGAAGGCGAACGCGAGCGTGCCCTTGCCGGCCGGCTCGTGCGCGAGCCAGTCGTAGATGCCGCCGATCACGCCGAAGAAGAGGGCGATGCCGGCGAACAGGTAGGCCTCGAACCTCATGGCCGGGGCTCCCTGGTGAGCATGTCGGTGTCCTCGCTGGTGCTGCCCGGGTGGTGCAGGTCGAAGGCCGGGCTGTCCGAGCGGATCCGGGGCAGCGCGTGGAAGTTGTGCCGGGGCGGCGGGCAGGAGGTGGCCCACTCCAGCGAGCGGCCCCAGCCCCAGGGGTCGTCCGACTCGACCCGGCGCCCGTACTTCGCGGTGTGCCAGACGTTGAAGAGGAACGGCAGCGTGGACAGCCCCAGCAGGAAGGCGCCGGCGCTGGAGATCGTGTTCAGGGTGGTGAAGCCGTCGGACGGCAGGTAGTCGGCGATCCGGCGTGGCATGCCCTCGGCGCCCAGCCAGTGCTGGACCAGGAAGGTGGTCTGGAACCCGACGAAGAGCAGGCCGAAGTGGAGCCGGCCGAGCCGCTCGTCCAGCTGCCGCCCGGTGAACTTGGGCCACCAGAAGTAGAAGCCGCCGAAGGTCGCGAAGACCACCGTGCCGAAGAGCACGTAGTGCATGTGAGCCACGACGAAGTACGAGTCGGACACGTGGAAGTCGATCGGCGGCGCCGCGAGCATCACCCCGCTGAGGCCGCCGAAGAGGAAGGTGACCAGGAAGCCGATCGCCCAGAGCATCGGGGTCTCGAAGGAGAGCGAGCCCCGCCACAGGGTGCCGACCCAGTTGAACATCTTCACCCCGGTCGGCACCGCGATCAGGAAGGAGGTGAGCGAGAAGAACGGCAGCAGCACCTGTCCGGTGACGAACATGTGGTGCGCCCAGACCACCGCCGAGAGCCCCGCGATCGTGATGGTCGCCGCGACCAGCCCGAGATAGCCGAAGATCGGCTTCCGGCTGAACACCGGCAGGATCTCGCTGATGATCCCGAAGAACGGCAGCGCGACGATGTACACCTCCGGGTGCCCGAAGAACCAGAACAGGTGCTGCCAGAGCAGCGCACCACCGCTGGTGGCGTCGAAGACCTGCGAGCCCAGCCGCCGGTCCGAGAGCAGCACCAGCAGGGCGGCGGTCAGCACCGGGAAGGCGAAGAGCGCCAGGATCGAGGTGAGTAGCACGTTCCAGGTGAAGATCGGCATCCGGAACAGGGTCATCCCCGGCGCCCGGAGGCAGGCGATGGTGGTGATGAAGTTGACCGAGCCGAGGATCGTGCTGAGACCCGCCACCGCCAGCCCCGCGATCCACAGGTCGCCGCCGGTGCCGGGGGAGTGGACCACGCTGTTCAGCGGGGCGTAGGCGAACCAGCCGAACGCGGCGGCGCCGTCGGCGGTGAAGAAGCCGCTGAGCACGATCAGCCCGCCGAACAGGAAGACCCAGTAGGTGAAAGCGTTCAGCCGCGGGAAGGCCACGTCCGGCGAGCCGATCTGCAACGGCATGATCCAGTTGGCGAAGCCGGTGAAGGTCGGGGTCGCGAAGAGCAGCAGCATGATCGTGCCGTGCATGGTGAAGAGCTGGTTGTACTGGGCGCTGGTGACGAACTGCTCGCCCGGGCGGGCCAGTTCCGCGCGCATCACCATCGCGAACACGCCGCCGACCAGGAAGAAGCCGAAGGAGGTGGTCAGGTAGAGGCTGCCGATCTCCTTGTGGTCGGTGGTGCTCAGCCAGCGCAGGACGGTGCTGCCGTGGCGCAGGCGGGTCGCGGTGCCGGGGGCGAGTTGCCGCTCCGGCTCCTCCACGACGGTCATCCGGCCTCCTGGGGGCTTGGGGCGCTTGGTGGGGCCGAGGGCTCGGCGGGTCGGGACCATGCTGGTCCCGGCGGCGGCGCCGCGAGGTGGCGCAGCGCCAGCGGGACGGCGCGGTTAGCTCGGACGGCGGGCAGGGGTGTGCCGGGGGCCACAAGGGGGCCGTTTTCTGACCAGGGGTGTCGAGCTGATCGCCCTGGGTGGTCGATCCGGGGTGGCGTGCGCCACTTTCAGGCGAAGGTGGCAGGGTCGATTTACCTGGATTCCGGTGGTTTGGGGTGGATTGGTGGCTTGGTTCCCAGGGGTAATGGGGCGTGACCTGGGATGTTTCGATGTGGTTGATCGGGGCGCGGGGGGTGCGTAGCTTCGTTCTCGGCGCAGTGAGCGCCACCCGGGACCGCCCCGGGGCCCGTGGGTTTCCCGGGCCGGGGCGGGTCGTGCGGGAACCGTCCTCGGTTGGTTCGTGGGGTGTGGTTCCGTGCGCGCGGTTGCCCGGAGACCAGCGATGAGGGAGATCCTTTGACTTTCCGTAACGAGAACACCGCCACCACCACTACTGCCAAGAAGGCCGGCAAGCGCTCGCGAGTGCGGCTGGCGGTGCTGGGTGGGGCGATCGCCGTCCTGCCGGTGGCGGGTCTCGTGACGGCGAACGCGGCCTCGGCGGCGTCGACGTCGACGTGGAACGCGGTGGCGCAGTGCGAGAGCACCGGGAACTGGTCGATCGACTCGGGCAACGGGTTCTCCGGCGGTCTGCAGTTCACGCCGAGCACCTGGGCCGCGTACGGCGGTACCCAGTACGCGGCCTCCGCCGCCCAGGCGACGCCGGCGCAGCAGATCGCGGTGGCGGAGAAGGTGCTGGCGGACCAGGGTCCGGGCGCTTGGCCGGTGTGCTCGGTGAAGGCCGGGCTGACGGCGGGTGGCCCGGCGGCGCAGGTCGACGCCACCACCGGCTCGACGGCGACCGCGGCCCCGGCGCCGCAGCAGGCCGCCCCGGTGCAGCAGGCGACGCCGAAGCAGCAGGCCGCCCCGAAGCAGTCCGCTCCGGTGCAGTCGGCGCCGGTCCAGAAGCAGGCCCCGGTTGCCGCCGGCGGTTACACCGTCAAGAGCGGTGACACGCTGAGCGCCATCGCGGCCTCGCACGGCACCACCGTGGCCAAGCTGTACGCCGCCAACGCCCAGACCATCGGCACCAACCCGGACGTCATCCTGCCGGGCCAGGTCCTGAGCCTCTGATCTGACGCTCGGACCACCCGTCACGCAAGCTGCCCCCCGTCCCGCGCGGGACAGGGGGCAGCTTGCGTACTCACACGTGACTGTTCGTCAGTTCAGAGGCACGCCACGGCCCCTGGGGAGCACCGGGGAGCGGCGGAGCGGCCGGCCCGACGCGCTACTGGACGTGATCGCCGGCTCCCGGGTGCCCCGGCGTGTTGTCGTAGGTGCTGATCTCGACCAGGTTGCCGTCGGGGTCGCGCAGGTAGGTGCTGGTGATCGGCCCCTGGGCGCCGGTGCGCGGCACCGGGCCCTCCTCCATTGGTACCCCGCAGGCGGTCAGGTGCGCCACGACCTGCTGTTGCGGGGTGTCGGTGATCAGGCAGAGGTCCGCGCTTCCGGGGGTCGGGCGGGCGGCGTGCGGGAGCAGTTCGTGGCCGGCCTGGTGCAGGTTGATCTTGCTGCTGCCGAAGGCCAGCGCGCGGCGGCCCGCGCCGAAGGTCACCGGCCGCATGCCCAGCACGCGCTGGTAGAAGCTGATGGTCCGTTCGACGTCCGCCACGGTCAGCACCAGGTGGTCCAGGCTGGTGATCCGGACGCCCGCTGCCGCCGCCGGCGCCGAGCTCAGCTCCGCGACCAGGCACGCGAGCAGCGGCGTGTCGATCCCGTGCGCGGCACCGGCCCGCAGGACGGCCCCGCCGATGGCGTCGAGCTCGATCGGGCGGCCGGCGGCCACATCGCGCTGCATCGAGGAGTTCATCGCGGCCGGGGCGCGGTCGAAGAAGGAGAGCACGGACTCGGCGGTCACCGGTGCGCCCGCCGCGCGGGCCACGGCGGTGACCTCGTCGAGCACGGCGAGCAGTTCGGACCGGTGCTGCCCCCGGAGGGCGCCGACGGAGGCCTGGTGACGGGTGGTCAGCAGGGCGAACGGGGCCAGGAAGGCGAGCTTGTCCCAGAGCATCGCCTGCTCGTCGGTCCGCAGCGCCACCGTCAGCCCGGCGTGCCGGAGCCGGGCGGCCAGCGCGTCGAGCGGGGCGGCCAGTTCGAGGGTGGTGAAGGGGCTGGTGTGGGCGATCCGGCCCGGCGCGGTGCGGGTGGTCTCGACCTTGATGGTGCCGGCCACGACCTGGTCGGCCGGGTAGTGCCGGCGCAGCACCGGGAGGTGGTCGAGGCCGTTGAGCAGCGGCACCACGATCCCCTCGGGGCCGATCAGCCGTGCCGGGAGCCGGTCGAGGGCGGCGGGCAGGGCGGGCTGCTTGACGGTCACGAAGGCGAGGTCGACCGGTCGGCGCAGTTCGGTGTCGGCCTCGACCGGGACGGTGAAGTCGCCGTACTGACCGCTGGTCACCCGCAGGCCGTCACGGCGGATGACGCCGGCGGTCCGCTCGCCGGCCAGGCAGATGACGTGGTGCCCGTCGCGGGCGAGCAGCGCGCCGAGCAGTCCGCCGACACCGCCCGGTCCGAGGACGGCCACCGTCAGGCGGGAGGTGCTGCCCGGGTTCAGCCGCGTTCCGGTGCTCAGGGGTTGTGGTGTCGGAGAGTCGTTGGTCGTGATCACCAGGCCACGGTAGCGATCAAGTGGATCATCGGTAAGCTCCGATGCCATGCCGACGATGTGGTCCGATCCGTCCCTCGTGCTCGATCCGCCTCAGCTGCTCGCGGAAGTGACCGACTCCGCGGCCCGGTTGGTCGCCGCCGCGGTGGCGCTGGACGACGCGGAGCTCCGCGCGCCGTCCACGCTGGCCGGGTGGAGCCGCGAGCAGGTCATCACGCATCTGGCCGGCGCCGCCGAGGCGTACCTGCGGCTGCTGGCGCTGGCCCGCACCGGGGTCGAGCCCACCCGGCGGGCCGATGACGCGACGCCGGTCGGCGCCCTGCGGGACGGCGCGGGGCGGCCCGCCGCCGCGCTCGTGGGCGAGCTGCGCGATCGGCTGGACCGGCTGGCCGAGGACGCCGCGGCGATGCCCGCCGACCGGTGGGGCAACCTGGTCACCGCGCTCGCGGGCTGGCGGCACCCGGCCTGGTTCACCCTGTATCGCTGCTGGCGTGAGCTGGAGACGCACCATGTCGACCTCGACCTCGGCTACCGGCCGGCCGACTGGCCCGAGGCGTACGTGAGGTGGGCGCTGCCGGACACGCTCGCCGCGTTGGCCGCCCGCGAGTTCCCGGTCGGCGAGGTGACTGCCGTTGATCTCGGCCGCCGCTGGACCCTGGCGCCGTCCGGCCTGGTGGTCAGCGGCTCGGGCCACGCCCTGCTCGGCTGGCTCGCCGGGCGCACGGGCGGTGCGGCGCTGGTGTCGGACGCGCCGTTGCCGGAGCCGCCGAGTTGGCCGCTGCCGCCGTTCCCCGGCTGGAACTGATTCTGCGTCAGGCTGTGGGCCTGACGCAGCATCAGGGCGGGGGCTCCGCGGGCGGACGGCTCAGATCGACTGCCAGGCCGGCTTGGCTGCATAGGTGGCCCGGAAGTAGTCGGCCAGCTTGAGGCGGGCGGCCGCCGCCTCGTCCACCACCACGGTGGCGTGCGGGTGCAACTGCAGCGCGGAGGCCGGGACCAGCGCGGAGAGCGGGCCCTCGACGGCCTGCGCGACGGCCTCGGCCTTGGCCTCGCCGGTGGCCAGCAGCACCAGGTGGCGGGCCTCCAGGATGGTGCCGATGCCCTGGGTGATCACGTGGTGCGGGACCTCGTCGAGACTGTCGAAGAACCGGGCGTTGTCGACCCGGGTCTGCTCGGTGAGCGTCTTGATCCGGGTCCGCGAGGCGAGCGAGGAGCACGGCTCGTTGAATCCGATGTGCCCGTCGGTGCCGATCCCGAGGAGCTGCAGGTCCACGCCGCCGGCCGCCGCGAGCTCGCGGTCGTAGGCCGCGGCCGCCGCCGCGATGTCCTCGGCGGAGCCGTCGGGGCCGAGAAAGGCGTCCGCGGTGATGCCCATCGGTTCGAGCACCTCGCGCAGCACGACCGAGCGGTAGGACTCGGGGTGCCCCTTGGGCAGGCCGACGTATTCGTCGAGCTGGCAGATCCGGGCGCGCGACACGTCCAGCGATCCGGCCCGCACCTTGGCGGCCAGCGCCCGGTAGATCGGCAGCGGCGTCGACCCGGTGGCCACGCCGACCAGCGCGTCGGGCTTGCCGGTGAACAGCTCCGCGATCGCCTCGGCGATCAGCTCACCGCCCGCGGCGGCGTCGGGAACGATCACAATCTCCATCTTGACCAACCGTCCGAAAGCGTGTATGTAGTGGTCTAGACCAATCTCTGGAAGTTTAGCGCAGTCCAGGGGTGCTTCGAAAGCCCGGCGATGGTCGTGCCCGGGTTCTGTCAGGTCGGGCGGCCGGTGGCGTGATCGGGCGGGGCGCGACTTGAAGAATTCTTCAAGTTCGGAGAAGCTGACGCCCGACGTGTCGCGAGGAGGACGGGTATGCCGGTTCCGCTGTACCAGGCCAAGGCCGAGTTCTTCCGCACCCTGGGCCACCCGGCGCGGATCCGGGTCCTCGAACTCCTCCAGGACGGGCCGCGCCCGGTGCGCGAGTTGCTCGCGGCGATCGAGATCGAGCCGTCCAGCCTCTCCCAGCAACTCGGCGTGCTGCGCCGGAGCAACCTGGTGACCGCCACCCGTGAGGGCAACACCGTGGTCTACGCGCTGAGCACCCCGGATGTGGCCGACCTGCTGCGGGCGGCGCGGCGGATCCTGACCGAGATGATCGCCGACCAGGAGCAACTGCTGGTGCAGCTGCGCGCGGGGGCCGGCCAAGCGAAGGAGCGAGTCCGGTGACGGCGAATCCCGTGAGCGAGGCGAGTCCGGCGACCGAGGCGAACCCGGCGAGTGCCGCGAACCCGGTGAACGAGACCATCCGCGACGAGAACAGCAAGCGCAAGGCGGCGCTGATCCGGGCCGGCATCTACATCGCCGGCACGCACTTCTTCGCGTTCTTCGTGATGCTGCTCTTCTACCTGGGCAGCCACCGGCACTGACCGCGCCGGCCACCCACCCCAGGCCCCGCCGCCCTCAGGCCGCGCCCTGCCGAGGTTCCGGGGAGCGCAGCAGCGCGCGCACGTCGTCCGGGGTCGCGCCGGCGTAGAAGTGGGCGAAGACCACGCGCCCCAACGGGGTCATCGGCGAGGCGGCGCCGATCCAGAGCGAGCCGAAGCCGTAGCGGGCGTGGATCAGCGGCCGGATCTCGCCGTCCGGTCCGGTCCGGCCGGCCAGCCGCAGCGGGCCGCCCACGGTCCGCTCGGTCCACCGCGCCAGCTCCACCAGCTCGGGCTGGTCCGGGAACTCCTCCAGCAGGCTGTCCAGCTGCGGTACCACTCGGCGCACCCAGTAGCGGTCGTGCTCGGGCAACTGGTCGCGCCCGTCCCAGACCATCCACTTGAACATGTTCTCGGGCACCCGCCGCCCGGTGAACGCGTCCGCGAAGGCGTCGTTGTAGGCGATCACCCGCCAGGCGGCGTCGACCGCGTAGGCGATCGGCCCGACCAGCTCCTTGCCCGGCGCGTGCTCGGTGACCTGCGCGACGGTGCTGCGGACGAAGCCGATCCAGGCGGAGTCGGCGTTCGCTGGTGCCGCGCCGATCTGCGGTTCCTCCGAATGCGTCATGGGCACGATTGTGCCCCCAGGGCCGCACGCCCGACCAGGGAGGTCCGACCAGGCATTTCTCCGCCTCCGCGGAGGCCGGGGCCCTCCGCTTCGTCCGCCACCGGCCGTTGCTACCGTGGCCGACACCATGGACTACGACACGGCTTCGCGCTATTACGAGGAACTTCTCAGCGGGTACCTCCGAGCGACACCGGCCGCCGCGCTGGACGAGACCGTTGCTCGATTCGTCGCGCCGATGCGCTCGGCCTTCGTGGACGACCAGGCCGAGGAATCCGCGATCGACACGATCGAGGGGCTGCTGTGGGCGGCCTGGGAGCCCGTCATCACGGCGGCCCGGGAGTCGTCGTCCGGCACCGTCCAGGACAGGCTTGTCGACCTGTTGACCGGGATCGAGCAGCAGGGGGTGCTCACTCGTGATCAGGGGCGGCAGGACTGTGTCGTCTGGGAGATGAAGGTGTTTGTCGACCTTCCGTGTTTCGGCGCGCAGATGCGCGAGGCATTGGACATGGGGGCCGAGATGCCCGGCTTTTCGGATGTCGACGTCTGGGTGAACCTGAACGCATTCGCGGCGCGCCTGACCGCCGCCGGAATCGACTTCTCGCTCTACGCGATCTGGACGCTGCGCGATTGCCTCGAGGAGGAGTCGCCGGTCAACTTGGCCGACCCGAGGGGGGTGGTCCCATGGTTCCAGCACTGCGGTGCGTTGCTCGCGGGCCTCGCGCGCCGGCGGCGGTCGTTCGACGGGCAGGTCGGTCGCCTGGGCAAGCTGTGCACGGACAGCGGGATGGCCGAGGGAGGGTTCACCGTCGAGCGGTGGGAGTTCTGGCGCGCCCGGCTGACGGAGCTGGCGGCCGGGACGGAGGCCGGCGCCGACGAGGCACGGGCGGCGCTGCGGTACCTGACCGCGCTGGGCGACCTGGGCCAGGCCGGATCGGGCAACACCGGCCCTGCTGCCGACTTTTCGTAGGGTCGGGCCGCTCGGGGCCGCCGGCGCTCGACCTGTGCGCAGCGGCCCGGGGCTGCGGGTTTGCGCCCGAGTCTGGCTATAGCGCGGGCCGCCAGACTCGGAGCGACCGCAGTCACCACGAATCTGGAGCGCAGCATGCGTTGGGAGAATCTCTACGTCGCCGGTCTCGGCGCCTATCTGCCCGAGCAGGTCTATACCGCTGAGCAGGCCGTCGCCGACGGCCGTTACGGTGCCGGTGAGTGCGAGGCCAACGGGTATCGCGCGGTCCGGGTGGCCAGCGCGGAGGAGACCGGGCCGGTGATGGCGGCGGCGGCCGGCCGTACGGCGGTCGGGCGCTCCGGCATCGCGAGTGAGGAGTTCCGGCTGGTGGTGCACGCCAGCGTCGGCCACCAGGGTCAGGACGTCTGGACCCCCGCCCACTACGTGCAGAACGAGACCGTCGGCGGCCACGGCGCGGCCTTCGAGGTGCGCCAGGGCTCCAACAGCGGCCTCGCCGCCGCCGAGGTCGCCGCCTCCTGGATCACCGCCCGGCCGGAGGGCGGCGCGGCTCTGGTCACCACCGGTGACTCCTTCAAGTTGCCGTACTGGGACCGCTGGAAGGCCGATGAGCAGGTGGTGTACGGCGACGGCGCGGGCGCGCTGGTGCTCTCCACCCGTGGCGGCTTCGCCAAGGTCCGCTCCAGCGTCAGCCGCGCCGACGCGTCGCTCGAACCGCTGTACCGCGGCGACGACGCCTGGACCGAGGCGCCCTTCTACGACGGCAAGCCCGCCGACCTGGCCGGTCGCAAGCGCCACTGGCTGAGCCGCAACGAGGACGCCTACGACCAGACGATCGCCAAGATCAACGAGAACTTCGGTGCCGTGCTCAAGCAGGCGCTGGCGGAGGCCGACACCGACCTGGCCGGTACGCAGTGGTTCATCCACGCCAACATGTGCAAGACCATCATCGAGTGGGGCTTCCACGGCGCGCTCGGCCTGGACCCCGACACCACCGTCTACGACTGGGGCCTGGACTACGCGCACATGGGCGGCGGCGACCAGATCATCGGCCTCAACCGGCTGTTCGAGACCGGGCGCCCCAAGCCGGGCGACCTGGTCGTCACCGCGGGTGCGGGGATCGGGTTCATGTGGACCGTCGCGGTGCTCGAAGTGCTCGAGACTCCGGCCTGGTGATCGTCGCCCCGACGCGGTGACGTTCCCCGATCTCCTGGTGACGCTCCGTCAGTTCAACTGATTCACCATGCCTGTTCACGGAAAGACTGTGCTCGAACCGCGGTCGGTCCGGTACGGTGCCCCTCGCCGGGGTGCCGGCCGTTCCGACCGCCCTCTTCTGCCCATGGAGGCAGCCATGCTCACCGCCGCCAAGGCCATCAACCTCACGCTGGCGTTCCTGCTGGAACTCGCCGTCCTGTTCTCGGTCGGGCTGTGGGGATTCACCTTCAGCTCCAAGTCGGCCGTCAAGTTCCTGCTGGGGATCGGCGGACCGCTGCTGTTCATCGTCGTGTGGGCGGTCTTCGGGTCGCCCTCGGCGGCGGTGCCGCTGCACGGTGCCGTCCGGATCGCCTTCGAGGTCGTCTGGTTCGGCCTGGGCGCGCTCGCGCTCTACGCCGCCGGGCGGGTGGTGCCGGCGGCCGTGCTGTTCGTGCTGTACGTCATCAACGCGGTGCTGATCCGGGTGTGGCACCAGTCGGCCTGAAACCCGTTCCCACAACGGCTTCTGACGAATCATCAGGGAATGACGGTGGCGCAGGAGCATCGGCTCCTGCGCCACCGTCATTCCCTGGTCTCCCCGGTCAGGCCTCAGGCCGGCAGGGAGTCCAGCAGTGCCTGGTTGTCGATCTTGCCGTTCACGGTCACCGGGAACTTCTCCACCATCATGACGGTGTCCGGGACCAGGTAGGGCGGCAGGCGCTTGCCGAGCGTGCGGGCCAGCCCGATCGGGTCGTCGGACTCGCCCTCGGCCGGTGCGGTGGCGGCGGTGTCGGCGGTGGCGGTGTAGAACAGGGCGAGCCGTTCCCAGGCCGCCGTCCGGCCGGGCACCGGCACCACCGTGCAGCTGCGGACGCCCTCGACCTTCATCGCGGCGTTCTCGATCTCGCCCGGCTCGATGCGGTAGCCGCGGACCTTCACCTGCCGGTCGGCCCGCCCGCGGAAGTGCAGGACCTGATCGGCGTCCAGGAAGCCGAGATCGCCCGTGCGGTAGACCCGCACCGGCGTTCCGTTCACCGTGATCGGCGCGAACTTCTCGGCCGTGAGCTCGGGTTGCTCCAGGTAGCCGATCGCCAGGCCGGCCCCGCCGATGCAGATCTCGCCCTCGGTGCCCGGCTCGCAGAGCCGACCGCCGTCGGCGACGTAGACCTCGGTGTCGGCGACCGGGCGGCCGATCGGGATGCCGCCGAAGGTCTCGCAGTCCTCCGGACCCAGCTCGTGGATCGTGGCGAACACACAACTCTCCACCGGCCCGTAGGCGTTGAACAGTGCGACGCCGGGGTACTGCGCCAGGAAGCGGCGCACGTGGGCGGGGGAGAGCCGCTCACCGCCGGTGTAGATCTGCCCCATCCCCGCGAAGCAGTCGATGTCCATGTCGACGAACAGGTTGAACAGCGAGGACGTGAAGAACGCCGTGTCGACGCCTGCCGACTTCACGATGTCTCGCAGCGCGCCGGGCAGGAGGTAGTCGTCCTCGACGATCACCGTGGTCCCGCCGGTGACGAGCATGCCCCACAGCTCGAGGCTGAAGGCGTCCCAGGCGCACGGCGCCGACTGCGGGGAGACGCCGCCCGCGCGGTAGCCGCGCAGGCCGTCGGGGCCGAACAGTCGGGTGGTCGCCTGGTGCGGTGAGACGACTCCCTTGGGGCTGCCCGTGGTTCCGGAGGTGAAGAACACGCAGGCTGCGTCATCGGGCCCGATGTCGGAAGGCGGAACCGTACCGCCCGCGCCGGCCGAGACCTCCAGCGGCTCGGCCGGCGGCTGCCAGACGGTGAGCGGTCGCCCGCCGCCCGCACCCGTGGCCTCGGCCTGGACGCCGGCGGGCCGGTTGCCGGTGACGAACACCGGGGAGTGCAGCTGGTCGAGCAGGCCGTCCACCCGCTCGGTGGGCCAGCGGTGGTCGAACGCCGCGTACGCCGCACCGCACTTGAGGACGGCGAGCAGGGTGGCGGCCAACTGCGGGGTGCGCGGCAGCTGGACCGGGACGATCGCGCCGGCCCCGACGCCCAGCGCGGCCAGCTGCTCGGCGTAGTGATCGGCCGCCGCGTTCAGGGTGGCGTAGCTGATGCGATCCGCGCGGAAGACGATCGCAGTGGACCCGGGGTGCTGCTCGGCCTGGCGGGCCACCGCCTCGTGGATCAGCGGATGCACGGTGCCGGCCGGCGAGTTGGCGGCCGGCGGGTCGGCGGGCAGCGCGGTGGGGGACGGCGGGGCGGTGGTCAGTGGCTCGGACGCGTCGGGCGCGGGTCTGCGAGTCCGGTTAGCGGTCATGGTCTCTCCTCATCCAGTCCGGTTCGTCCTGCTGGGCCGGGCAGGGCTCAGGCCTCGGAGATCCTGCGGTAGATCGCCGTGAGGCTGCGGTCCTCCAGCAGGCGGCCGACCGGGACCCGGGTGCCCGTCTCGCGCTCCACGGCGGCGACCAGGCGCAGCATGTGGAGCGAGTCCCAGCTGACCTTGCGGTCGGAGTCCAGCGCGGTGGTCAGGTCGATGCCGTTCATCGGGAGGGCGAGATCGTCCCGCACGATCCGGATGAAGTCGTCCTTGGTCAGCATGATGAACCCTTCGGTCGGTCGCGGATGGTGCCTGCCCGGTCCTCATCGGTGTGACGGGCCCTCCTGGTGCCCGGTGGTCACCGAACGCACGCGCGGGAGGACTTCCGAGGGTGTCGGCTGCTGCTCGAATCGCGCTCGGGCCGGGCCACATCGGCGGCGGGCGCGATGAGCCGGTCCGATCCGAGGAACACCGTGGCACCGGACTCCCGGTTCGCGGGCGGTGCGCCGGGTGACGTTCGGTACCGGTCGACCGGCCCCGCTATATTGATCCCTCGTGGCGGGGACAACGGGGAACGTGGTGGGCGGCCGGTACCGGCTGGCGGAGGCCATCGGCCAGGGCGGCATGGGCCGGGTCTGGCGCGCGCGGGACGAGACGCTCGGGCGGGCGGTGGCGGTCAAGGAGGTCTTCCTCCCCGTGCACCTGAGTCCCGAGGAGCACCGGGAGTTGACCGGACGGGCGGTGCGCGAGGCGCGGGCCGCGGCGGCGCTCAACCACCCCGGGATCGTGACCGTGCACGACGTGGTCGAGCAGGACGGCGCGCCGTGGATCGTGATGGAGCTGCTCGCCGGCAACTCGCTCGCCGCCGTCCTCAAGGAGCAGGGCCGGCTGCCCTGGCAGCGGGTCGCGGCGCTCGGCGCCGACCTGGCCGACGCGCTCGCGCATGCCCACCAGGCCGGCATCGTGCACCGCGACATGAAGCCGGACAACGTCTTCCTCGCCCAACGGCGCACCGTCGTCACCGACTTCGGCATCGCCCGGGTGCTGGACGCGAGCACCCAGCTCACCCAGAGCGGGATGATGATCGGCACGCCGCAGTACATGCCGCCCGAGCAGTTGGAGGGCACGCCGGTGGGGACCGCCGGCGACCTGTGGTCTCTTGGGGCCACCCTCTACACCGCGCTCGAAGGGGAGCCGCCGTTCAACGGCCCGTCCCTGCCGTCGATCTGGCTCGCCATCACCCAGCAGCCGCTCCCGCCGGCGCAGCACGCGGGGCCGCTCGGGCCGTTGCTGGAGTCGCTGCTTCACAAGGACCCCGAACGCCGCCCCACGGCCCAGCAGGCGGCGGCGCAGCTGGAAGCGCTGCACGCCCGGGCCCTCGCGGCACCGTCCGCGACACCGCCGTCCGCGACACCGCCACCTGTGACGGCCCAGGCCACCGCGGTCCAGCCGGCGCCGCGCCCGGAGACCGTCGTCCTGCGCACCGCACCCGAGCCCGAAGCGACCCGCAAGAGCGGCTGGCGGGAGTTCGCCATCGCCACCGCGATCGGACTGGCCGCGGTCGGTGGCACCTCGCTCGCCGTCGTGGAGATCATCCCCAAGCGGTGAGCCGGCCGCAAACCCGGTTGACGCCCCCTACCGTCCACCGCTTTCCTGCTGCGATGCCCACCTCTCACAACTCTCACAACTCTCACGACTCGCAGACCATCGAGCTCCGCATCGAGCGGGCGGACGGCGACGCCATGCTCGAAGACTGGCGCTACGTCCACAACCTGATCATCCCCACCGACCCGCTCTCCCTCGACGCCGTGCGCGAGCGCAGCGGGCGCAATCACCTGGCGGTCGCGTATCTCGGCGAGCTCCTGGTGGGCTGCTCCACGGTCCGGCCGCCCACCGGCGAAGCGGCCGCCGACGAGGCCGCCACGGCCACCGTCATCGCCCGGGTGCTCCCCGCCCTCCGGCGCCACGGCATCGGCGAGCAGCTCTACAACCACGGGCTGGCGCAGGCGAGAACGCTCGGCGCCACCGTCATCGAGACGGTCGTCCTGGAGTCGAACGCGGACGGACTGCGGTTCGCCGAACACCACGGGTTCGTCGAGCTCGAGCGCTATCTGCTGCCGGGCGACAGCATCCGCTACGTCGACCTGCGGCTGGCCGCCAACCCCACGGCCCCGCACCGCGGCTGAGAGGTCATTGACAACAGGAGGTGGATGCTGTGGCCTGAACACCTCAACTGCTCCGCAGTCTCATCTGGGAGGGGAACCGCCGTGCCCGTGTCCGCCCGCCTGCGACTCGTTGCCGCCACCGCAGGGGCCTTCGCGCTCGCCCTGCTGCCGACGGTCAGCCAGTCCACCGCCACTGCCGACCAGGCCGCCGCGGCCCCGTGGTCCGCCCGGCTCGCCGTGCACCCGCTGCGGCACGCGAGCCCGGCCGACGACCCGGTGCTCGCCGCACCGCTGCCCACCAGCGACTGCCTGACCCAACTGCACCGTGCCTGCTACTCGCCGCTCCAGTACCGCACCGCCTACGACCTCGACCCGCTCTACCAGCACGGGATCACCGGCCAGGGGCGGACCATCGTGATCGTCGACTCGTTCGGCTCGCCGACCATCCAGCACGACCTGGACGTCTGGTCGGCGCAGTGGGGCATCGCCAGCAGCCAGGTGGACGTGGTGCAGTGGGGGCAGGTCCCGGCCTTCGACCCGAAGAACGCCGACATGGACGGCTGGGCGAGCGAGAGCACCCTGGACGTGGAGGCCGCACACGCCGTCGCGCCCGGCGCGAGGATCGTGCTGCTGGAGACCGGCGTCTCGGAGACCGAGGGCGCGGTCGGCGTGCCCGAGATGATGAGCGGCATCAACCACCTGGTGAACAATGGCCAGGCGGACGTGGTGTCGATGAGCTGGGCGACCAGCGAGGGGATGTTCCCGGGCTTCGACCAGGGCGATTACACCAGCCTGACCACGCTGCGCTACGCCTTCACCAATGCCGCGAAGCACGGCGTCACGCTGACCGCCAGCTCCGGCGACGGCGGCGGCGACTCGACCAAGCTGGACGCCGCCTGGCCGGCCGGTGACCCGCTGGTCACGGCGGTCGGCGGCACCGAGCTCCACCTGGACGACCAGGGCGCCAGGACCGCCCCCGACGCCGCCTGGTCGGGCAGCGGCGGCGAGCTCTCCAAGGTCTTCGCCCGCCCGGGCTACCAGGACCCGGTCCGCTCGGTGGTCGGCGACCACCGCGGCACCCCGGACATCAGCATGGCGGGCTCGCCCAACGGCGCGCTCTGGCTGTACTCCAGCTTCGACCCGGCCAACACCGGCTGGACGGCGGACGGCGCGGGCACCAGCGAGTCCTCCCCGCTCTTCGCCGGCGTCGTCGCGCTGGCCGACCAGGCCGCCGGCCACCGCCTCGGCGTGATCGACCAGGACCTGTACCACCTCTACACCCGGCACTCGTCCGGGCTGGTGGACGTCACCACCGGCAGCACCGGTCCCAACGGCTACACCGCGGGCCCTGGTTACGACCAGACGACCGGTGTCGGCACCGTGGACGCCGCCAAGCTGGTCCAGGCAATCGCACACCTGCACTGACCCGGCAGTGCTGTGACGGTCCGTCAACTTCTGTCAGAGAGTTGACGGACCGTCAGCGCTCCCCGACGAAGAGCGTCTGCAGCACCCGGCCGCAGTCGCCCAGTTCGTCGTCCAACCGCCCGAGCGCCAGGCCCGATCCGGCCGGGCTGGCGGTGGTGGCCGCACTCAGGCAGAGCCACTCGCCGACCGGATCGCGGTGCAGCGCCAGCGTGACATCGGTGTTGACCACCTGCCGGCGGACGTGGTCGAGCTCGAAGGCCACCGCCCAGTTGCTGTCGGCCAGCGTCAGCGCCCGGGTCAGCGGGGTGTCCGGCTCGCCCGCCACCAGTGGCACCCGCTGCCGGACCCAGGCCGTCCCGGGCCCCGGCCGGTCGAAGCCGCCGCCGTCCGCCCAGCGCCACTCCATCGCGGACACGTAGCCGCCGTGGTCGGTGCCGGGCAGCCGGTGCGGCGGCTGCGGTGCGGGCAGCGGCGGCGGGGTCGGCTCCGGACGGAGCGCGGGCGTGTCCTGCGGGCTGGCCGTCATCCGCCAGGCCCGGGCCAGCATCACGACCTGGCCGCCCGCGGTGATCTCGCCCTCCAGCAGCTCGCTGCGCGCGCCCGCGCGGACCGTGCGCACCTCGACGGTCAGCTCGTCCACCGGCACCGGCCGCGGGATGTCCAGCGTCACCCGGGCGATCCGGAACCCCTCGCGCACCTGGTGCCGCTCCATGGCCCGCCCCAGCAGCGCGGACGGCGGCCCGGCGTGCTGCGCCTTCGGGCTCCACGGCCCCACGGTGTGCCCGGTGCTCTCGTACCGGCCCTCGCCCAGATCGCGGTAGAAGGAATCCGGCGTGCCCGCCGCCCCTGCTGTCGTCATCCCGTCCAGCCCCCTCGGCTCGCTTCGACCACTCCCTCGCGCCCCACGACGATAGGCGATCGGCAGGTCCCTGGATCACCGGTTTAGCCGTTACCTGGGCGAGGAAGAAGTTACCTGTGCAGGTAACACGTGACGAGCAGGACGGGCAGCGTTCGCCGAGCGCGACCGCGCGGCGCGGCCAGATCATCGCGGCCGCCGTCCAGGTGCTGGCCGAGAGCGGGTACGGACGGGCCACCTTCGAGCGGATCCGGCAGCGGGCCGGGATCTCCAGCACCCGGCTCATCTCGTACCACTTCGGCACCCGGGACGAGCTGATGGAGGCGGTGCTGATCGACATCGCGCTGGAGGCCCAGGCCGCCATCGCCCGCCGCACGGACGGCGCGCCCACCGCCACCGAGCGGCTCACCGCCCGGATCGAGGCGGAACTGGCCTGGATCGCGCGCAATCCCGCCGCCGTCCGGGCGATGTACGAGATCTGCATGAACGCCAGGGACGAGGACGGCGCCCTGCGCTACGGCACGCAGGCGTCGGCCGAGGCGAACGTGGCCGAGCTGGCACCGATTCTGCGGGCCGGCCAGCAGAGCGGGGAGTTCCGGGAGTTCGACACCACGCTGATGGCGCTCACGCTGAAGTCCGCGATCGACGCCGCCATCGTCCGGATGACGCAGCCCCCGCGCCTGAGCGTGGACGACTGCGTCCGCGAGATCACCACCCTGGCCCTGCTCGCCACCCGGAGCACGCCATGACCACGCATGACGCATCGGCGACGACCCCTGAAGCGCCGCCCCGGCCGAGCCGCCGACGCCTGCTGCTCGGTGTCGTCTGGGACATCGCCGTCCCGATCGCGGTGTACTACGGCCTGCGCGCCGCCGGCGTCGGCGTCTTCGTCGCGCTGCTGGCCGGCGCCGTCCTGCCGGCGCTCACCACGGCGGTGCAGTGGGTCCGCACCCGCAGCCTGGAGGGGATGGCGGGATTCATCGCCGGGACCATGCTGCTCGGCGTCGCGGCCGCGCTGATCAGCGGCAGCCCGCGGTTCCTGCTGGCCAAGGACGGTTGGCTGACCGGCGTCGCCGGGCTCTGGTTCCTGATCTCGATCAGGGCCCATCGCCCGCTGCTCTTCCACGGCGGCCGCCCGCTGCTGGAGGGGCGGTTCCGCTCCGACGGCACCTCCTGGGACGTGCTGTGGGAGCGCGAGCCGGCCTTCCGGCGGATCTGGCGGGTCTCGACCGCGATCTGGGGCGTGGCGATGCTGCTCGACGCCGCCGTGCGGGTCGTGATGGCCTACACCCTGCCGGTGGACCTGGTGCCCGGCCTCGGCGCGCTGCTCTGGCCGGTCACGCTGCTGCTGTTGCAACTGGTGAACGGCGTCTACTACGAGGTGGCCGGACTCTGGCGGTTGACCTCCGGCACGGCCGCCGCCCGTCCGGCGGCCGGTTGAGCCGCACAGGCCCTGGCCCAGTGGTCGGCGAGCAGGCCGAACAGCAGGTCGTCGGTCCACTCGCCTTTGCACCAGGTGTACTCAGGGCGCCGCCCCTCCAGTTGGAAGCCCACCCGCTCCAACAACCCGGCGGAACTCCGGTTGCGCGCGTCGCACACCGCCGAGACCCGGTGCAGGCCGCGCCGCTCGAACAGCTCCCGCAGCACCGCCCGCACCGCCTCGGTGGCGTACCCGTGCCCCTGGTGCTCCGGGGCGAGGGTGAAGCCCAACTCGGCCTGGCGCAGGTTCTCGTGCAGGTGGACACCGAGGTCGCCGATCAGCCGGCCGTCCGTCCGCAGCTCGATCGCGTACTGGAACCAGCCGGGCCGCCGCGGGTCTCCCGCGGCGAAGTCCCGGACCAGCTCGGCGGCCTGGGCCGGCGAGACCGGTGCGCTCCAGCCTTGGTAGCGGGCGACGGCCGGGTCGGAGCGGTAGGCGGCGAGCGCGGCGGAGTCCTCGGGGCGGAAGCGGCGCAGGTCGAGCCGGGGGGTGCTGAGTGACATGCGGGAGAGCCTGCCATGACCCGGCGGTGGTCGGTTGTGATTTTCCAGCCTGGCCCCTGGCAGGCCGCCTACGCCAAGTGGCTGGCGCCCTACCTCGGTTCGGCCACCACCCCGCCGCCCGCCGCCTACCTGCCCTGACGGTCCGGCCAGCAGGCCTGACGTACCGTCACTTCTCCTCCAGTGCACGGGGCCGGCGGCCGTCCAGCTGGTCCGCCAGGCCGCGCCGGGTAGCCGGGGTCAGGTCCTCGCGGGCCAGGCAGGCCCCCTGAGCGAGCACCTCGACCCGTTCCGCCCGCTCGGGTCCGGTACGGTCCGGCCCGAGACCCGCGGGGCCTCCGGTAGCCCGAGCGGGTGGACGGGTCCAGGGGTCTCGGGTGTCGGCGCCACCGTCGCCGGTCGGGCACGCGACCCTCGTCCGCAAGGAACAGAGGAGACCAGGACCATGATGATCCCGCCCGGCCCCCGAACGAGCGGCCGCCGCCCGGCCCCCGCGCTGCTGCTCGCCGCGCTGGTCGCCGTCGCCGCCGTCAGCGGCTGTTCGAGCAGTTCGAGCAGCTCGACCGCCAAGCCGACCGCCAGCGCCCCCGTCGGCGGGTCGACGGGCAGTGCCGCGACGGCCACCGCTACCGCGTCCGCCTCCGCGAGCACGTCCGCGAGCACGTCCACCAGCGCCTCCGCGAGCACCGGCACGAGCGTCACCGTCACTGAGAAGGAGTACTCGCTCAGCCTGACCCAGACCCCGCTCACACCCGGTACGTACACCTTCGTCGCGCAGAACGCCGGAACCGTCGAGCACGCGCTGGCCATCGCCGGACCGGGCGTGACCGCCACCCAGACCAACCCGATCCAGCCGGGGCAGCAGGCGCAGCTCACCGTCACCCTGCAGCCGGGCAGCTACGAGCTCTGGTGTCCGATCGACGGCCACAAGGCGCTCGGCATGGACACCCACATCCAGGTCGGGGCCGCCAGCTCCTGACCGTCGTCCGATCGGCGGTACGGACGCGCCGCTGTTCGGGGTACCGCCGCGGCCCTTCGTCCGACCGGGGAGCGCGCCGGGCTGCTATGAAGAATCCTGAGCCCGTTCTGTCGGTCTCATCCCTTTTCTGAGGAGGCATCCTCATGGGTGCTACAGCAACGGCCGCGACCGAGGAAGGTCGCGGCGCGTCCCAGGGCGGCGACGAGCCGCTGGTACACATTCTCTGGATCAACGCCGGCCTCAGCTGCGACGGTGACTCCGTCTCGCTGACCGCCGCCATGCAGCCGAGCATCGAGGAGATCGTCACCGGCGCGCTCCCCGGGCTGCCGAAGATCGCGGTGCACTGGCCGCTGATCGACTTCGAGTGCGGGCCCGTGCAGGGCGCCGACAACTTCATCGAGTGGTTCTTCAAGGCCGACCGGGGTGAACTCGAACCCTTCGTGCTGGTGGTCGAGGGCTCCATCCCGAACGAGTCGATCAAGAAGGAGGGGTACTGGTGCGGCTTCGGCGACGATCCGAAGACCGGTCAGCCCATCACCACCAGTGAGTGGTTGGACCGCCTCGCGTCCAAGGCCACGGCCGTGGTCGCGATCGGTACCTGCGCCACCTACGGCGGCATCCACGCGATGGCCGGCAACCCGACGGGCGCGATGGGTGTGCCCGACTACCTCGGCTGGGACTGGAAGTCGAAGGCCGGGCTGCCGATCGTCTGCGTGCCGGGTTGCCCGATCCAGCCCGACAACTTCGCCGAGACCCTGACCTACCTGCTCTACCAGCTGGCCGGCTCGGCGCCGATGATCCCGCTGGACGACAAGCTCCGTCCCACCTGGCTGTTCGGCGCGACCGTGCACGAGGGCTGTGACCGCGGCGGCTACTACGAGCAGGGCCAGTTCGCCACCGAGTACGGCCGGCCCGAGTGCCTGGTGCGGCTCGGCTGCTGGGGTCCGGTGGTCAAGTGCAACGTCACCAAGCGCGGGTGGATCAACGGCGTCGGCGGCTGCCCCAACGTGGGCGGCATCTGCATCGCCTGCACCATGCCGGGCTTCCCGGACAAGTTCATGCCGTTCATGGACCCGCCGCCCGGCTCGCACGTCTCCTCCAACGCCAGTGCGGCGTACGGCAAGGTGATCCGCCGGCTGCGCGAGATCACCACGCGCACGGTGGACAAGGAGCCCAAGTGGCGGCGCACCGGCAGTCGGCTGACCACCGGTTACCGCCCACCGTGGTGACCCGCTGAACCACGGCGGGCCGCACGCCCCGTGCGTGCGGCCCGCCGCTGCATACCCCCCACTCCGTGAGCAGGACCCGCGGGCCGCCTTCCGGGCGGTCGCGCGCGCAGAGCAGAAGGGCACGACAGAGACGATGGCACCGACGACGAAGCCGGCCGGCGACGGCAGTGGCCTGGTGGAGATGTCCTGGGACCCGATCACCCGGATCGTGGGCAGCCTGGGCATCCACACGAAGATCGACTTCAAGCAGAAGAAGGTCGCCGAGTGCTACAGCACGTCGTCGGTCTTTCGCGGCTACAGCGTCTTCATGCGCGGCAAGGACCCGCGGGACGCGCACTTCATCACCAGCCGGATCTGCGGCATCTGCGGTGACAACCACGCCACCTGTTCCGTCTACGCGCAGAACATGGCCTACGGCGTGAAGCCGCCGCACCTCGGCGAGTGGATCATCAACCTCGGCGAGGCGGCCGAGTACATGTTCGACCACAACATCTTCCAGGAGAACCTGGTCGGGGTCGACTACTGCGAGAAGATGGTCCGCGAGACCAACCCCGGGGTGCTGGAGCTGGCCGAGCGCACCGAGGCCCCGCACGCGGGCGACCACGGGTACAAGACGATCGCCGACATCATGCGCTCGCTCAACCCGATCGAGGGCGAGTTCTACCGCGAGGCGCTCCAGGTCAGCCGCTACACCCGGGAGATGTTCTGCCTGATGGAGGGTCGCCACGTGCACCCCTCCACGCTCTACCCGGGCGGCGTCGGCACGGTGGCCACGGTCCAGCTCTTCACCGACTACCTGAGCCGGCTGATGCGCTACGTGGAGTTCATGAAGAAGGTCGTGCCGCTGCACGACGACCTCTTCGACTTCTTCTACCAGGCGCTGCCCGGCTACGAGGAGGTCGGCCGCCGCCGGATCCTGCTCGGCTGCTGGGGCAGCCTCAACGACCCGGACCACTGCGACTTCACCTACCGGAACATGACGGACTGGGGTCGCAAGATGTTCGTCACCCCGGGCGTGATCGTCGACGGCAAGCTGGTCACCAACGACCTCACCGAGATCAACCTCGGCATCCGGATCCTGCTCGGCAGCTCCTACTACCAGGACTGGCAGGGCCAGGAGCAGTTCGTCACCCACGACCCGCTGGGCAACCCGGTCGACCCGCGGCACCCGTGGAACCAGCACACCATCCCGCAGCCGCAGAAGCGCAACTTCGAGGACAAGTACAGCTGGGTGATGTCCCCGCGCTGGTTCGACGGCAAGGACTACCTGGCGCTGGACACCGGCGGCGGCCCGATCGCCCGGCTCTGGTCCACCGCGCTGTCCGGCCTGGTCGACATCGGCTACATCAAGGCGACCGGCCACAGCGTGGTGATCAACCTGCCGAAGTCGATGACCAAGCCGGAGACCACCTTCGAGTGGAAGATCCCGCAGTGGAGCAACGCGATCGAGCGCAACCGGGCCCGCACCTACTTCCAGGCCTACGCGGCCGCCGCCGCCCTGCACTTCGCCGAGAAGGCGCTGGGTGAGGTGCGGGCCGGCAAGACCCAGACCTGGGAGAAGTTCGAGGTGCCGGACGAGGGCATCGGCTGCGGCTTCACCGAGGCGGTGCGCGGCGTGCTCTCGCACCACATGGTGATCCGGGACGGCAAGATCGCCAACTACCACCCGTACCCGCCCACCCCGTGGAACGCCAGCGTCCGGGACAGCTACGGGACGCCCGGGCCCTACGAGGACGCGGTGCAGAACACCCCGATCTTCGAGGAGAACTCCCCGGAGAACTTCAAGGGCATCGACATCATGCGCGCCGTGCGCAGCTTCGACCCCTGCCTGCCCTGCGGCGTGCACATGTACGTCGGCAACGGCAGGACCGTGAAGACCATGCACGTGCCCACCGGCCTGAGCGGACTCACGGCATGACGGCGGAGGAGCTGGGCGTACGGGTCCAGCAGGTGCTCGACCAGCTCGACGAGGCCGGGCAGCGCGAGGCCGCCGAGGAACTGGTCCGCACCCTGATGGACTTCTACGGCGCGGGCCTGGCCCGGGCGGCCGAGCTGTTGCCCGCCGAGGCACTCGGCGACGAACTGGTCGCCGGACTGCTGGTGTTGCACGACCTGCACCCGCAGGACCTGGGGACCCGGATCGGGCACGCGCTGGCGGCGGTGCCCGGCTGGGCGGTGCAGCGGTTGGACGTCGAGCGCGGTGAACTGACGCTGCGTCAGACCGATGAGGGCGGTGGCTGCGGCTGCGGATCCGCGCAGGACGGGGAACGGGTCGAACAGCTGCTGGCCTGCTTCGCCCCCGAGCTCACGGCGGTCGAACTGGCCAAGCAGCCCACGCTGTTGCAGATCGGCACCCGCCCCGTGGCGGAGGTCCGGTGAGCGTGCGTCAGCTCACCGGCCCCGGCACCGCGCTGCTCCGCCGGCTGCGTGAGCCGGCGCCGCCGCAGCCGGAGCGTTGCGAGTTCTGCGACGTCCACCTGCCGGGCGAGCACCGGCACCTGGCGGACCGCGACGAGCGTGCGCTGGTCTGCGTCTGCCCGGCCTGCGCCCTGCTGTTCCATCAGCCGGGCGCGGCCGGCGGCCGCTACCGAGGGCTGTCCGGGCGCTATCTGGTGGACCCGGAGCACCAGTTGGACGAGCCGGCCTGGCAGGCGTTGCGGATCCCGGTCAGCACCGCGTTCCTGTTCCGGGACACCGCGCTGGATCGGCTGGTGACCCTCTACCCGAGTCCGGCCGGGGCCGCGGAGGCCGAACTCGACGAGGCGGCCTGGCAGACGGTGCTGGACGGCAGCCGGCTCGCCGCCGAACTGGAGCCGGACACCGAGGCGTTGCTGCTGCGCCGGACGGCGGGGCGGATCGACTGCTACCTGGTGCCGATCGACGTCTGCTACGAACTGGTCGGCCGGCTGCGGCTCTGCTGGCACGGCTTCGACGGCGGCGCCGAGGCCCGCGCCGAGCTGGACGGCTTCTTCGGCCGGCTGTCCGAGCGGGCCAGGACCCCGAAGGCGCAGGTGCGGCCGTGACCGAACTCTCCTTCGCCTGCGCCGGGGTGCGCTCCGACCCGTACGCGGCCGGACCCACCCTGATCTTCCGGCTGCGGATCACGGCCGGTGGCGGTGCCCGGGTGCACGCCCTCGCGCTGCGCTGCCAGATGCGGATCGAACCGGCCCGCCGCCCCTACGGCGAGGCCGAGGGCGAGCGGCTGGCCGACCTGTTCGGCGAGCGCTCGCGCTGGGGCAGCACGCTCAACCCGATCCAGTTCGCCCAGGTCTCGCTGATGGTCCCCGGCTTCGAGGGGGAGACCGAGGTGGACATGGTGGTGCCCTGCACCTACGACCTGGAGGTCGCAGCAGGCCGCTACCTGCGGGCGCTGGAGGGCGGCGAGGTGCCGCTGCTGCTGCTCTTCTCCGGCACCGCCTTCTCCGGCCCCAACGGCTTCCAGGTCACCCCGGTGCCCTGGGACAAGGAGGCGGTGGTGCGGATGCCGGCCACCGTCTGGCGGGACGCGATGGACCAGCACTTCCCCGGCTGCGGCTGGCTGCGGCTGCCCGGCGACCTGATGGACGAGCTGCTCGCCTACCGCTCACGGCACGCGCTGCCCTCCTGGGAGGCGACGGTCCGTGAGCTGCTGGGACGGGTCCCGATCGAGGAGGCGGTGCGATGACGGCGGTCCCGGCCCAGTTGGAGACCCGTTTCGCGGTGGCTCGGCAGATCGCCGACGCGGTGCTCTTCGAGGGCTACGTGCTCTATCCGTACCGGGCCTCGGCCGCCAAGAACCGGCTGCGCTGGCAGTTCGGCGTGCTGGTCCCACCGGGCTACGGCACACAGAGCGCCGAACACTCCGGCCAGCGCACCGAATGCGTGATGGAGCCGCGTCGTGGCGCCTCGCTCGCGGTGCAGCTGCGCTTCCTGCGGGCCCGGCGGCGCACCGTGCAGCGGGCGATCGGCGGCGGGGAGTTCGAGACCGTCGCCGAGCTGGAGCTGGCCGACCGGGTCCTGCTCCCGTGGGACGAGGGGGTCGAGGAGCGGATCGAACTGGTGCTGCCGGTCGACCGGTTGACGGGCGACGGGATCGAGCACCCGTTCCGCTCGGCCGCCGTCGAGGAGCAGGAGGAGCTCCTCGACGGCGGCGAGCCGGTCGGCCGGCTGCTCCGGCGGTGCGAACAGCTCGACGGGGTACTGCGGTTGCGCACCCAGGAGCTGCCCGGTCCCTACCGGGCCGTGCGGTTGACCGCCGAGGTGGTCAACACCTCGGACTGGCAGCCCGGTTCGGGAGACCAGCGGGAGGCGGCACTGCCGCGCTCGCTGGTCTCCGCGCATCTGCTGCTCGGCCTGGACCAGGGCGCCTTCATCTCCGCCACCGACCCGCCCGAGTGGGCCAAACCGGCGGTCGCCGACTGCCGCAGCGAGCACACCTGGCCGGTGCTGGTCGGTCCGCCGGGCGACGACTCGGTCCTGCTCTCCTCGCCGATCATCCTGGAGGACCATCCGCAGGTGGCCCCCGAGAGCCCCGGCGTGCTCTACGACGCGACCGAGATCGACGAGATCCTCGCGCTGCGCACGGCCGCGCTCACCGACCGGGAGAAGCGCGAGGCCCGGGGCACCGACGAGCGGGCCGGTGCGGTGATCGACCTCGCCGACTCGCTGCCCGCCGAGGTGCTGGAGCGCCTGCACGGCGCGGTGCGCGCGCTGCGCGAGGTGACCGCGCCCACCGAGCCGGCGGCCGACCAGCCCTGGTGGGATCCGGGCAACGATCCGCAGGTGGACCCCGAGCGGGACCGGGTGCTGGTGGACGGCCGCTCGGTCGGCGCGGGCAGCCGGGTGCTGCTGAAGCCGGGCCGCCGGCGTACCGACGCGCAGGACCTCTTCCTGGCCGGGCAGAGCGCCCTGGTGGAGGCGGTGCTGCACGACGTGGACGGCTCGGTGCACCTGGCGGTGACCATCGAGGCCGACCCGGGCGCCGACCTGTGGCGGGCCCAGGGTCGGTTCCGCTACTTCCAGCCGGACGAGGTCACACCGCTGGAGGACGAGTGACGACGCGGCAGATCCTGGTGGCCGGGGTGGGCAACATCTTCCTCGGCGACGACGGCTTCGGTGTCGAGACCGTGCGCCGGCTCAGCGAGCAACCACTGTCCGCGCAGGTGGAGGTGGTCGACTTCGGCGTGCGCGGCGTCCATCTCGCCTACCAACTGCTCGACGGCTACCGGCTGCTGGTGCTGGTCGACGCCACCGCGCGGGGCGGCCGCCCCGGCACGGTCTACCTGATCGAGGCCTCGGACGGCCCGGTCGAGCAGGTCGAGCCGGTCGGCGCGGCGGTGCTGGACGGACACCGGATGGGTCCGGATGCGGTGCTCGCGCTGCTGGGCACGCTCAGCGCCGGGACCGGCGGTTCGCCGCCCGAGCGGGTGGTGGTGGTCGGCTGCGAGCCGCAGTGCCTGGAGGAGGGCATCGGGCTGAGCGCACCTGTGGCGGCGGCCGTCGACGAGGCGGTCGCGGTGATCCGGCGCCTGCTGGACGAAACCGAGAGACCGGCCGTGGAACCGGTCGAGAGAAAGGCGGCACCATGCTGAAGTTCCTGTTTCGCAGCGCGCTCCTGGCGGGCGTCGGCGTGCTGGTCTGGCAGAACCTGCCGGACCTGAAGCGCTACCTGCGGATCATGCGCATGTGACCGTGGTCCGCACGCGGGACTACGGCGAATGGAGTACGCCCCGGACACGGTGGCGGCGCGGCTGCGAGCCGCTGCCGCCACCGTGTCCTGTAATGGTGCCCGCCGTGCACTGCCTGAGCCGTGCACACTCCGGGAAGCAGAGGGGCCGATGCACGAGATGTCGATCGCGGTGGCCGTCGTGGAGCAGGTGGAGCGGGCGGCCCGCGAGCACGGCGCGACGGGTGTCGAGGCGATCCGGCTGCAGGTCGGCGAACTGGCCGGCGTGGTGCCGCAGGCGCTCGAGTTCTGCTTCGAACTCGCCTGCGCCGGCACGGTGCTGGCGGGTGCCACGCTCGGCGTCGAGGCGGTGCCGGCCCGGGCGAGCTGTGCCCGGTGCGCGCGGGAGTGGGCGGTCGGGATGCCGCCGGACCTCGGCTGCCCGAGCTGCCCGGGCGTGGCCGGGGAGCTGCTGTCGGGGCGTGAGTTGCAGATCCTGGACGTGCGCTGGGCCGCCGAGTCCGCGTTCGCCCGAGCCGACCAGGAAGGCTGAAGCCGATGTGTCGCACGCTTGATCTCCAGCAGGCGGTGCTCGCCCGCAACGACGACAGCGCACGGGAGTTGCGCGCGGCGCTGGCCGCCCGGGGCACCCTCGCCGTCAACCTGCTCTCCAGCCCCGGCAGCGGCAAGACCGCGCTGCTGGAGCTCGAACTGGGCCTGGCCAGGGAGCGCGGGGTGCCGGTCGCGGCGCTCACCGCCGACCTGGCGACCGAGAACGACGCGACCCGGCTGGCGCGTTCGGGGGTGCCGGTCAAGCAGGTGCTCACCGACGGGCTGTGCCACCTGGAGGCGGTGATGCTGGCCGGCCACCTGGACGGCTGGTTGCCGGCGGCGACCCGGCTGCTCTTCGTGGAGAACGTCGGCAACCTGGTCTGCCCGGCCTCCTACGATCTCGGTGAGGGGCTGCGGGTGGTGCTCGCCTCGGTCACCGAGGGCGAGGACAAGCCGCTCAAGTACCCCACCGCGTTCGGGCTGGCCAATCTGGTGGTGGTCACCAAGACCGACCTCGCCGAGGCCGTGGAGTTCGACGAAGCGGCCTTCCGGGCCAATGTCGCCCGGGTCAACCCCGGTGTCGAGGTGGTGCTGAGCTCGGCCCGCGGTGGGCACGGGGTGGGCACGCTGCTGGACCGGGCGCTGGCGGTGCTGGACGGCGAGGAGGTGCACCAGCCGGTGATGGGGCGGCAGGCCGGCCACCGCCACAGCCACCCGGGCGACCACGCCAACGCGCACAGCCATGAGCTGGTGGACCGCAGTTGACGATCTGTCAGAGACGACGGGTCTTCGTCCGGGGGATCGTGCAGGGGGTCGGCTTCCGACCCTTCGTCTTCACCCTGGCCACCGAACTCGGCCTGGCCGGACACGTCACCAACACCGGTGACGGCGTGCTCGCCGAAGTGGAGGGGCCGCCGGCGGCGCTGGCCGCCTTCTGCCGGCGGATCGGGGCCGACGCGCCGCCGCTGGCCCAGGTGGCGGCGGTGGAACAGGAGAGCCTGGCGGCCACCGGCGGGACCGGCTTCGCCATCGTCTCCTCGCGGGCCGGCGGGCCGGTGCGGACCCTGATCCCCCCTGACACCGCGACCTGCGCCGACTGCCTGGCCGAGCTCGCCGACCCTGGTGACCGCCGCTACCGGCACCCGTTCATCACCTGCACCAACTGCGGTCCTCGGTTCACCATCGTGACGGGGCTGCCCTATGACCGGGCCGCCACCACCATGGCCGGCTTCCCGATGTGTCGGGACTGCGCGCGCGAGTACGCCGACCCGGCCGACCGCCGGTTCCACGCCCAGCCCGTCTCCTGCCATGCCTGCGGGCCCCGGCTGGCGCTGGTCCGGCCCGGGCGACCGCCGCTCGGTGGCGACGAAGCGATGCGGCGGGCCCGGGAGTTGCTCGGATCGGGGGCGATCCTGGCGGTCAAGGGGATCGGCGGATACCACCTCGCCTGCGATGCCACCGACGCCGCTGCGGTCGCGCTGCTGCGGCAGCGCAAGAATCGCGGCGACAAGCCCTTCGGGGTCCTTGCCGCCTCGCTCGCCGAGCTCGAACCGCTGGTCCATCTCGACGCAGTGGAGCGGGAGTTGCTCGCCGGTATGGTCCGGCCGATCGTGCTGCTGCGGCGCCGGCCGGGGAGCGGCGGGGTCGCGGAGGCGGTCGCGCCGCGCTGCCCGGACCTGGGCGTCATGCTGCCGTACGCACCGCTGCACCACCTGCTGCTCGGCCTGCCGGGGGATCCGCCCGGGCCCCGGCTGCTGGTGCTGACCAGCGGCAACCTGGCCGGCGAGCCGATCGTCACCGACGACGCCGAGGCGTTGGAGCGCCTCGCGCCGCTGGTGGACGGCTGGTTGACGCACGACCGGCCGATCCACGTGCCGTGCGACGACTCGGTGGTGCGGGTGGTCGACGGGGAGCAGTTGCCGGTTCGCCGCTCGCGCGGCTGGGCCCCGTTGCCGGTCCCGCTGCCGGTGCCGGTCCGCCCGGTGCTCGCGGTCGGCGGGGATCTGAAGAACACCTTCGCGCTGGCCCGGGACGGCTACGCCTTCCTCTCCGGGCACATCGGCGACATGGACGACCTGGCCACCCTGCGGGCCTTCGACACCGCCGTCGAGCACCTGGGCGCGGTCACCGGTGTGACACCCGAACTGCTGGTCGCCGACCGGCATCCGGGCTACCGCTCGCTCCGGCAGGCCGAACGTGCCGCTCGGGGACGGCCGGTGGCCCGGGTGCAGCACCATCACGCGCACGTCGCGGCCGCCATGGCCGAGCACGGGCTGGACGGCAGTGCGCCGGTGATCGGGATCGCCTTCGACGGCACCGGCTACGGTGAGGACGGCGCGGTCTGGGGCGGCGAGGTGCTGCTGGCGGACTACGACGGGTTCCGGCGCTTCGCGCACCTCGGCTACGTGCCGCTGCCGGGCGGCGACGCAGCGGTGGTCCGCCCCTACCGGATGGCGCTGGCCCACCTCTGGGCGGCCGGCTTGGACTGGGCCCCTGAGCTGCCCTGCGTCCGGGCCTGCCCGGCCAGTGAACTTCCGCTTCTGGAGCGGCAGTTGTCCAGAGGCCTGAACTGCGTGCCGACCTCCAGCATGGGGCGGCTGTTCGACGCCGTCTCCGCGCTGGCGGGCGTCTGCCAGCGCGCCGGCTACGAGGCGCAGGCCGCGATCGAGCTGGAGGCGGCGGCGGTCGCGCACGGCCCGGCCGACGGCTACGTGTTCGGCATCGACGAGCCGTCGGGCGACGGGCCGCTGATCGCCCAGCCCGGCCCGGTCCTTGCCGCGGTGCGGGCCGAGCTGCGGGCCGGTGCTTCGCAGGGTCTGATCGCCGCGCGGTTCCACGCCGGGGTCGCCGAACTGGTGGGCCGGCTCTGCGTATCGGCCAGGGAGCGGCACGGCCTGACGGCGGTGGCGCTGACCGGCGGGGTGTTCGCCAACGCCGTGCTGTCGGCCGCCTGCGCGCGGCGGCTGCGGGCGGACGGCTTCACCGTGCTGCGGCACCGGCGGGTCCCCCCGAACGACGGGGGCCTGGCACTCGGCCAGTTGATGGTGGCGGCGCGAGCCGCCCGTGGAGAGGAGTAGCCCATGTGCTTGGCGGTGCCCGGCAGAGTGGTGGAGATCGAGGAGCGCGACGGCGCCCGGATGGCCGTGATGGATTTCGGCGGCGTGGTCAAGGACGTGTGCCTGGAGTACCTGCCCGACCTCGCGGTCGGCGAGTACGCCATCGTGCACGTCGGGTTCGCGCTGCAGCGCCTGGACGAGGAGTCGGCCCGCCGCACCCTCGATCTGTTCGCCGAACTCGGCCTGCTGATGGAGGAGTTCGGTGACCCGTGGGAGGCGGCCGCAGCGAGCGGCGCCGGTGAGGAGTTGCAGCGGTGAAGTATCTGGAGGAGTTCCAGAATCCGGAACTGGCGCGCGGCCTGCTGGAGGACATCAAGGCGGCGGTGACCAGGCCGTGGGCGCTGATGGAGGTCTGCGGCGGCCAGACGCACACCATCATCCGCCATGGCATCGACCAACTCCTGCCGGATGGTGTCGAGTTGATCCACGGCCCGGGCTGCCCGGTGTGCGTGACGCCGCTGGAGGTGATCGACAAGGCGCTGGAGATCGCGAGCCGACCGGGGGTGATCTTCTGCTCCTTCGGTGACATGCTGCGGGTGCCAGGCACCGACCGCGACCTGTTCCGGGTGCGCGGTGAGGGCGGCGACGTGCGGGTGGTCTACTCTCCGCTGGACGCGCTGAAGATCGCCCGGGAGAACCCGCACCGCGAGGTGGTCTTCTTCGGCATCGGCTTCGAGACCACCGCCCCGCCCAACGCGATGACGGTGTATCAGGCACGCAAGCACCGGATCGACAACTTCAGCCTGCTGGTCTCGCACGTGCGGGTGCCGCCCGCGATCGACGCGATCATGAACTCGCCCGACTGCCGGGTCCAGGGATTCCTGGCCGCCGGGCACGTGTGCAGCGTGATGGGCACCGAGGAGTATCCGGAACTGGCCGCTCGGCACCGGGTGCCGATCGTGGTGACCGGCTTCGAGCCGCTCGACATTCTCGAGGGAATCCGGCGCACCGTACGGCAGTTGGAGCGCGGCGAGCACACCGTCGAGAACGCCTACGAACGTGCGGTGCGGCCGGAGGGCAACCCGGCCGCCCGGGCCATGCTGGAGGACGTCTTCGAGGTCACCGACCGGGCCTGGCGCGGCATCGGGGTGATCCCGCAGAGCGGGTGGCGGCTGGCCGAGCGCTACCGCGAGCACGACGCCGAGCACCGCTTCGACGTCAGCGGCATCACCACCCGGGAGTCCGAACTCTGTCGCAGCGGCGAGGTGCTGCAGGGCCTGATCAAGCCCCACGAGTGCGAGGCCTTCGGCACCACCTGCACCCCGCGCAACCCGCTGGGCGCCACCATGGTCTCCACCGAGGGCGCCTGCGCCGCCTACTACCTGTACCGGCGGCTCGGTACGCCGGTCTCCCTGGAGGTGGCCCCCGTTGGCTGAGACCCTGACCGCGCCCGACTTCTCCGGTTGGGCCTGCCCGATGCCGCTGCGCGACCATCCCCGGGTGGTGATGGGCCACGGCGGGGGCGGCGTGATGTCGGCCGAGCTGGTGACGAACATCTTCGCCCCGGCCTTCGGCGGCAGCACCCTCGCCGCGCTCGGCGACTCGGCGGTGCTCACCCTGGGCGGTGCCCGACTCGCCTTCTCCACCGACTCCTTCGTGGTGCGGCCGCTCTTCTTCCCGGGCGGTTGCATCGGCGACCTGGCGGTCAACGGGACGGTCAACGACCTGGCGATGAGCGGGGCCCGGGCCGCCTACCTCTCCTGCGGCTTCATCCTGGAGGAGGGGGTCGAGATGTCCGTGGTCGGGCGGGTCGCCCAGGCCATGGGTGCGGCCGCCGAGGCGGCCGGGGTGGAGGTGGTGGCCGGCGACACCAAGGTGGTGGAGGCCGGCCACGGGGACGGCATCTACCTCAACACCGCGGGTATCGGCCTGATCCCGGCGGGTGTCGACATCCGTCCGCAGCGGGCCGTGCCCGGCGACGTGGTGATCGTCAGCGGTGCGATCGGCGTGCACGGCGTGGCGATCATGAGCGTGCGGGAGGGCCTGGAGTTCGGCGTCGAGGTGGTCAGCGACTGTGCGGCGCTCGGCGGGCTGGTGGACGCGATGCTGGCCGTCACGCCCGACCTGCACGTGCTGCGCGACCCCACCCGGGGCGGTCTGGCCGCCGCGCTGAACGAGATCGCGGTGGCCGCCGGGGTCGGGGTCGCGGTGCGGGAGCGGGCGGTGCCGGTGCCGCCCGAGGTGGCCAACGCCTGTGCGATCCTCGGCCTCGATCCGATGTACGTGGCCAACGAGGGCAAGCTGGTGGCCTTCGTGCCGCGCGAGCACGCCGAGGCCGTGCTGGCCGCGATGCGGGCCCACCCGCTGGGCGCGGGGGCGGCGGTGATCGGCGAGTGCGTGGCCGAGCACCCCGGGATGGTGGTGGCCCGGACCGCGCTGGGCGGCACCCGGGTGGTCGACCTGCCGCTGGGGGAGCAACTGCCCAGGATCTGCTGAGCCGCGCCGGTATCGGCCCGCCCGGGGCGGGCCGATACCGCTCTGTGAGGCTCCGTCAGACCGGGCTGAGCAGCGGTGAGCTGCTGCCCTCCAGGAGGACCCGGGCCACCAGGGCGGGGTTGTCGCCCATCGGGACGTGGCCGCAGTCGGGCAGCGGGATGAAGCGGGCGCCTGGGAGGAGTTGGCGGGCGCGGCGGCCCTGGGCGTGCAGCAGCAGGCGGTCGCGGGTGCCCCAGGCGATGGTGAGCGGGACGTCGGCGGGGATCGCGGTCGGGAAGTGGCGTGCCTGCTCGGCGCGCCCGGCCCGTAGCGTCTGGCGGAAGCCGGGGGCGTCGAGCAGGGCGCGGGTGTCGAGCGTGAGCTCGCCCGGGTCCAGGCGCTCGGGGTGTCCGTAGATCACGCCGAACATGAGCTTGCGGGCCTGCGGGGAGCGGGCCAGCGTGGCCCGGAGCGACTCCGGGGCGCGGGCGGCCGCACGGTGCAGGCTGAGCAGGCCGGCGGCGTAGAGGAAGCCCGGCAGGCGGTAGAAGCCGGCCGGCGAGAGCGCGGTGGCCGAGGAGACCAGGCCGCGCTGGGCGGCGCGCAGCGCGAAGAATCCGCCGAGCGAGTTGCCCGCCACGTGCGGGCGTTCGATGCCGTGCGTGGCGAGGAAGTCGGCGAGCACGGTGAGCGCGGAGTCGACGGTGTAGGGCAGGCCGGGTGGCAGGCTCGGTGAGGCGCCGAAGCCGGGCAGGTCGACGGCGATCACTTCGCGCTCGGCGGCGAGCAGGTCGAGCACGGGCTTCCAGCCCTGCCAGCGGTGTCCGATGCCGTGCAGCAGAAGCAGGGGCGGGCCGTCGCCCCGCCGCTCGTGTACGAGGTCCATGGCGAGAGGATAAGCGGAAGTTACCCGCGAGTCATGGACTTGTGAGAATCCGCGTCAATAGTCTGACGATCATCACTCGCCCTGGCGGGTCCCTCGCTCAGCCGTGACGGGCCGCCTGAGCCCGGCTCAGTAGGCCGACCGTTTGGCCACGATCGCCCGGTGCAGGGCGTCCGGGGTGGGGCCGGTGAGCGCCTTCAGCTCGCGGATCCGGTGGCGGTTGGCCCACCGGGTGCGGCCGTCCAGCACCGCGCCCAGTTCGGCCGCGGCGGCCAGCGCGACCAGGGCGGCCTGCCAGGGCTCGACCGCTTCGACCGGTCCGCTCAGCGTGGCCTCGACCACGGCCACCAACTGCCGGTGCGCGGCCGGATCGCAGCGGATCCGGGTCCGGTTGGGGAACAGCCCGCGCGCCCGGTGGTCGCTGACGATCACCAGCCCGTCGTCCCGCAGCCGGTCCCGCACCGCGCGTTCGGTGACGCCGGGGTTCGCGGCGATCCAGCGCCGCCACGAGCGCGGACGCAGGACCCGGCGCGGCCGCTGCTCGGCGATCTCGGCCAGGACGGCGGCGAGCACCGGGTCGAGCCCGGCCGGGGCGGGCCGGCCGAGCCGCGGGCGGCCGCGGTCGTCGATCAGCAGGCCGCGCTGCAGCAACTCGGTGAGCGCCGCCGCGCGCATGATCAGACCCAGGTGCCGGTGGTAGGAGAACTGCCTGGTCCCGGGCCGGAAGGCCAGCAGGTAGAGCCGGGCGGGGAGGGTGTCGGGCAGGTCCATCGGGTGCTCCGATCCGTCAGCAGGAGTGCCGTGCACGGGATTCATGCCCAGTTCGGTCCGGTCGAGTGCCGCGAGGACCGGCCGGCCCCAGGTTGCCCGGGAGTCACGCGGGCTGGAATCCTCGCCGCGTGAGCAACGACCAGACGATGACCCGCACCACCGACTCGGCCCGCGTGGAGGCCTTCAGCGACGGGGTCTTCGCGATCGCGATCACCCTGCTCGTGCTGAACATCAAGGTGCCCGAGGCCGACACCGGACGGGAGTTGTGGCACGCGCTGGCCGGCGAATGGCCGTCGTACTGCGCCTATCTGGTCAGCTTCCTGGTGATCGGGGTGATGTGGGTCAACCACCACACCGTCTTCAGCTACATCGCCCGGGTCGACCGCACCCTGGTCTTCCTCAACCTGCTGCTCCTGCTGGTGGTCGCCGCGCTCCCGTTCCCCACCGCGCTGCTCGCGCAGAACCTGCACCACCCGGGCGCCGCGCACGTGGCCGCGGCCGTCTACGGCGTGACCATGGTGGCCCACGCGCTCACCTTCGCGCTCTTCTGGTTCTACGTCACCAGGATCGGCCACTGCTTCGACGAGCGGGTCGACCTGCGGGCCGCCCGGGCGACCCGCGGCCGTTTCAGCCTGGGCCTGGTGGTCTATCCGATCACCGTGGCCCTCGCCTTCGTCTCGGCGCCGCTCGCGCTGGCCGTCCACGGCTTGCTGGCGGTCTACTACGCGTTCAACCAGACGCCGATTCCCACGGTTGACGTGGGATCCGAGATCGACGACGAGTGACGGTGCGTCAGGCGGGCTGCGGCAGCAGGCGGGCGAGCGGTGCCGGCAGCCACCAGTTCAGGTTGCCGAGCAGTTCCATGATGGCCGGCACCAGGACCATCCGGACCACCGTCGCGTCCAGGAAGACCGCCACCGCCAGCCCGAGGCCGAACTCCTTCACCGCGATGTCGGGCGTGGCCAGCACCGAGAGGAAGACCGTCACCATGATCGCCGCCGCCGCGGTGATCACCCGCGCGGTGCGGCCCAGGCCCAGGGCGACCGCCTCCGAGGTGTCGGCGCCCGCGTCGTACTCCTCGCGGATCCGGGAGACCAGGAAGACCTCGTAGTCGGTCGAGAGGCCGAACAGGATCGGGAAGATGAAGAGCGGCACCCAGGCCGTGATCGGCGCGGTGGTCGGGAAGCCGAGCGGGCCGTTCAGCCAGCCCCACTGCACGATCACCGTCAGCACGCCGAACGCCGCGCCCACCGAGAGCAGCGTCATCACCGCCGCCTTCAGCGCGATCGCCACCGAGCGCACCAGGAACAGCAGCAGCACCAGCGCCACCGCGATCACCGACCCGATCAGCAGCGGCAGCCGGGCGGTGACCTCGGCGGCGAAATCGGTGTCACCCGCGGTCGGGCCGCCGATGTGCACCACCAGGCCGGTACCCTGAACGGCGCCGGGGACCACCTGGCCGCGCAGCCGGGTGAGCAACTTCGGTGTCGCGGCGTCCTGGTGGGCGGTGGTCGGGTAGGCGATGAAGAGCGCGGCCTGGCCGTCCTGGCTGATCTGCGGCGGGGTGACCGCGGCGACGCCGGGGGTGTGCTGGACCGCGCTCACCAGCGGCGCGAGGTCGGCGCCACCCGGCGGCAGCGAGGCGACGATGACGAACGGCGCGTCGAACCCGGGCCCGAACCCCTCGCTGAGGATCCGGAAGGCGGTGTAGCCGGTGGTGTCGTGCGGTTCGGTGCTGTTGTCCTCGAAGCTCAGCCGCATCGAGAAGGCGGGGATGGTCAGCACGATCATCAGGGTCGCGCCCGCCACCAGCCCGGTGACCGGCCGGCGTTGGATCACCCGGGCCCAGCGCTCGGCCATCGGGCTGCGCGAGCCGGTGCGGCCGAGGTAGGGGAGCTTGAAGCGGTCGATGTTGCGCCCGGTGTAGCCCAGCATCGCCGGCAGCAGGGTGATCGCGGCGATCATCGTCATCAGCACGGTCACCGAGGCCGCCACCGCCGTGGCGTTCAGCAGCCGCTGCTGGACCACGAAGAGCCCGAGCATCGCGATCACCACCGTGGCGCCCGCGAACAGCACCGAGCGCCCGGCCCGGGCGATCGCGACCACCACCGCGTCCTCGGGATCCAGACCCTGCGCCAGGCCCTCGCGGTAGCGGGTGACGATGAACAGGGCGTAGTCGATCCCGACGCCGAGCCCGAGCAGGGTGGCGATGATCGGACTGAACGACGGCGCCGGGAAGACGTATCCGAGCAGGAAGATCAGGGCCAGCCCGCTGCCGATGCCGAACAGCGCGCCGAGCATGGTCAGGCCGGTCGCGAGCAGCGAGCCGAAGGCGATCAGGATCACCAGCATCGCCGCCAGCGCCCCGATGGCGTCCGAGGCACCGCCGTACGGCGTCTCGGCCGTCACCACGTCCGCGCCGGCCAGCGCGAACACCACGCCGTCCCCGCTCGCCGCCTTGACCTGCGAGATCAGATGCTTGACCTCGGAGGTCGGCAGCGGGTTGCTGGGGGACTGCAGGGTGGCGAAGGCGGTCCGGCCGTCGGCGGAGATCTGGCCGGGCGTGGTGTACGGCGACTGGACGGACGAGATGTGCGCGGAACTGCCCAGCCGCGCGGTGAGCGCGTCGACCCGGTCGCGCACCGCCGGTGACTCGACGCCGGCCTGCGCCTGGATCGCCAGGGTCAGCGAACTGCCCTTGCGCTCGGGGAAGTGCTGCTTGATCAGGTTCTGCGCCTGCGCGGACTGCGACTTGCCGCCGGTGAAGTCGTTGTCGGCGGGTGCCGCGAAGGCGAATCCGACGAAGAGCAGCAGCGCGGTGCCGACCACCCAGAGCAGCAGGACGAACCGGCGCCTGCGGTAGCAGAAGCGGCCCAGCCGGGCGAGGCTGCCCTGGTAGGCGAAAGCCGTTGTCATACCGGACCACCCTTTTTAGGCACGGACAGCAACCGGGGGTACGGTAAGCCGCGCCGACCTCGCAGCCGGCCGAGCCCGCGCCGAGACCCACCCGATCGGCTCAGGGCGCGGCCTGAGTCACCGTCAGGCGCCAGCGCCTCTCTTGTCCGACTACAGAATCAGCAATGGTGGCACTGGTGCCACCATGGAGTCGGGTGCCAGGCTCATGGCAGACCCCCGTCGAGGTGTCCTAGTGTCGGATCATGATGATTCCACCCGTGCTGAGGCGCTCGGCGCTTCGGGTGCGGCGGGACACCGGCTTCCTGGCCGCCGGTGTCCCGCCGCACCTGGCCCTGGTGCCCGTGTGGTCCTGGGGCGCGACGGCCGCCGCCGAGACGGGGAACTGGGCTTTGGTGCTCATCGCGCCGGTCGCCCTGATCCTGCTCGGTGTCCCGGTGCTGACGGCCGTTCAGCGGTACCGCCACCGGGCACTCCTCGGAGTGGACATCCCTCGGCCGACGCCCACGCCGGAGCGGTGGTCGTGGGCGGCAGTCGCCCGACGGCTTTCCTTGACGCGTAGCTGGCGCCAGCTCGGATACCACCTTCTCCTGGGCCCGCTGGTGGCCGCGTTGGAGCTGTCGGTGCTCGCGGTGGCGGCCGCGGGCCTGGTGGGCGCCATCACCTTCGGCTGGGTGTGGGCGCTGCCGGTGGGGGTCCGCCAGGACTGGTTCGGTTACGCGACGCAGGTGCCGTGCTACACGGTGGCCGGCATCGCCCTCCTGTGTGCCGTGCCCTGGATGGCAGGGGCGGTGGCCCGGACGGAGTCGCGATTCGCGTCGGCGCTGCTCGGGCCCAGCCGGGCCCAGCGGCTCCAGGAGCGGGTCGAGTACCTGGCCGGGAGTCGCACCGACCTGATCGAGGCAGTCGACGCCGAGCGCCGCCGGATCGAGCGTGACCTGCACGACGGCACCCAGCAGCGGCTGGTCTCCCTCGCGGTCAACCTGGGCCTGGCCATGGCCACGCGCCCCGACCTGCCGGGTGAGGCCCGCGAGGTGATCGCGGAGGCGCACCTCGAGGCGAAGGAGGCGATCGCCGAACTCAACGATCTGGTACGCGGGTTGCACCCAGCCGTCCTCGAAGACCGAGGGCTGGACGCGGCGTTGTCCGGGTTGGCCGCCCGCGCACCATTGCCGGTGCGCCTGCGGGTCGATCTTGAGGAGCGGGCGGTGCCCGCTGTGGAGTCGGTCGCGTACTTCGTGATCTCCGAGGCGCTGGCCAACGTGACCAAGCACGCTCGCGCGACACGTGCCGAGGTGACCGTCAGGCGGGTCGGGAAGGTGTTGCGGCTGAATGTCACCGACGACGGACTGGGTGGTGCCGACGTCTCCGCCGGTACGGGGCTGAGTGGGCTGGCCAAGCGGGTCGGCTCCGTCGACGGGACCTTCCGTGTCAGCAGCCCCGTCGGGGGACCGACGACCATCGCGGCGGAGTTGCCGTGCGAGCGGTGATCGCCGAGGACTCGGTGCTGTTGCGGATCGGTCTGGTCAAGGTGCTGGAGATGGGTGGTTTCCAGATCGCCGCGGAAGTCGGCGACGGGGAAGCGCTGTTGGCGGCAGTGGAGGAGCACCGGCCCGAACTCGCCCTGGTCGACGTCCGGATGCCGCCCGGCTTCACCGACGAGGGGGTGCGCGCCGCCATGGTGATCCGTCGGCGGTGGCCGCGGACGGCGGTGGTGCTGCTCTCGCAGTACGTGGAGGAGCGGTACGCGGCCGACCTGCTGGCGACCAACACCAGCGGCGTGGGCTACCTGCTCAAGCAACGCGTCGCCGATGTGGGGGAGTTCGTGGAGGCGGTGCAGCGGGTCGCGGACGGGGGCACGGCGCTGGATCCGCAGGTCGTCGCCCAGCTGCTGCTGCGACGGGACAGCGACCCGCTGGACCGGCTGACCCCTCGTGAACGGGACGTACTGGGCCTCATGGCCGAGGGGCGCTCCAACGCCGGCATCGCCGAGGCGCTGACGGTCAGCGAGAGCGCGGTGGCCAAGCACATCAACAACATCTTCGCCAAGCTCGACCTGCCGGTGATCGACACGGACCACCGCCGCGTGCTCGCCGTTCTGCGCTTCTTCGGAGCGTCCCAGGCCTGACCGGCCTCTGGCGTCGGCACGGGCGGACAGCCCGGCGCTTCTTTGGCATGCGCGATTCCTGTCGGGGCTGTCCGGGGTGGCCGATTCGGTGAACTCCACCCAATCGAACAGCGGTTGCCCACGATCAAGGAGAGAACCCCCAAGTGAGCGAAGCCGAGGACGGCCTGCTGCTGAGTGCCCGAGGCCCTAGGGTGCGTCTTCAAAGTCCCGCCGGGCGCCGCGAATTATGAGACACCCCCTAGCTTGATCTTTAAGCAATCGCCTCGAACGAGCCGTCGAACTTGATCACTCGTATCGGTAACCGCCGTACGCGGAAGCGGCCTTCGCCTGATCATGT
>NZ_JBGCCO010000035.1:0-83532 GCF_041262605.1 Kitasatospora sp. GAS1066B
ACCGGCATGAACTCCACATGGGTGAAGTTCAACTCCCGCAGATACCCCGGCAACTCCACCGCCAGCTGACGATACGTCAGACCCGGCCGCCAGGAGGCCAGATGCAGCTCGTAGATCGACATCGGCGCCCGGTGGTGGTGGGCGCGGGCCCGGCGCTCCAGCCACTGGCCGTCGCCCCAGCGGTACTCGGACCGGTGCACCACCGAGGCGGTCTCCGGCGGGCACTGGGCGGCCCGGGCCAGCGGGTCGGCCTTCTGCAGCAACCGCCCGTCCCGGGCGCGGATCTCGTACTTGTAGCGGGTGCCCACCCCCAGCCCGGGTACGAACAGCTCCCAGATCCCGCTCGCGCCGAGCGAGCGCATCGGGAACCCGGTGCCGTCCCAGTGGTTGAAGTCGCCGACCAGGCGCACCCCGACCGCGTTCGGCGCCCACACCGCGAACGCCGTGCCCAGCACGCCGTCCACCGTGCGCGGGTGCGAGCCGAGCGCCTTCCAGAGCTGCTCGTGGCGCCCCTCGCGGATCAGGTGCAGGTCCAACTCGCCCAGCGTGGGCGCGAACCGGTAGCCGTCCTGCTGGGCGAGCGGTTCGCCGCCGGGGTAGCGGACCTTCAGCTGGTAGGCCGGGATCGCCGAGCCGGGCAGCAGGCCGGTGAAGAGGCCGCCCTGCTGGTGGGTCAGCTCGGCGGGACCGTAGGCGGTCTCGATGGTGACCCGCTCGGCCAGCGGGCGCAGCACCCGGATCGCCGTGCCTCCGGTGGTCGGGTGCGCGCCGAGCAGGGCGTGCGGGTCGTGGTGCGCGCCGCCGACCAGCCGGTCGATCTCGGCCGGTGGCAGCGGCGCCTCGGCCAGCCGTAGCACCGGGGCGTCCACCGGACTGCTGATCGGGGTGCCCGCTTCAGGCGCGGGAACGGGTGCCGTAGTGGCCGGTGCCTCGGACGCGGGCACGTCGCGCCCGTGCGCGGCCGCGCGGGGCCGCGGACCGCCGCCCGGCAGGAAGGTGGCGGGCACGGTCGGGTTGGTGCGGTCGAGCGGGGCCACTGCGGGGTTCCTCCTGGCGGTGAGAGTGATCCGACGGCATTACGGATCCGTCAGCTGATGATGCGTCATGAGGCGGTGGCCAGGCGATGGATGGCGGTCAGCGGGATCGGCAGCCAGCCCGGCCGGTGCCTGGCCTCGTAGACCACCTCGTAGACGGCCTTGTCGATCTCCAGCGCCCGCAGCAGCTCCGGGCAGCTCGCCGGATCGGTGCCGCCGGCCGCCGTGTAGCCCGCGCAGTAGGCGGTGCGGTTGCGGGCCGCCCAGCTCGCGGCCAGGTGGGCCAGCTGCGGGTCCGGTTCGGCGCCCGCCAGCAGGTGCGCCGCCGCGTAGTCGAAGGAGCGCAGCATCGCCGCCACGTCCCGCAGGGCCGGCTGCGGCACCCGCCGCTCGGTCACCGACTTGGCCGGCTCGCCCTCGAAGTCCAGCAGCACCCAGCCGTGCGGGGTCCGCATCGCCTGCCCCAGGTGCAGGTCGCCGTGGATCCGCTGGACGGTTAGCCCGGTCAGGTGATCGGCCGTCAGCTGCTGGAAGGCCGCGTGCAGTGCCGGCCGGTAGCGGCGCAGCGCCGGGACGGCGGCGGCCGCCACGTCGAGGCGCTCGGCCATCGCGGTGGCCAGCCGGCCGGTCTGCTCGCGGTCCAGCTTGGCCACCGGCAGCGCGCGGGCCAGCACCCGGTGCACCTCGGCGGTGGCCCGGCCCAGCCGGTGCGCCTCCACCGCGAAGTTGCCGGGGCTGGGGTCGCCCTTGAGCCGGGCCACCTGGTCCAGGGCCAGCTCCCAGCCGTCCTCCGCATCCGGCAGGAAGCGTTGCAGCAGCCCCAGGGTGGCCGGCTCGGCACCGGCCAGCCGGCTCTCGAACCAGGCCGCCACCCGGGGGATCCGGGTGCTGCCGGCCCGCGAGAGGGCCAGCGACAGCTCCAGGTCGGGGTTGGTGCCGGGGCTGATCCGGCGGAACAGCTTGAGGATGAAGGCGGTGCCGTAGATGACCGAGGTGTTGCTCTGCTCGGCGGTGCCGGCCCGGCCGAGCAGGTCGCTGGGCAGCCCGGGACCCGGGGTGCGGCGGAACGAGAGCGGGCCGAACCGGTCGCCGGTGGCCAGATGGCCGAGCAGCCGCCCGGTCAGCTCCGGATCGTGCACCGCGTCGTAGAGCGAGGCGCCGTCGTACGGTCCGTGGGTGAGGCTGCCGAGCACGGCTTCCGGCAGCAGGCCGGCCGGCGCCTCGGTGCGCAGGCCGAGCAGCAGCTGGTAGAGGTCGGCCCCCCCGCCGTGCTCCACCCGCAGCAGCAGGTGCAGCATCGCCGGGTCGCCGGTCAGCAGCGGGGTCGCGGTGAGCGGGTGCAGGCCGGTGATCGCCTGGCCCTTGCCCGCGTACCAGCGCTGCCCCGGCAGCCAGTCGGCGATCATCGGCAGGGCGGCCTCGACCAGTTCGCCGACCGCCAGCGAACTGCTGATCCGTGGTCTGCTGCCGTGCCCGCCCTGGGTGTGCCCCGGTGCGCCCCGGCCGGCGCCGCCGGCGCCGTGCGGTGCGCCCGGACCGCCCGGACCGCGCGGCGCGGTGCCCGCGTCGCGGTGGGCGTGGGCTTGAGAACGGGAGATTTCCGACATGACTCCCTTTCCCCGGAAGCGGGCTGATGGCCCGACAGAACAGGCCGGGCCCGCCAGTCTTCCGGATTTCGGCGGCGCTGCTGCGGCGGCACGCGAGACGGACTCGGGTGTTACGCCTGAGGTGGGTGCGTGTTGGGCTGTTCTCCGTACGTACGTGGCGCGGGGCCCGCCGAGGGGCGCGAAGGCGGGCCCCGCGCCCCGTGCGCGGGCGGGGAGCTGGTGGATCGTTACTGCGCGCCGGGCCGGCGCAGCTGGAACCAGTAGAAGCCGTGCCCCGCCAGGGTGAGCAGGTACGGCCATTCGCCGATCGACGGGAACCGCACCCCGCCGATCAGCTCGACCGGATAGCGCCCGCCGTACCGCCGCAGGTCCAGCTCGGTGGGCTGGGGGAACCGGGAGAAGTTGTTCACACACATGACCAGGTCGCCCTCGTGCTCGCGCACGAAGGCCAGCACGGCCGGGTTGCTGGACGGAAGTTCGGTGTAACTGCCCAGACCGAAGGCCGGATTGAGCTTGCGGATCTCGATCATCCGCCGCGTCCAGTGCAGCAGCGAGGAAGAACTGCTCTGCTGCGCTTCGACGTTGGTCACCTGGTATCCGTAGACCGGATCCATGATGGGCGGCAGACTGAGCCTGCCCGGGTCGGCGGAGGAGAAACCCGCGTTGCGGTCGGGGGTCCACTGCATCGGGGTGCGGACCCCGTCGCGATCCCCCAGCCAGATGTTGTCGCCCATGCCGATCTCGTCGCCGTAGTAGAGCACCGGGGAGCCGGGCAGCGAGAGCAGCAGGGCGGTGAAGAGCTCGATCTGGTTGCGGTCGTTGTCCAGCAGCGGGGCGAGGCGGCGGCGGATGCCCACGTTGGCCCGCATCCGCGGTTCCTTCGCGTACTCCGCGTACATGTAGTCGCGCTCCTCGTCGGTGACCATCTCCAGGGTCAGCTCGTCGTGGTTGCGCAGGAAGATGCCCCACTGGCAGCCGCCCGGGATGGTCGGCGTCTTGGCCAGGATTTCCGAGACCGGGTAGCGCGACTCGCGGCGCACCGCCATGAAGATCCGCGGCATCACCGGGAAGTGGAAGGCCATGTGGCACTCGTCGCCACCGGAGCCGAAGTCGCCGAAGTAGTCGACCACGTCTTCCGGCCACTGGTTGGCCTCGGCGAGCAGCACGGTGTCCGGGTAGTCCGCGTCGATCTCCTTGCGGACCCGCTGGAGGAACTCGTGGGTCTCCGGGAGGTTCTCGCAGTTGGTGCCTTCGCGTGCGAACAGGTACGGCACCGCGTCGAGCCGGAAGCCGTCGATCCCGAGGTCGAGCCAGAACCGCAGACCCGCGACCATCTCCTCCTGGACCCGCGGGTTGTCGTAGTTCAGGTCCGGCTGGTGGGAGAAGAACCGGTGCCAGAAGTACTGCTTGCGGACCGGGTCGTAGGTCCAGTTGGAGGTCTCGGTGTCGACGAAGATGATCCGGGCGTCGGGGTACTGCTTGTCGTCGTCCGCCCAGACGTAGAAGTCGCCGTACGGTCCCTGGGGGTCGTTGCGGGAGGCCTGGAACCACGGGTGCTGGTCGCTGGTGTGGTTCATCACGAAGTCGATGATCACCCGCATGCCGCGCTTGTGGGCGGCGTCCACGAACTCGACGAAGTCGGCCAGGTCGCCGAACTCGGGCAGCACCGACTTGTAGTCGGCCACGTCGTAGCCGCCGTCACGCAGGGGGGAGGCGAAGAACGGCGGCAGCCAGAGGCAGTCGATGCCGAGCCACTGGAGGTAGTCGAGCTTCGCCGTGAGCCCCTTGAGGTCGCCCACACCGTCGCCGTTGCTGTCCTGGAAGGACCGCACCAGCACCTCGTAGAAGACCGCACGCTTGAACCACTCCGGGTCCAAGTCCTTCTTCTCGGTGTCCGCGAAGGTGTCGTGGACGGGCTCGTTCACAATCACAGGGAGGTCCTCCGAACCGTGAGGAGGTGGGCCGGCGCCATTGAGGGATCGAGCCGGACGTAGTTGTGGCGGTGCCAGGTGTAGCTCTCGCCGAGCAGCTCGTCGTCGATGATGAGCCGCTCGTCACTCGGGAGGGTGACGGTTGCTTCCTGCGGGTGGTGCGGGTCGAGGTTGACGACGATGATCAGCTGGTCCGTGCCGGTGCGCTTGGTGTAGGCGATGACCTGGTCGTTGTCGGTGGGCAGGAAGCTGAGGTTGCGCAGTTCCTGGAGGGCGGGGTGTTCGCGGCGCAGCCGGTTGAGGGTGGTGAGCAGCGGGGCCAGCGAGTCGGTGCGGGTCCAGTCGCGCGGGCGCAGCTGGTACTTCTCGCTGTCCAGGTACTCCTCGGTGTCGGGGCCGGCCGGCGTGGACTCGGCGAACTCGAAGCCGGCGTAGACGCCGTAGCTGGGCGACAGGGTGGCGGCCAGCACGGCGCGCACCGCGAAGCCGCTCAGACCCTGTTGCTGCAGGTGGCGGGGCAGGATGTCGGGGGTGTTGGCGAAGAAGTTGGGCCGCATGTAGGCCGCCGCCGGGCCGGTCAGCTCGTTCAGGTACTCGGTCAGCTCGTACTTGCTGTTGCGCCAGGTGAAGTAGGTGTACGACTGCTGGAAGCCGATCTTCGCCAGGGTGTGCATCATCGCGGGCCGGGTGAAGGCCTCGGCCAGGAAGATGACGTCCGGGTCGGTCCGGTTGATCTCGCCGATCACCTTCTCCCAGAAGTGCACCGGCTTGGTGTGCGGGTTGTCGACCCGGAAGATCCGCACCCCGTGGCCCATCCAGTGGCGCAGCAGCCGCAGGGTCTCGATCACCAGGCCGTCGAAGTCCTGGTCGAAGTTGATCGGGTAGATGTCCTGGTACTTCTTCGGCGGGTTCTCGGCGTAGGCGATGGTCCCGTCGATCCGGTGGCTGAACCACTGCGGGTGCTTGTTGACCCAGGGGTGGTCGGGGGAGGCCTGCAGCGCGAAGTCCAGCGCGATCTCCAGGCCGAGCTCGGTGGCGCGGGCCACGAAGGCGTCGAAGTCCTCGATGGTGCCCAGGTCCGGGTGGATCGCGTCGTGGCCGCCCTCCGGCGAGCCGATCGCCCACGGCGAGCCGACGTCCTGCTGGCCCGGCGTCAGGGAGTTGTTCGGGCCCTTGCGGTAGGCCGTACCGATCGGGTGGATCGGCGGCAGGTAGAGCACGTCGAAGCCCATCGCCGCGACGGCGGGCAGCCGCTCGGCGGCGGTGCGGAAGGTGCCCGAGCGCGGCGGGTTCAGGGTGGCGCCCTCGGAGCGCGGGAAGAACTCGTACCAGGACCCGAACAGCGCCCGCTGCCGCTCCACCCGCAGCGGCAGCGCGGTGGAGGCGGTGACCATCTCCCGCAGCGGATGGCGGGTCAGCGGCTCGGTCACCGCCGGGGCCAGGGCGGCGGCCAGGCGGGAGAGCGGGGGCAGCGCCAGGTCGCGCAGCGCGTGGACGGCCTTGAGCACCTCGGCGCGGCCGTCCTTCTTCGGCACCCCGGCGGCGGCCCGCTCCAGCAGCAGCGCGCCCTCCTCCAGGGTCAGTTCGACGTCCTGCCCGGCCGGGACCTTGACGGTGGCCGCGTGCTGCCAGGTCGCCACCGGGTCGCTCCAGGCCTCCACGCTGTAGCTCCACCGGCCTTCGGCCGTCGGAGTGAGCTCGGCGCCCCAGCGGTCGGTGCCGGGCGCCAGCTCGCGCATCGGGATCCAGGCGCCGCCGCGCCCGCGCGGGTCGCGCAGCACCACGTTGGCGTTGACCGCGTCGTGGCCCTCGCGGAAGACGGTGGCGGTGACCAGGAAGGTCTCGCCGACCACCGCGCGGGCCGGGCGGCGGCCGCCGTCCACCTGCGGGGCGACGTCCAGGACGGGGATCCGGCCGATCATCGGGGCGCTCTCTTTCGTCCGGCGTGCCGTCGCCGTGCTGCGGGTGGCGGTGTTGCGGGCGCCGGTGGCGCTTCGAGTGCCGGTGCTGCGGGCGGTGGTCTTGCTGGGGGTGGCTGTGCTCGGGGCGGTCTTGCTCGATGTGCTCTTGCTGGGCGTGCTCTTGCTCGCGGTGCTCTTGCGCGGGGCGGGCTTGGTCGTGGCGGAGGTGCTCGTGGCGGACCGGGGCTTCGGCTGGCTGGGCGACGTGTCTGACGCTGTTTCGGCCGTTCGGGGAGCGCGCGGCGCGAGCGGCTCAGTTATGGCCGAAATCGATACCGGCACGGTGAGTGGCTCCAACCCTTCGGACACCAGTGCGGACTGATTCCGTGTGTCGCCGTGCATGCCAAACTCCTGCCCGAGATCGGCGGCAGTCCCGCGGGCGGTTCGAGCACCGGGGAGTACCGGGAAAACTGCTGGGTGGGGGGACTGACAAGCGACCGGTGCCTGCCCGTACCACCGTGCCCGGGCCGATGGCCGAAATCCGGCGCCGCACGGCGGTCCGGAGCTGCGACACGGCGCGCGTCCCGGCGCGCGGCCTCGCGGCACGCCCGGAGGGCGATTCCGGCCTGCCCCGGAAACGACCAGGGCAAGCGTGAGGACACGCGGTGGCACACCAGGGAGGACACCAGGTGAGCCAGGTGGGCTAACGGCCGGCAGCTGAACGCGCAGGGACTGGCGCCGACGAGCTGACGGAGAGTCGGGGAAGGAATCGGAGCGCGGAGGACCGGCCGTGCCGCACGGGAATCGCCACCCATGCCGACCCGCTGCGACAGCGGCCTGTGCCCATCCTCGCACTGTTCGTAGCTCTTACCACTCGGTTCGAGGCCAGCGTGGGTGGTGCGGGGGAGCAGTTCAGCCATCTGCTGCCACCCACCCGGGGGTACTCCGTACGACCGGCGTGCGCTCGCCCCTTGGCGTGCGCCGTGTGCGCCCCCTGTGGCGTGAACTGCGCCGGACGTGATCTCATCTGTCGCCCGAATGGAGCTGTGTTAAGAGAGTTGACGCTCCATCACCCTGTTGCGGCGGTCTACGCTTCGGGCCGTGAAGGCCATCCGCAGATTCACCGTCCGCACCGTCCTGCCCGAACAACTCCAGCCGCTGCACGAACTCGCGCTCAACCTGCGCTGGTCCTGGCACCCGGAGACCCGGGAGCTGTTCCGCTCGGTCGACCCCGGAGTCTGGGAGGCCGTCGGCGAGGACCCGGTCCGGCTGCTCGGCGAGGTGCCGGCCGCCCGGCTCGCCGCGCTCGCCACCGACCGCCGCTTCCTGCGCCGGCTCGGCGACCTCACCGACGACCTGCACGACTACCTGAGCGGGCCGCGCTGGTACCAGTCCTACGAGCCGCTCGGCGAGCGCCCCTCGGCCATCGCGTACTTCTCGCCCGAGTACGGCATCACCGCGGCGCTCCCGCAGTACTCCGGCGGCCTGGGCATCCTGGCCGGCGACCACCTCAAGGCCGCCAGCGACCTCGGCGTGCCGCTGATCGGCGTCGGGCTCTTCTACCGCCACGGCTACTTCCGCCAGTCGCTCTCCCGGGACGGCTGGCAGCAGGAGCGCTACCCGGTGCTCGACCCCGACGAGTTGGCGGTCACCCTGCTGCGCGAGCCCGACGGCACCGCCTGCCGGGTCGAACTCGCGCTGCCCGGCGGACGCACCCTGGCCGCCCAGATCTGGCGGGCCCAGGTCGGCCGGGTCCCGCTGCTGCTGCTCGACTCCGACCTGGAAACGAACACGGCCACCGAACGGGACGTCACCGACCGGCTCTACGGGGGTGGCAGCGAGCACCGGCTGCTGCAGGAGATGCTGCTGGGCATCGGCGGGGTACGGGCGGTGCGGGCGTTCTGCCGGCTGACCGGACACCCGGAGCCCGAGGTGTTCCACACCAACGAGGGGCACGCCGGCTTCCTCGGGATCGAGCGGATCCGGGAGCTGGTGGCCACCGCCTCGGCGGACTTCGCCGGGGCCCTGGAGGCCGTCCGGGCCGGGACCCTCTTCACCACCCACACCCCCGTCCCCGCCGGCATCGACCGGTTCGACCGGGACCTGGTGGGCCGTCACTTCAGCGGCGACGCGGCGCTGCGCGGCGTCCCGGTCGACCAGGTCCTCGCCCTCGGCGTGGAGAACTGGCCGGGCGGCGACCCGAAGCTCTTCAACATGGCCGCCATGGGCCTGCGGCTGGCCCAGCGCGCGAACGGCGTCAGCACCCTGCACGGCGAGGTCAGCCGCGCCATGTTCGGCGCCCTGTGGCCCGGCTTCGACGCCGCCGAGGTGCCGATCACCTCGATCACCAACGGCGTGCACGCGCCCACCTGGATCGACCCCGCCGTGGTGCGCCTCGGCGCCGCCGAGATCGGCGTCGACCGCACCGAGGCCGCGATGTCGGTGGGCACCGCCGACCGCTGGAGCGGCGTCGAGCAGATCGGCGACGCCGAGATCTGGGCGGTGCGCCGGGAGCTGCGCGCGCAGCTGGTGGAGGAGGCGCGCCGGCGGCTGCGGGCCTCCTGGCGCCAGCGCGGTGCCGGCCAGGCGGAGCTGGGCTGGACCGATGCGGTGCTCGACCCCGACGTGCTGACCATCGGCTTCGCCCGGCGGGTCCCCTCGTACAAGCGCCTCACCCTGATGCTGCGCGACCAGGACCGGCTGCGCGGCCTGTTGCTGCACCCCACCCGGCCGGTGCAGATCGTGGTCGCGGGCAAGGCGCACCCGGCGGACGACGGCGGCAAGCGGTTGATCCAGCAGCTCGTCGCCTTCGCGGACGACCCGGCGGTGCGCCACCGGATCGTCTTCCTGCCGGACTACGACATGGCGATGGCCAAGCACCTCTACCCCGGCTGCGACGTCTGGCTGAACAACCCGCTGCGCCCGCTGGAGGCCTGCGGCACCTCGGGGATGAAGGCGGCGCTGAACGGCTGCCTCAACCTCTCGGTGCTCGACGGCTGGTGGGACGAGTGGTACGACGGCCGCAACGGCTGGGCGATCCCGACCGCCGACGGCTCCGGTTTCGACGAGGACCAGCGCGACGACATCGAGGCCGCCGCCCTCTACGACCTGATCGAGCATCAGGTCGCCGGCACCTACTACGACCGGGGCGCCGACCAGCTGCCGCACCGCTGGATCGCGATGGTCCGGCACACCCTGATCACCCTCGGCCCCAAGGTGCTGGCCGGCCGGATGGTCCGCGAGTACGTGGAGCGGCTCTACACCCCCGCCGCCCTCGCCCAGCGCGGCCTCGCCGGCGACGGCGCGCGCGTGCTCGCCGACTGGAAGGCCCGGGTGCGGGCCGCCTGGCCGGCCATCCGCGTCGAGCACGTCGACGCCGCCGCGGACGCCGCCGAGCTGGGCTCCGCCGTGGCGCTGCGCGTGCAGGTGGCGCTGGGCGGCCTGGACCCGGTCGACGTCGAGGTCCAGGCGGTCTCCGGCGCGGTGGACGAGAGCGACCTGATCCGCGACGCCGACACCCAGACCCTCAAGCCGGTCGGCGGCCCCGACCTGGCCGGCTGCCAACGCTACGAGGGAACCCTGGAACTGGGCCGCACCGGCCCGTTCGGGTACACGGTGCGGGTCCTGCCGAGCCACCCGCTGCTGGCCTCGGCGGCGGAGCTGGGGCTGGTGGCGCTGCCGGCGGAGTCGGCGGGGATGGACGCGGGGGTGCTGCGGTAGCGGCAGTTGCCCGGTGCTGAGCTGGTGCGCGGGAAGTCGGGTGGGTCGACTTCCCGCGCACCGTTGTGCGTGTCGCGGTGGTTCAGCCCCGAAGGATCATCGGGCGTCAGGGCCACGCCAAAACCTGGCGTTTCGCTCACCGCATGTGTTTAGGATGTCGCCATCCGTTGCCGACCGTACGCATGGGGGGACCATGGCGGGCGTTGAGTACGAGCAGTTACCGACCGGGGAGGGGCGTCGGCGGTGGCGTTCCGTTGCGCTGGCCGCTGCCTTGGTGCTGGTGGCCGGGGCTGGGGTGACCGGGTTCTGGTGGAAGCCCTGGCAGTCGGTGGGGTTGCCGGCCAGTGCGTGTTGGGGGGAGTTGGGGCCGGGGGACTACCGGGTGTTGGCGGGGGCGGACGGGGTGGCCAAGGCGTCGGACCGGGGGAGTATCGACGGGCCGGTGACCAGCGGGGTGCTGCTCTCCAGCTGCCGGTTGGTGTGGAATGACGCGCAGCGCTCGAACATGCTCTCGGTGGCGGTGAGTTCGGCGGACGAGAGTGACGGGACCGAGGATCCGCGGCTGCTCGGCAGCGCGCTGCAGGTGGTGGACTTCGGCCCGGACGCGAGGGGTTGGATCGCCCAGGGCACCGGGCCGCTGGCCATGCAGTTCGCGTGCACGTACCCGAGCGGCGCGGTCAAGGCCTCGCCGTACGTCCGCGTCGTGGTCAGCAGCGGGGACCTCGGCACGGCGTCGACCGCCCGGGTGCGGGCGGCCTACGCCGGGATCGCGCTGAAGGTGGCCAAGGCCGTGGTGAGCAGGCTGCCGTGCGGGAACCCGGTGCGGTTGCCCGACCGGCCGGGGTTGCTCCCGCCCGGGTGAGCTCAGACCAGGCTCTCCCGCCAGGCCGTGTGCAGGGTGGCGAAGCTGCCGCTGCCGGCGATCAGTTCGGCGGGGGTGCCGTCCTCGATGATCCGGCCCGACTCCATCACCAGGACGCGGTCGGCGATCTCCACGGTCGACAGGCGGTGCGCGATGATCACCGCGGTGCGGCCGGCGAGCACCGTGCGCATGGCGCGTTGGACGGCCTGCTCGCCGGGGATGTCCAGCGAGGAGGTGGCCTCGTCCAGGATCAGCACGGCGGGGTCGGCCAGCAGGGCGCGGGCGAAGGCGACCAACTGGCGCTGTCCGGCGGAGATCCGGCCGCCGCGCTTGCGGACGTCGGTGTCGTAGCCGTCCGGCAGGGCCGTGATGAAGTCGTGGGCGCCGATCGCCTTCGCCGCTGCCTCGATCTCCGCGCGGGAGGCGTCGGGGCGGCCGATGGCGATGTTCTCGGCGACGGTGCCCGAGAAGAGGAAGGACTCCTGGGTGACCATCACGATGCCGCGCCGCAGCTCGGTGGTGGAGAGCTCGCGCAGGTCGACGCCGTCCAGGGTGACCTGACCCTGCGTCGGGTCGTAGAACCGGGCGAGCAGCTTGGCCAGGGTGGACTTGCCCGCGCCGGTGGCGCCGACGATCGCGGTGGTCCGGCCGGCCGGGAGGGTGAGCGAGAAGGCGGGCAGCACCACCTTGCCGGTGCGGTAGGCGAAAGCGGTGTCGGTGAAGGCGACGGTGCGGCCGGTGGCCGAGGTGGGCGGTAGGGGAAGGGGAGCGGAGGGTTCGGCGACCGAGGGCTCGTGGGCGAGCAGGCCGGCGATCTTCTCCAGTGCGGCCGCCGCCGACTGGTAGCTGTTCAGGAACATCGCTAGCTGGTCGATCGGGTCGTAGAGCCGCCGCAGGTAGAGCACGAAGCCGGTGAGCACACCGACCTCCAGGCTGCCGTCGGTGACCAGGTAGGCCCCGACCAGTACCACCAGGGTCACCCAGAGGTTGGCGGCGGCCCGCGAGAACCCGACGTAACGTGCCATCTCCAGCAGCCCGTTGGCGTTCGCCGTGGCGTACTGCCGGTTGGCCTCGTCGAACGCGTCCAGGTTGGCCTGCTCGCGGCGGAACGCCTGCACCGGGCGGATGCCGTTCATCGTCTCGGTGAAGCGCACGATCACCGAGGCGACCGCGGTCCGCGAGGTGCGGTAGACCCGCGAGCTGCGCCGCCGGAACATCCGCACCAGCAGCGCCATCGGGAGCACCGAGCTGAGCGCCAGCAGCCCCAGCCGCCAGTCCATCACCAGCAGGATCACCGCGATGTAGCAGACCGACAGGAGGACCGCGAGCAGTTCCTGCAGCCCCTCGTTGAGCAGTTCGCGCAGCGCGTCCACATCGCTGGTGCCGCGGGAGATGATCCGGCCCGAGGTGTAGCGCTCGTGGAAGTCCAGGCCGAGCCGCTGGGCGTGCCGGAAGATCCGGGTGCGCAGGTCGAGCAGCACGTCCTGGTTGAGCCGCCCGGTCAGCCGGATGAAGGCGCGTTGCAGCAGCGTGCTCAGCGCCGCGCAGCCCAGGTACCCGGCGGTGACGGCGATCAGCGGGCCGCTGTCGTGGCGGCGCAGCGCGGGGATGCCCTGGTCCATGGCGAGCGCCACCAGCAGCGGGCCGGACTGCAGCGCGGCCTGCTGCAGCAGGATCATCAGCATCGCGCCCAGCACCCGGCCGCGGTGCGGGGCGAGCAGCGAGCGCAGCAGCGCGGTGGGGGCGCCGGGCGGGACGGGGATCTCCTCGTCCGCGAGCACGGGGAGTTCTTCCTCAGGAGCCAGCACGGTCATCGGGTCACACTCGCTTCCAGCGCACTCTCGCCGGACATCAGTTCGCGGTATTCGGGGCAGTTCTCCAGCAGCCGCTGGTGGGTGTCGACGGCCAGGATCCGGCCCTCGACCAGCACGGCCACCCGGTCGGCGAGCAGCACGGTGCTCGGCCGGTGCGCCACCACCAGCGCGGTGGTGCCGGTCAGCACCTCGCGCAGGGCCTGTTCGACCAGCGCCTCGGTGTGCACGTCCAGCGCGGAGAGCGGGTCGTCCAGGACCAGGAAGTCGGGGTCGCCGACCACCGCGCGGGCCAGCGCCAGGCGCTGGCGCTGGCCGCCGGACAGGCTCAGGCCCTGCTCGCCGACCTCGGTGTCCGCGCCCTGCGGCAGCTGGCCGACGAAGCCGGCCTGCGCCACCGCCAGGGCCCGCTCCAGCAGTTCGGGCGTCGCCTCGGGCGCGCCCATCAGCACGTTCTCCCGCACCGAGGCGGAGAACAGGGTGGGATCCTCGAAGGCGACCGCGACGATCTCGCGCAGCCGCGGCAGCGGCAGCCGGGTGATGTCCTGGCCGTCCAGCGTGATGCTGCCCGCGGTGGTCTCGTACAGGCGGGGGAGCAGCGCGGTCAGCGTGGTCTTGCCGCTGCCGGTGGCGCCGACCAGGGCCACCGTCTCGCCGTGCCGGATGTGCAGGTCGATGCCGCGCAGCAGGTCCGGGGAGCCGGCGGGCGCGTCGGGGTAGCGGAAGCGGACGCCGGTGAAGCGGATGCCGTCGCCGTTCGGCGCGGCGTCGGTGGCGGCGAGCGGGACCTCCTCGACGGTGTCCATCACGTCGAAGAACCGGTCCGCGGCGGTGCCCGCCTCGTTGCTGTAGGCGAGCAGCCAGCCCAGCGACTCGACCGGCCAGCGCAGCGCCAGCGCGGTGGAGAGGAAGGCGACCAGGGTGCCGGTGCTCAGCTCGTCGTGCGCGACCAGCACCGCGCCGACCGCCAGCGAGGTGCCCAGCGCCGCCTCGGGCAGGCCGACGATCAGCGCCCACAGGTCGGCCAGCATCCGGGCCTTGCGCAGCTCGGTGCCGCGCAGCCGCTCGGCCTGCTCGGCGAACCGGCGGGCCATGCTGCGCCGGCGACCGAAGGACTTGAGGATCCGGATGCCGAGCACCGACTCCTCCAGCACGGTGGCCAGGTCGCCGTTCTGGTCCTGGGCCAGCCGGGCGGCGGCCGAGTAGCGGGTCTCGAAGTGCACGCAGAGCAGCACCAGCGGGATGGCGGGGATCAGCGCGATCAGTCCCAGCCGCCAGTCCAGGGTCAGCATCAGCGCCGATCCGGCCAGGAACATCAGCGAGTTGACGATCAGGAAGACCAGCGGGAAGGCCAGGAAGAGGCGCAGGGTGTACATGTCCGAGGTGGCTCGGGAGAGCAACTGCCCGGACGGCCAGCGGTCGTGGAAGGAGACCGGCAGCCGCTGCAGCTTGGCGTACAGGTCACGGCGCATCGCCGCCTCGACCTTGGCCAGCGGGCGGGCGATCAGCACCCGGCGCAGGCCGAACAGCCCGGCCTCGGCGGCACCGAGCAGCAGGAGCAGACCGATCAGCGGCCACAGCGCGTGCTGGTCGTGGTGGCCGATCGGCCCGTCCACGATCCGGCCGAGCACCAGGGGCACCACCAGCACGGCGGCGGAGGCGACCAGCGCGGCGAGTACCGCGCCGATCAGGTACCAGCGGATCGGGTGGGCGTAGGACCTGAGCCTGAGCAGCGAGCGCACCGTGGACCTGGTGGGCCCGGCGGTGGGCAGCGGCAGCGGGGGTTCGGCGTTCTCGGACATCAGGCCGAGCGTAGGCGGAGCCCCCGACATTCCTCATCCGGTTTTTCACACCTGTCCACCTCCGGCGCCGGGATCCGGCCACCCGTCCGGACAACTCCCCCTGTCACTGTGGTCCGTGGCGGCGCAGCAGTCGCAGCGAGCGGGCGGCCAGCGGCTGGGCGGCGCCGCGCCGGGCGGTGTCGACCAGCAGGTCCCAGCCGCCGGCGGGCAGGGTGAAGTCCACCGGGCGGTCGGCGGCGTTCAGCAGCAGCAAGAAGCTGTCGTCGGTGAGCGGGCAGCCGTGCTGGTCGCGCTCGGACATCGCGTCACCGTTGAGCAGCATGCCCAGCTGCGCGGTGGGCGCGAACCAGTCGGCCTCGGTCATCTCGGTGCCGCGCGCGGTGTACCAGGTGAGGTCGCGCTGCCCGCCGGGCACCGCGGCCCGTCCGGAGAAGAAGGCGCGCTGGCGCAGCACCGGGTGGGACCGGCGCAGCCGGATCAGCTCGGCGGTCAGCTCGTGCAGGGCGCGCCACTCGGGCAGCTCCAGCAGCGACCAGTCCACCCAACTGGTCTCGTTGTCCTGGCAGTAGGCGTTGTTGTTGCCGCCCTGGGTGCGCCCGAACTCGTCGCCCGCGGTGAGCATCGGGACCCCGGAGGCGAGCAGCAGGGTGGCCAGCAGGTTGCGCGTCTGGCGCTGTCTCAGCTCGAGCACGGCAGCCTCGTCCGTCTCGCCCTCCGCGCCGCAGTTCCAGGCCCGGTTGTCGTCGGTGCCGTCCCGCCCGTCCTCGCCGTTGGCCAGGTTGTGCTTGCCGTTGTAGGAGACCAGGTCGCGCAGCGTGAAGCCGTCGTGCGCGGTGACGTAGTTGACCGAGGCGTACGGCCGCCGCCCGCCGAGCTGGTAGAGGTCGGAGGAGCCGGAGAGGCGGTAGCCGAGTTCGGCCACGTCCGGGCGGGCGCCGCGCCAGAAGTCGCGCACGGTGTCGCGGTACTTGTCGTTCCACTCGGCCCACAGCGGCGGGAAGTTGCCCACCTGGTAGCCGCCGTGCCCGACGTCCCAGGGCTCGGCGATCAGCTTGACCCGGCTGAGGAAGGGGTCCTGGGAGACCGCCGCGAGGAACGGGTGGTGCATGTCCACCCCGTCGTCGCTGCGGGCCAGCGCGGCGGCCAGGTCGAAGCGGAAGCCGTCCACGCCCATCTCGGCGGCCCAGTAGCGCAGCGAGTCGGTGATCAGCCGCACGGTCTGCGGCTGCCGGGTGTCCAGCGTGTTGCCGCAGCCGGTGTAGTCGGTGTAGCCCCGGTTGCCCCTGTTGCCGCGGCCCAGCCGGTAGTAGCCGGCGTTGTCGATGCCGCGCAGCGAGAGGGTCGGGCCGCCCTCGCCGCCCTCGGCGGTGTGGTTGTAGACCACGTCGAGGATCACCTCGATGCCCGCCTGGTGCAGCGCCCGGACCATCCGCTTGAACTCGCCGACCTGCTGGCCGCGGGTGCCGGAGGCGGAGTAGCCGCCGTGCGGGGCGAACCAGCCGATCGAGTTGTAGCCCCAGTAGTTGGTCAGGCCGCGCCGGTGCAGGTGGTCCTCGCTGGCGAACTGGTGCACCGGCAGCAGCTCGACCGCGGTGACCCCGAGCGAGGTCAGGTAGTCGATCGCGGCCGGGTGGGCCAGCCCCGCGTAGGTGCCGCGCAGTTCGGCGGGGATGCCCGGATGGCGCATGGTGAAGCCGCGCACGTGCAGCTCGTAGATCACCGTCTCGGCCCACGGGGTCTTCGGGCGGCGGTCGTCCGACCAGTCGTCATCGTCGTGCACCACCACGCCCCGGGCGGTGTACGGGGCGGAGTCGCGGTTGTCCCGGACGGTGTCGGCGACCTCCGGCTCGGGCCAGTCGCGCACCGAGCCGCAGCAGGCGCTGTGGCCGGTGAAGGCCCCGTCGACCGCGCGGGCGTACGGGTCGAGCAGCAGTTTGGCCGGGTTCCACCGGGCGCCGGTCCACGGGTCCCAGCGGCCGTGCACCCGGTAGCCGTAGTGCTGGCCGGGGCCGACGCCGGGCAGGTAGCCGTGCCAGGTCTGGAAGGTCTGCTCGGGCAGCGGATGGCGGGTCTCGACGCCCTGCTCGTCGAACAGGCAGAGCTCGACGGCCTCCGCGCCCGGCGCCCAGAGCGCGAAGTTGGTCCCGTGGCTGCCGTCCGAGCCGTGCCGGTAGCGGGCGCCGAGCGGCTGCCAACTGCCCGGCCAAGGGGCGGCCGAGGGCAGCTGGGCGGCTTGGGGCGCCAGCGGCGCCGCGTGCTCCAGTTCCTGGAATGCCGTCATGCCCGATGCCCTCCGAGCCGTTGGCCCGCGATTCGCGCGCGTTTGTTACGGACGGATGTCCGCTGAGTGGAATCGTTCCCTCGTGTTCCAGGGAGAATCCGATCGTCGAACTCCGATCGTTGAACGCGGGACTGGAGCGGCACTCGATCGGCCAGTCCGCCGGGCGGCCGGGACGGGGGGTCAGGGGCGGTGTGCGGCAGGGCTGTCGACTGCCCGTGGACCGCCCGTCGACTGCGCGGCGACCGCCCGGCGAGGCCGGTGAACCCTTACGTGCTTTCACCTCTCGGTCACGCCCCTCCCGCCGAAGATTCACTCAGTTGGCCCCGTTATCCTTGCGCGAGCGCGGGCCCGGAGCGGGGTTCCGGCGACCGATGATGAGGGGGAGCGCCCAGTGCAGGCGGTTCAGGCGGCTGCGGCCGCGAGAGGGATACGGGCGACCCGGACGACGGCGCGCCGCGCCGCCGTGGCACTGCTGGCGGGTGGTGTGCTGGTGCTGGCGAGCGGCTGCGGGCCGGACGACACCTCGGCCAAGACCGGCAACGCGGCCGGCAGCGGCGGCAGCGGCGGGGGAGCCGCGGCGAGCGCGCCGGCGGCCGCACCGTCGCCGAAGGTCTCGGCGGCCCAGCTGACCGTGAGCCCCTCGGACGGTTCGCAGAACGTGGCGCCCAGCGGCGCGGTCAAGGTCTCGGTGGCGAACGGCAAGCTGACCCAGGTGTCGGTGGCCGACAAGGACGGCAACGCGATCCAGGGCGCCATCGCCCCCGACGGTTCCTCCTGGACACCGAGCGGCGCGCTGGCCGTCGGCATGCTCTACAAGGTGAGCGCCCAGGCGGTGGACGCCACCGGGCTGCAGGCGGCGGTGAACAGCAGCTTCACCACGCTGACCCCGGGCAAGACGGTCTCCTCCAACGACAACGTCTCGACCGGTGCCACCTACGGGGTCGGCATGATCGTCTCGGTCAACTTCAGCAAGGCGATCAAGAACAAGGACGCCGTCGTCCAGGGCATCACCTTCGACGCCTCGGACGGCACCCAGGTCAAGGGCCACTGGTTCGGCGACACCCGCCTCGACTTCCGCCCCCAGCAGTACTGGAAGTCCGGCACCAAGGTCACCATCCACTTCAAGCTGAAGAGCGTCGAGGTCTCGCCCGGCGTCTACGGCAGCGCGGACCGCGACGAGTCGTTCACCATCGGCCGCTCGCAGATCTCCACCGCCGACGCCGCCAGCGACCAGATGACGGTGGTCCGCGACGGCCAGACCGTCGAGACGCTGCCGATCTCCGCCGGGAACGACCAGAACCCGTCGTGGAACGGCACCATGACGATCGAGAGCAAGGAGCTGGTCACCCGGATGAACTCGGCGACCGTCTCCAACGTGGTCGGCGGGGAGTACGACGTGCCGGACGTCCCGCACGCGATGCGGCTGACCGACTCGGGCACGTACGTGCACGGCAACTACTGGGGCACCACCTTCGGCAAGTCCAACGCCAGCCACGGCTGCGTGGGTCTGCAGGACGGCAAGGGCGGCGACGCGAACTCGGTGGCCGGCAAGTTCTACACCGCCTCGCTGGTCGGTGACGTGGTGATCATCAAGAACTCCAAGGGCAAGACGGTCAGCCCCAGCAACGGGCTGAGCGGCTGGACGCTGCCGTGGGGTTCCTGGTAATCAGCTGAGATTTCGCCGATCAAGGCAACCGACGGCCCGCCCCGAAGCGTTCTCGGGGTGGGCCGTTCGAGCGATGGTCACCGTTCGGTGCCGGATATCCGGGGGCGGGTATGGATCCCGCCGAACGAGTGAAGTAGTCGGATGTAACAATCTACCGATTTGTCGACTGAGAACCGCTGGGTCGACCGAGAACCACTGGGGAGTACAGGCATGCGCGCGATACGTGTGGGAGCGGCACTGGCCGTAGGCGGCACCCTGCTGCTCGCCACGGCGTGCGGTGGTGGCACCACCGGCCCGAAGGCCGCGGGCGGCACGGCGAGCGCGGGCTCCGCCGCCGGTGGCAGCGGCAGCCCGGGTCCGGCCGCCTCGGCGTCCGCGACGCCGACCTCGGCCGCCGTGGTCGACATCGAGCCCAAGGACGGCACCCAGAACGCCGCGCCGGACGCGCTCAAGGTCGCGGTCAGCAGCGGAAAGCTGAGCCAGGTCACGGTCACCGACAAGAGCGGCCAGGCGGTCCAGGGCAGCATCTCCGCCGACGGCACCAGCTGGGTGCCGGCCGCCGGACTCTCGGTCGCCGACTCGTACCAGGTGAAGGCGCAGGCCACCGACGCCAAGGGGGTGAGCACCACGGCCACCAGCGGCTTCTCCACGCTGACCCCGAGCAGGACCTCGCGCAGCCAGGACAACGTGGCGACCGGCTCCACCTACGGCGTCGGCATGATCGTCTCGTTCGACTTCGGCATGCCGATCCAGAACAAGCAGGCGGTCGACAACGCGATCACCTTCGAGGCCTCGGACGGGACCCAGGTCAAGGGTCACTGGATGGGCAGCAACCGGCTGGACATCCGCCCGCAGAACTTCTGGAACCCGAACACCCAGGTCAAGATCCACATCCGGCTGAAGAACGTCGAGGTCTCGCCCGGCGTCTACGGCGGCTCGGACCGCGACGAGTCCTTCACCATCAGCAGCCGGGCCCAGGTCAGCACGGTCGACGCCGCCGCGCACACCATGACGGTGCAGGACAACGGGCAGACCGTGGAGACCATCCCGATCAGCTCCGGCTCGGACGAGCACCCGACCTACAACGGCACCATGGTGATCGAGGCCAAGGAGGGCACCGCCCACATGACCTCCGCCTCGGTGCCCGGGCTCAAGCCCGGCGAGTACGACCTGCAGGTCCCGCACTCGATGCGGCTCACCGACTCGGGCACCTACGTGCACGGGAACAACTGGTCCTCGGCCGGCACCTTCGGCTCGGCCAACGTGAGCCACGGCTGCGTCGGCCTGCAGGACGCCCCGGGCAACGCGGGCGGCACCGACACGCCGGCGGCCAAGTTCTACGCGGCCTCGATGGTGGGAGATGTCGTGAAGGTCGTCAACTCCAAGGGCGCACAGGTCACTCCTGACAACGGCCTGAGCGGCTGGAACATGGCGTGGGGCACTTGGTAGTACCCGATGCACCTGGCCGTGTGCGGCTGGCATATGCCAAATGAATAGTGATCGTTTGGTCATTGTCCGTACATGGCTGCTCGCGAACCGCGATGATGGAGCGCATGGCGGGATGGGGCGAAGTCGATCAGTCATCACATCTCGGGCCCGACCTGGCCGCTGACACTCCAGCAGGAGTGTTGCGGCCGGGTGCGGTGGCCCCGTGCGGGGCCCTGCCCACGGCCGGGCTCGCGGCCCTGGAGCGGCTCACCAGCTGGGAGTTGGAGCGCACCGTCCTGCCCCGGCTGCGCGATCCGGCCGCCGCGGAGGAGGTGCGGCTGCCCTCGCGCGGCGAGTCCGGGCCGCTGGCCCGGCGGCTGGTGCTCGCGGTGCTGCAGAGCTGGGGCCTGCAGCCGCTGCTGGAGGTGGGCGAGTTACTCACCGCCGAGCTGGTCGCCAACGCCGTGCGGCACACCGGCGGCCGCACCATCGGCCTCAAGCTGCTGCGCCGACCCGGCTGGCTGCGGGTGGAGGTGCGGGACTCCTCGCGGGCGCTGCCCTGCCTGATCGTGGCCGAGCCGGGGATGGCGGAGTGCGGGCGGGGGCTGCTGGTGGTGGACACCCTGGCGGACCGCTGGGGCGCCGACCTGCTGCCGCGCGGCAAGGGCGTCTGGTTCGAGCTGAAGGTGCGGGAGCGGACGGCCTGACCGGGCGCTGATGACTTGACGATACGTCAACCATGGGAAGGCTCTCACCATCTGAGGCGAGGTCAAATTCGTCCAAGCCGAACACCCCCGCGAGCCGCTAGCGTTCGATCGCTCGTACACGCCGCGGCGACCAGCCCCGGCACTTGATCGGGCACAGCCGCTCCGTCGTCTGTGCTCCGCGCGATCCACCATTCGGTGTCGGGGGATAGATGGCTGCCTTGCGGCTCAAGACCGCTTCTCGTCTGCTGACGGCTCTTCCGGTTTCCCTCCTCCTGCTCGCGTCGCCGCTGGTGTCGGCCGCCCCGGCCGGAGCGGCCACGCCGCAGGACATCTGTGCGCCGCAGTACGCGGCCGCCCAGGACGTCAGAGCTCAGATCGCGGCCCACAACGCCCAGCCGCACGAATTCATCGTGCCGCGCGAGCAGGCCGCCGCCGACGCCTACGACGCCGAGGCCGCGGCCCTCAGGACGAAGCAGGATCAGGCCACCGCCGCCTACACGGCGTGCTTCAACGCGATGATGGCGCTGGCCGACGCCGCAGGCACCGGCGATCTCAACTTCAAGGAGCCCACCCCTGCCAAACGCGCGGAGATCCAGAATGGGAAGCAGCGCGTGGGGTCCGGCTGGACGCCGCCGCCCCCGCCGCGCGCCGGGGCGAACTGGCAGGTGCCGAAGAACTCGCCCATGCGCCCGCTGTTCGACGCCCTCCGCAAGGACAACCCGGGCTCCGTCCCGTACGACTACTTCAAAGGCGGCACGAAGTTGACGGCCGGCGCACCGGATCCGGCCTATCCTGCGTCATCCGGAAGGCTTATCGAAGCGGGCCCGAACGGCCGCCTGAAAATCAGCGCGGACCACATAGTTCCGTTGTCGGAGCTCGTCCAGATGCGCGGGTTCACCAAGCTCTCCGCCGACAACATGTTCATCATCAGCCGCGCTCCGCTCAACTTCCAGTGGCTGTCAGCCGCTTCGAACCTGTCGAAGCAGTCGAGAAGCGCGGCCTTCGTGACGGGCGCGGATCCGCGCTGGATCGCCAGCCAGCAGGCTCTGGAGAACGACGTGCGCAGCAAACTCCAGGCGGCCATCGATCAGCTGTTGCAGAGCCAGGGAGACTGACATGACGGCCATCGGCGATGCCCAGGTGGAACGGACGCTTCCCGAGTGGTCGCTTGCCTTCGTCGAGCCGACGGCAGCACAGGCTGCTCAACTGCCGGAGCAGTGGCGGCCGATCGCACTGGCGGCTGACGCCGGGGCGCGGTGCCGACTGGCTCGTTCGCTCTGGAGTCGCGGCTTCCTCGCCGCAGTGCCACGGTTCGCCGCCGCACTGGCGACCCGCTGCGCCGACGTGCGGGCCTGCATCGTGCACGACTGCCCCGCCCTGGTGTACGTCATGGCGGACGATGACGGTGGACATGTCTCCTGGGTCGGTTACGATCCCCGCGAGTTCGGCCCGGTGCCGGAATTCTGGCAGAGCTTTCCCGCATCGCTGCGGGTGTTTCTCCGTGAGGTGCACGCCGGGTTCGTGTCGGGGGCCGACGGGGCATCGTTCGGCCCGGCCCGGCCCGTGCACATGGTCAGTCTCGCGAGGTTCGCGGGATTCCCCGAGGGCATCCCCGGCTGGGACGAGGACGGCAGGATCGCGTCGACCAGACTGCTGCGGATCACCTCGGACGGCGGAAACCTTCACTACTGCCTGTCGCCCGATCTGGCTCCGGGGGACATCGCTCTCGTCTACGAGGGGGACATCGACCCGGCGGACTTCGGCACCACGCTGGACGAGCTCATGATGTCGCGTTTCGAAGCGCGGACCTGACCAGGCAGAACCATCGAACAGGAGCGAGGAGTGACACCGAACCCCGAACGTCGCCCCAGGAAGGGGCCGTTCGTCCTCGGCGCAGCCGTGCTGATCGTCGTCACGGGAGGCGCCATCGGGTACGCGCAGGTCCAACACGCGCAAGTCCAACACGCGCACAGTGATCCGGTACGGATCCAGCAGGTGGTCGACCAGTTCGCCACCGCGGTCGACCGGGCCGACGTGGCCAAGACCGTCAGCCTGCTCTGCCCGGAAGAGGCCAACGCCATCACCGACAGCGACATCCCGCCCGACAGCAGTCAACTCGCCACCGCCAAGCGGCCGATCAAGGTCTCCGGCATACAGGTCCGGGGCGATCTGGCCACCGCGCAGGTGACCAGACCCGGTGTCAGCGCAACTCTCCACCTGCGCAAGGATGCCGGCACCTGGAAGGTCTGCGACCCGGCCGCGACGGGCTGACCACGTCAGGGAGTGGTTTCGTCAGCACTCGATGACGTTGACAGCGAGGCCGCCGCGCGAGGTCTCCTTGGTGCCTGCGCCGGTCTCAGGGACTTTGCAGGACCTTTGACCGGTGCCTGGTCAGCGATCGTGCGGAAGCGCGGGGCGGGTGACCGGTACGACGGTCAGGAGAGTCTCCAAGCCCTTGAAGTCGTCAGGGTTGGTGGTGAACAGAGGGAGGTCCTCGGCGATGGCGATAGCGGCGATCATCAGGTCGGCCACGCGCCTTCGTGGTTTCCGCCCCGCGCCGATCACGGCGGCACAGATCCGGCCGTAGATACGTGCGGCCTCGGTGTCGAAGGGGATGGGATCGAACTCGTTCTCGGCACGCTGAAGGACGTCGAGTCGGCGGGCTCGCTCCGCGTACTCGTCGTAGTCGGCCTGTTCCTCGTTCCGCCGGACCTCGTGCGGTCCGGCGGACAGCTCAGCCAAGGTGATCGCGCTGATGGCCATCTCGACCGGCAGCTCGGCCGGGTCCACCCAGCGACGCAGGATCATGATGTTGGTGTCGAGCAGACCCCGCTCGTACTCAACGGGCATAGGGGTCGTCCGTCTCCTGCGCAGCTGTGGCGTCCTGGTCCGCCCGGAAGGCATCCAGGGAGATGTCGGGTGCGCTCCGTGACATCGCGGCGAACTCTGCCCGAGGAACGAAGCGCCTGCGGCGCTTCAACGGGACCAGTTCTCCGATCCGGTGGCCGTCACGGGTGACGGTGAACGACTGGCCGGCCTCGACGGCGTCCATGATCTCTCTCGACCTGCTGCGCAGGTCCCGCTGGGTGATCTCCGGTTGCGCTGTCATGCCCACCAGACTATCGATGTGTGCCACGCGGTGCTACAGGGTTGCACTTTGCAGATCAGGGTGTGTTAGGTCAGCACTCGATGACGTTGACCGCGAGGCCGCCGCGACTCGTCTCCTTGTACTTGACCTTCATGTCCGCCCCGGTCTCCTTCATCGTCTTGATCGCCTTGTCCAGCGAGACGTGGTGCCGGCCGTCGCCGCGCAGGGCCATCCGGGCGGCGGTGACGGCCTTGACCGAGGCCATGCCGTTGCGCTCGATGCAGGGGATCTGGACCAGGCCGCCGACCGGGTCGCAGGTGAGGCCGAGGTTGTGCTCGATGCCGATCTCGGCGGCGTTCTCGACCTGCTCGGGGGTGCCGCCGAGGACCTCGGCGAGGCCGCCGGCGGCCATCGAGCAGGCGGAGCCGACCTCGCCCTGGCAGCCGACCTCGGCGCCGGAGATGGAGGCGTTCTCCTTGAAGAGCATGCCGATCGCGCCGGCGGCGAGCAGGAAGCGGACGATGCCGTCCTCGTCCGCGCCGGGGATGAAGTTCTGGAAGTAGTGCAGGACGGCGGGGATGATGCCGGCCGCGCCGTTGGTGGGGGCGGTGACCACGCGCTGGCCGCTGGCGTTCTCCTCGTTGACCGCCATGGCGTAGAGGGTGACCCACTCCATCGCGTTGGCCGGGCCGATGCCCTCGGCGCGCAGCGCGCGGGCGCCGGCGGCGGCGCGGCGGCGGACCTTGAGGCCGCCGGGCAGGATGCCCTCGCGGGACATGCCCGCGCTGACGCACTCCTTCATCACGGCCCAGATCTCCAGCAGGCCGGTGCGGATCTCCGCCTCGGTGCGCCAGGCCTTCTCGTTCTCCAGCATCAGGCCGGAGATGGACAGGCCGGTCTCCCGGGTGAGGCGCAGCAACTCCTCGCCGGTGCGGAAGGGGTAGCGCAGCGCGGTGTCGTCCGGGACCACCCGGTCGGCGCCGATCGCGTCCTCGTCCACCACGAAGCCGCCGCCGACCGAGTAGTAGGTCTTCTCCAGCAGCAACGTTCCTGCGCCGTCGTGCGCCACCAGGGTCATGCCGTTGGCGTGGTAGGGCAGCGAGCGGCGGCGGTGCAGGATCAGCTGGAGGTCGGGGTCGAAGGCGATCAGGTGGGTGCCGAGCAGGCTGAGCCGCTTGGCCTCCTTGATCCGCTCGACGTCCTGGTCGGCCTTGGCCACGTCGACGGTCCGCGGCGAGTTGCCCTCCAGGCCGAGCAGCACCGCCTTCGGGGTGCCGTGCCCGTGGCCGGTGGCGCCGAGCGAGCCGAAGAGCTCGGCCTTGACCGAGGTCACCTGGTCCAGCAGCCCTTCCGAGCGCAGCCGGCGGGCGAACATCCGGGCCGCGCGCATCGGGCCGACCGTGTGGGAGCTGGACGGGCCGATGCCGATGGAGAAGAGGTCGAAGACGCTGATGGCCACGGGGGTGACGTCCTTAATGTCTCGTCGAGAACGGCTTGTCTCGTGGAGTCTCGGGTGGAGAGCGGGGCATGAGACGGGGCACCGGCTCACGTTCCAGTGTGCGCGGTGCCCCGGGGGAAAGGGCCTGGTCGGCGGGGGTGATGCCGACCACGCCCGGCCGGACGTTCTTAGAGGTCCGGGTAGAGCGGGTACTTCTCGGCCAGCGCGATGACCCGGGCCTTCAGGGCGGCGGCCTTGGCCTCGTCGAAGCCCGGCAGCAGCGCCTCGGCGATCACGTCGGCGACCTCACGGAAGTCGTCGGCGGTGAAGCCGCGGGTGGCCAGCGCCGGGGTGCCGATCCGCAGGCCGGAGGTGACCATCGGCGGGCGCGGGTCGTTCGGGACGGCGTTGCGGTTGACCGTGATGCCGACCTCGTGCAGGCGGTCCTCGGCGTCCTGGCCGTTCAGCTCGCTGTTGCGCAGGTCGACCAGGACCAGGTGCACGTCGGTGCCGCCGGAGAGCACCGAGATGCCGGCCGCGGTGGCGTCCTCCTGCAGCAGGCGGGCGGCCAGGATCTTGGCGCCCTCCAGGGTGCGCTCCTGGCGCTCCTTGAACTCCGGGGAGGCGGCGACCTTGAAGGAGACGGCCTTGGCGGCGATCACGTGCTCCAGCGGACCGCCCTGCTGGCCGGGGAAGACCGCGGAGTTGATCTTCTTGGCCAGCGCGGCGGTGGAGAGGATCACGCCGCCGCGCGGGCCGCCCAGGGTCTTGTGGGTGGTGGTGGTGACCACGTCCGCGTACGGCACCGGGGACGGGTGCAGGCCCGCGGCCACCAGGCCGGCGAAGTGGGCCATGTCCACCATCAGGTAGGCGCCGATCTCGTCGGCGATCCGGCGGAACTCGGCGAAGTCGAGCTGGCGCGGGTAGGCGGACCAGCCGGCGATGATCAGCTTGGGCTGGTGCTCCTTGGCCAGGCGCTCGACCTCCTCCATGTCGACCAGGTTGGTCTGCTCGTCCACGTGGTACGCCACCACGTTGTAGAGCTTGCCGGAGAAGTTGATCTTCATGCCGTGGGTCAGGTGACCGCCGTGCGCCAGGTTCAGGCCCAGGATGGTGTCGCCCGGCTGGATCAGCGCGAACATCGCGGCGGCGTTTGCCTGCGCGCCGGAGTGCGGCTGGACGTTGGCGGCCTCGGCGCCGAACAGCGCCTTGATCCGGTCGATGGCGATCTGCTCGACCACGTCGACGTGCTCGCAGCCGCCGTAGTAGCGCTTGCCGGGGTAGCCCTCGGCGTACTTGTTGGTGAGCACCGACCCCTGGGCCTCCATGACCGCCACCGGGGCGAAGTTCTCGGAGGCGATCATTTCGAGGGTGGACTGCTGGCGGTGCAGCTCGGCGTCGACCGCGGCGGCGATCTCGGGGTCGAGTGCGTGCAGGGACTGGTTGAGAACCGTCATGGTGGCGTCTTCCCGTGGGGCTGGGCAGCGGACCGGAGGTCGGGCGGCCGCCGCGCTGCGACCGCCCGCGATGTCCGTCAGGACTTGGTGAACTCGCTGTACTCGTCGGCGCCGAGCAGGTCCGCGGGGGCCTCGGAGACCTTCAGCTTGAAGAGCCAACCACCCTCGAAGGCGGCCGAGTTGACCAGAGCGGGCTCGTCGGTGACGGCCTCGTTGACCTCGACGACCTCACCGGTGGCGGGGGAGTACAGGTCGCTGACGGACTTGGTGGACTCGAGCTCACCGCAGGTCTCGCCGGCGGTGACGGTGTCGCCGACGGCGGGCAGCTGCACGTAGACGATGTCGCCGAGCGCGGTGGCCGCGTGCTCGGTGATCCCGACGGTCGACACGCCGTCAGCGTCGGCGGCGGTCAGCCACTCGTGGTCCTTGCTGTACTGCAGGTGCTGCGGGTTGCTCATGGTCTCATTCTCCAGGATCGGAAGCGGGTGTGACGAAACGGTCCGCTGAGCGGACGCGCTACTGGACGGTCGGCACAGTGGGTGGCGGGCTGTAGCGCGGGTGCGCCGCAGCGGGTGCGGCGCAGCGGTTGCTTCAGCGGGCGCGCTTGTAGAACGGCAGCGCGACGACCTCGACCGGCTCGTGCTTGCCGCGCACGTCCACCGCGACCGCGGTGCCGGGGGCGGCGAAGGCGGCGTCCACGTACGCGATGGCGATCGGCTTGCCGAGCGTGGGGGAGGGGGCGCCGGAGGTGATCCGGCCGATCGCGGTGGACTCGCCCTCGGCCGGGGCGGAGACCACCGCGTACTCGGCGCGCGGCACCCGCTTGCCCTCGGAGACCAGGCCGACCAGCTTGCGCGGCGGGGCGGACTCGGCCTTGGCGGCCGCCTCCTCCAGCGCCTTGCGGCCGACGAACTCGCCGCCGTTGGTGGTCTTGTCGAAGCGCACCACCCGGCCCAGGCCCGCGTCGAACGGGGTCAGCGAGGTGTCCAACTCGTGCCCGTAGAGCGGCATGCCGGCCTCCAGGCGCAGCGTGTCGCGGCAGGACAGGCCGCACGGGATCAGGCCGGCCGGGGCGCCGGCCTCGGTCAGCGCGGTCCACAGGTGCTCGGCGTCGGCCGGTGCGCAGAAGATCTCGAAGCCGTCCTCGCCGGTGTAGCCGGTCCGGGCCAGCCAGACCTGCTTGCCGGCCACCGTCGCGGGCAGCAGCGCGTAGTACTTGAGGCCGGGCAGGTCGGCGTCGGTGAGCGAGCCGAGGATGCCGTTGGCCTGCGGGCCCTGCACGGCGATCAGCGCGTACGCGTCGCGGTCGTCGCGCACCACGGCGTCGAAGCCGGCCGCGCGCTCGGTCAGCGCGTCCAGCACCACCTGGGCGTTGGAGGCGTTGGCGACCACCATGAACTCGTCCTCGGCGGTCCGGTAGACGATCAGGTCGTCCAGGATCCCGCCGTCCTCGCGGCAGATCATCGTGTAGCGGGCGCGCAGCACGCCGAGCGCCGAGATGAAGCCGACCAGCGCGTGGTCCAGCAGCTCACCGGCCTGCGGGCCGGAGACGGTGATCTCACCCATGTGCGAGAGGTCGAAGAGGCCGGCCTTGGTCCGGACCGCGAGGTGCTCCTCGCGCTCGCTGCCGTAGCGCAGCGGCATGTCCCAGCCGGCGAAGTCGGTCATGGTCGCGCCCAGGGCACGGTGCAGCGCGTCGAGCGCGGTCAGACGGGGGGACATGATGAGACTCCCGGTGTCGTGAATGGACATGCTGGGGTGGAGTCTCCCCGTCTGTCGTCACAACCTGAGAGCTTCACCGCATCAAGGATGACGCGGCTTGCACCGTGGGTGGGCGCACGGCACGGCCGTGTTCCACTTTCCAGATTCGCCTCGCCCACACGGTAGGGGTGCCTGAGAGATTCCGGGGAGGACTTGCTCCTTCGGCGCCGGTCCGTGCCGTCGAGGGCACCTCCGGACTCTCCCGCGCGGGTTCGAGCGGCCAGTATGAAGTTGGGGTGTTCGGGCACATCATGGCATGCCGTCCTGCCTCGCGGGAGAGGGGATGGGCGGTAGCCGCCCGCCGGTAGTCTTCCCCTGCACGGACTGCGTGACAGCACATACGGCGCAAGGGCGGGGCAGGGGCGGATGGAAACAGAGGGGTACGCCACGGTGGGGCCGGGGTGGGCCGAGCCCGGCCAGGCGCCGGCCGGCAGCGGTTGGCCCGCCAACGAGCTGGAGCAGGTGCTCACGGCCGCGATCGGGGACCCCGGGGCCACGCCCCGGGTGATCGAGGTGCTGGCCCGCAGCCAGGTGTGGATCCCGCTGCCCGCCGGGGCCGACCCGGCCGGTGTGGCGCTCGACCTGCCGACCATCGAGCTGGCGGGTGCGCCCTACGTGCCGGTCTTCTCCTCCGAGGAGCAGTTCCTGCGGCACGCCCCCGGCCTGTCCTGCGCCCTGGCCCCGGTCTGGGAGTTCGCCCGCGGGCTGCCGCTGGGCATCGGCATCGCGGTCAACCCCGAGGCGCCGGTGGGCATCCCGGTGCCTCCGGAGGGCGTCGCCGAGCTGCGGCGCGGACCGCGCGACGACCGCTGGGGCGCGTACGGGGCGGGCACGGGCGGCGCGGGGGTGCCGGAGGGCGCCCGGGTGGCGCTGCGCGAGCCGGAGCCGGCGGAGGAGCCGGCCGTCTTCCTCTACGCGGTGCGGGCGGAGCTGCAGGCACTGGGTGGAGTGCTGACGGCACGTCGGGCGTTGGCCTCGGTGGAGGGCGAGCCGACCGTGCTCTTCGTGGGCGTCCAACTCGACCCGGCCGCGCCCGCCGACCCCGCGGAGGTGAACGCGGCGCTCGGCCGGGCGCTGGGCGCGGCGCCGCTGCTGGGCGGGGTGCACATGGTGCTGCTGGATCTGGCGGCGGACCCGGTGGTGGACTGGCTGGTGCAGCGGGTACGACCGTTCTACGAGCGCGGCTGAACGGCCTGAAACGGGCCCGGTGACCGCAGTTCGGCGCGGCCCAGGGCGTCGGCATGACGCGCGTCACCGGTGCCCCGTAGGGTGGCGCCGACACGCGGCGGGACGAGCCGCCACGAGCTGACACGAGCCGGGACGAGCCGACACGCGGCGAGACGGCGGCGAGACGCGGCGAGCGCGATGGCGCCGTGGCGAGAACGGGAGAGGGTACCGGTGACGACAGGAGCGGCAGGCGGTGGAGCGGGGCCGTGGGGTCCGCCCCCCGGCGCGGACCCTGGCGCCCTGGAACGGGCCCTGCGCGAGGTGGCTCCCGAGCACTGGGACGCCTACGAGCGGCTGCTGCGCGAGCTGACCACCGGGCGGGTCTGGATGCTGCTCTGGCACGGCACCCCGGGCAGCCCGGACGCCCAGTACGGGAACATGGACATCGGCGGCCACGGCTACGCCCCCGCCGTCACCTCCCCCGAGCAACTCGCGGCCAGCGGCTGGGCCCGCGCCCACGAGGTGATCTCCGGCCAGGAGATCGCCGCCTCGCTCTACCGGACCCGCTGGGGCCTGTGGCTCAACCCGCACGCGCCCGGTGGCGGGGTCGGCGTGCCCTGGGCCGACCTGCGCCGGGTGGCGGGCGGCCTGGACCGGCTGCCGGCCGGGCCGCTGCGGCTGAGCGAGCCGCAACTTCCCGGTCTGGAGGGCTTCTACGGTCTGTTGACCCAGCAGGCGCCCGCCGTCCGCCCGGTGCGGGCGCTGCGCCGAGCCTGGGTGTGCCCGGTGGTGGGCGAGGCGTACCTGGCGATCGGCCTGGAGCTGTACGACACCTCGCCGCCTGCGGTAGAGGCGGTACGCGCGTTGATGCAGCGGGCGATCGCCCAGGCACCGCCCGGACTGGCCGTCTCCACCGTCGCGATGAGTGACGACCTCGACCCGGTGGCGCTGTGGATGCGCGCCAACACCCGCCCGTTCTTCCACCGCGAGGCCACCGGGGCGCAGTATCCGGCGACCTATCCGCCGGCGTCCTTCCCAGCGGGCTCGTACGGGCATTCGATGCCCCCGCAGCCGGGCTGGCCGCAGCAGCCCTGGCCCGGCCGCAGGTAGCGGTCACCCCCTCCCACCAGCGGCGATGCGCTTTCGACGGTAGATCGACGGCGTTCGTCTTGCGGATCACTGAGTGCCTGTCAGCGAACAGTTGATCATCCGTCAGGTTTACTGATCATGAACATCGGTAGATCACAGTTGGGCATCCTTCACCGGTCAGGGCTGGCGCAAGGCTGCGGGCAGCGGCGAGAGTTCTGCGCACCGCACCAGCCGAGCAATCCGGGTGGCAGCGACGACCGGCCCTGACCAGGACCGACACCGTCATGCCTCGCTTCGGATTGCCATGGGCCGACGACCGTCGGCGAGGGGACGCCAACTGCCCATGACCACACCCACTGACACCACCGAGGCCGCCCCGGGCGATCCCGCACCGGCCGCCACCGGCGCACCGGCCGCGATCGAGGGCCGCTCGCTCGGCCGGATCGCCTGGCTGCGCTTCCGCCGCGACAAGGCCGCCATGGCCGGCGGCGTGGTGGTCATCCTGCTGGTGCTGCTGGCCGTGCTGGCCAAGCCGATCGAGTCGCTCTTCGGCCTCAGCCCCGACGCGCTGCACCAGGACCTGCTGGACGCCGACCTCGGCGGCCTGCCGACGGGATCGTTCGGCGGGATGAGCCTGAGCCACCCGCTGGGCGTCGACCCGCTGCAGGGCCGCGACCTGCTCTCCCGGATCATCGAGGGCTCCTGGGTCTCGCTGCTGGTCGCCTTCGGCGCGACCGTGCTCTCCAACACCCTGGGCACCGTGCTCGGCGTGATGGCCGGCTACTACGGCGGCTGGGTGGACACCGTGATCAGCCGGATCATGGACACCTTCCTGGCCTTCCCGCTGCTGCTCTTCGCGATCTCGATCTCCGCCTCGTTGCAGGGCGGCGCGTTCGGACTGCACGGCCTGCCGCTGCACCTGTGCGTGCTGATCTTCGTGATCGGCTTCTTCAACTGGCCCTACATGGGCCGGATCGTGCGCGGCCAGACGCTCTCGCTGCGCGAGCGGGAGTTCGTCTTCGCGGCCCGCAGTCTGGGCGCCCGCGGGCCGTTCATCCTGTTCAAGGAACTGCTGCCGAACCTGGTCGGCCCGATCCTGGTCTACTCGACCCTGCTGATCCCGACCAACATCCTCTTCGAGGCGGCGCTCAGCTTCCTCGGTGTCGGCATTCAGCCCCCGCAGTCCAGCTGGGGCGGGATGCTGAACGACGCCATCAAGTACTACCAGGTCGACCCGGAGTACATGGTGGTCCCGGGCCTGGCGATCTTCATCACCGTGCTCGCTTTCAACCTGCTCGGTGACGGACTGCGCGACGCGCTCGACCCGCGCAGCAACTGACCTTCGACCATCCGTCACAACTCTGGCCCAGGCCAACACTTCCAAGGGGTTGATCCAGCAATGCGCCGATCTCGTACCCTCGCTCTGGCCGCGGTGGCCGCCACCGCCGCGCTGGTGGTGAGCGGTTGCTCCAGCAGCGCCAAGACCGGTACCGCAGGTACCGGCGGCGATGCCGGCGGGGCGAACGCCGCCACCAAGTCGATCGTGAACGCCTCCAGCACCAAGGGCGGCACGGTCACCTACGAGATGAAGGGCACCCCGGACTCCCTGGACCCGGGCAACACCTACTACGCCTACATCTGGAACTTCTCGCGGCTGTACGCCCGGTCGCTCACTACCTTCCAGCCGGGCCCCGGCAGCGCCGGTGACAAGCTGGTCCCGGACATGGCCACCGGCATGGGCCAGGTCAGCGACAACGGCCTGACCTGGACCTACCACATCCGCGCCGGCCAGAAGTACGACGACGGCACCCCGATCACCACCAAGGACATCAAGTACGCGGTGGAGCGCAGCAACTACGCGCCGACCGTGAACTCCAACGGCCCGACCTACTTCCAGGAACTGCTGGTCGACAACTCGACGCCGTACCAGGGCCCGTACACCGACAAGAGCCCCGACGGCCTGCAGTCGATCCAGACCCCGGACGACACCACCATCGTCTTCCACCTGAAGCAGCCGTTCGCCGACTTCGACTACCTGGTCAGCGCCCCGCAGACCGCCCCGGTGCCGCAGTCCAAGGACGACGGCGCCGGCTACGTGAAGCACATCGTCTCCAGCGGCTCGTACAAGTTCCAGTCGTACGACGACGGCAAGGGCGCCGTGCTGGTGCCCAACACCAACTGGGACCCGAGCACCGATCCGATCCGCAAGCAGCTCGCGGACAAGCTCGTGCTGAAGATGAACATCGACCAGAACACCATCGACCAGGACCTGATCGCGGGCAACGCCCAGGTCGACCTGGTCGGCGGCGGCGTCGACCCGCAGACCCAGGCCCGGATGCTGATGGACTCCAAGCTGAAGGCGCAGACCGACAACGCCTTCGGCGGCCGGCTCGCCTTCCTGGCGCTGAACAGCAAGGTCGCGCCGCTGGACAACGTGGACTGCCGCAAGGCCGTCGAGTACGCGATCGACAAGGTCTCGGTGCAGACCTCCGAGGGCGGCCCGATCCGCGGTGCGGTCGCCACCAGCGTGCTGCCGCCGGACATCCCGGGGTACCAGAACATCAACCCCTACGCCTCGCCGAACAACAACGGCGACGTCGCCAAGGCCAAGCAGGAGCTGACGGCCTGCGGCCACCCGGACGGGTTCAGCACCACCATCACCGCCCGCAGCGAGCGCGACACCGAGGTGGCGGCCGCCACCTCGATCCAGGCCGCGCTGGCCAAGGTCGGCATCAAGCTGACCATCCAGCAGTACCCGCAGGGCAAGTACTTCTCCGACTACGCGGGTGTGCCGAACTTCATCAACAGCAACGGCATCGGCATGATGATGATGCAGTGGGCCGCCGACTGGCCCACCGGCTACGGCTTCCTGCAGCAGCTCGTCGACGGGCGCGCCATCAAGGCCTCCGGCAACACCAACCTGTCGCAGCTCGACGACCCGGTCGTGAACAAGGCGATCGACGACGCCGGCTCCAACACCGACCAGTCGGCCCGTGAGAAGGACTACGCGGCGATCGACGCGCAGGTCATGAGCGATGCGGTCATCGTGCCGCTGACCGACTACAAGGTCTTCAACTACCGTCCGGCCGGCAACACCAACATGGTCTCCACCTCGGCCTACGACGGCGAGTACGACTACCTCAACATCGGTACCACCACCAAGTAAGAGCCTGGCTCCCCGTCCCCGAAGGCAGGTGAAGGCGAGCGGAGCCGGCCCCGGTCCGGTGCGTCCCCAGTGGGCGCACCGGACCGGGGCGGGGCACCCGGAGCCGTCCAACTGTGTTGGCCTACATCATCCGCAGGACGTTCGCCGCCCTGGTACTGCTGCTGGTCGTCAGCGCGGTCACCTTCGGCATCTTCTTCCTGCTCCCGAGAATCGCGGGCGAGACCAGCGATCAGCTCGCCGCCCAGTACATCGGCAAGAACCCCACGCCCGAGGCGATGGTGGCGATCAAGCGGAACCTCGGCTTCGATCAGCCGCTCTACGTCCAGTACGGCCGGTTCGTGAAGCAGCTCTTCGTCGGCGCCACCTACCGCTACGGCCCGGACGCGACGACCTGTCACGTGCCGTGCTTCGGCTACTCGTTCAAGAACCACGTGGAGGTCTGGCCGGAGATCCGCAACCGGATCCCGGTGACCTTCTCGCTGGCGATCGGCGCGGCGGTGCTCTGGCTGCTGGCCGGTGTGGCCACCGGCGTGGTCTCGGCACTGCGACCCAAGTCGATCTTCGACCGCTTCTCGATGGGCGTCGCGCTGGCCGGCGTCTCGCTGCCGATCTTCTTCACCGGCGCCCTGCTGCTCACCCTGTTCAGCTACAAGTGGCCGATCTTCGGCAACCTGCACTATGTCAACTTCACGGACAATCCGCTCAGTTGGGCCAGCAACCTGGTGCTGCCGTGGATCTCGCTGGCCTTCCTCTACTCCGCGCTGTACGCCCGGCTCACCCGCTCCGGGATGCTGGAGACGATGAGCGAGGACTACATCCGCACCGCCCGGGCCAAGGGCCTGCCGGAGCGGGCCGTGGTGGTCCGGCACGGGCTGCGCGCGGCGCTCACTCCGCTGCTGACCATCTTCGGCATGGACCTGGGGCTGCTGCTCGGCGGCGCGGTGATCACCGAGCAGGTGTTCTCGCTGCAGGGCATCGGGTTCTACGCGGTCTCCTCGATCAACGACAACGACCTGCCCAAGATCCTCGGAGTGACCCTGGTCGCGGCCTTCTTCATCGTCTTCTGCAACCTGCTGGTTGACCTCCTGTACGCCGCCGTCGACCCCCGGGTGAGGCTGTCATGACCATCGAGGCCCCGGCTCGCCCGGGTTCGGCCTTCCTCGCCGTGCGCGACCTGCGGATCCACTTCGACACCGACGACGGGCTGGTCAAGTCGGTCGACGGGGTCAGCTTCGACCTGGAGCGGGGCCGCACGCTCGGCATCGTCGGCGAGTCCGGCTCCGGCAAGTCCGTCACCTCGCTGGGCATCATGGGTCTGCACCGCAGCAAGCGGGCCCGGATCGGCGGCGAGATCTGGCTGGACGGCGAGGAGTTGGTGGCCGCCGACCCCGACCGGGTGCGCAGGCTGCGCGGCCACTCGATGGCGATGATCTTCCAGGACCCGTTGACCGCGATGCACCCGTACTACACGGTCGGCGCGCAGATCATCGAGGCCTACCGGGTGCACCATCCGCAGGCGTCCAAGAAGGAGGCCCGCAAGCGCGCGATCGAGATGCTGGACCGGGTCGGCATCCCGCAGCCGGACCGGCGGGTCGACGACTACCCGCACCAGTTCTCCGGCGGCATGCGCCAGCGCGCGATGATCGCCATGGCGCTGGTCAACGACCCCTCGCTGCTGATCGCCGACGAGCCGACCACCGCGCTGGACGTCACCGTGCAGGCCCAGATCCTGGACCTGATCCGCGACCTGCAGAAGGAGTTCGGCTCGGCGGTCATCATCATCACCCACGACCTGGGGGTGGTGGCCGAGTTGGCCGACGACATCCTGGTGATGTACGGCGGCCGGTGCGTCGAGCGCGGCCCGGCCGCCACCCTCTTCGACGCGCCCGAACACCCCTACACCTGGGGCCTGCTGGGCTCGATGCCGCGGCTGGACCGGCCGCTGCAGGAGCGGCTGATCCCGGTCCGCGGCACCCCGCCGAGCCTGATCAACGTGCCCAGCGGCTGCGCCTTCCACCCGCGCTGCCCGTACGCCGAGTTGACCGGCGGCCGGTCCAGCACCGAGCGGCCCGCACTCGCCGAGACCGACCCCGGGCACTTCGCCGCCTGCCACCTGTCGACCGCCGAACGGCACCGGATCTTCACCGACGAGATCGCGCCCAAACTGTGAAGTCTACGGAGAGCAAAGCGTCATGACGGATATTCAGGACCTTGCCCAGCCCGTGGCACCGCCCGTCGGTGACCCGCTGCTGCGGGTCACCGACCTCGAGCGGCACTTCCCGATCCACCAGGGCCTGTTGCGCCGGCGCAGCGGTGCGGTGCGCGCGGTGGACGGGATCAGCTTCTCGGTGCGGGCCGGCGAGACCCTCGGCGTGGTGGGCGAGTCCGGGTGCGGCAAGTCGACGATGGGCCGGCTCGTCACCCGGCTGGACGAACCGACCGGCGGCAAGGTCGAGTTCGAGGGTCGCGACATCACCCACCTGAGCACCGGCGCGATGCGGCCGCTGCGCAAGGACATCCAGATCATCTTCCAGGACCCGTACTCCTCGTTGAACCCCCGGCACACGGTGGGCACCATCGTCGGTGCGCCGTTCAGGCTGCAGAAGGTGGCCACCGAGGGCGGGGTGAAGAAGGCGGTCCAGGAACTGCTGGAGCTGTGCGGGCTCAGCCCCGAGCACTACAACCGCTACCCGCACGAGTTCTCCGGCGGCCAGCGGCAGCGGATCGGCATCGCCCGGGCGCTGGCGCTGCGGCCGAAGATGATCGTGGCCGACGAGCCGGTCTCGGCGCTGGACGTCTCGATCCAGGCGCAGGTCGTCAACCTCCTCGACGACCTGCAGCGCGAGCTGGGCCTGACCTACCTGATCATCGCCCACGACCTGTCGGTGGTCCGGCACGTCTCGGACCGGGTCGCGGTGATGTACCTCGGCAAGATCGTCGAGATCGCCGACCGCGACGCGCTCTACGGGCGCCCCGCGCACCCCTACACCGTCGCGCTGATGTCGGCGGTCCCCTCGCCCGACCCGCGCCGCAAGGAGCGGCGTGAGCGCATCCTGCTCACCGGTGACGTGCCCTCCCCGATCAACCCGCCCAGCGGCTGCCGCTTCCGGACCCGCTGCTGGAAGGCGCAGGACCTCTGCGCGAGCCAGGAGCCGCCACTGGCGGAGCTGGCGCCCGGGCACCTGACGGCCTGCCACTTCCCGGAGAACGTTCCCCAGGTCCCCGAGGCCCGCGAGGCCCCCGAGGCCTGATGCCGGCCCCCGCAGCCCGCAGCCCGGGCCCGCCGATTCGGCGTGGTCCGGGCTCCGGGAGACACTGGGCCGGTGACCTCGCAGCTTTTCCCGCCCGACGTGCAGCAGAGCATCGACCTGATCGGCATCTTCGTCTTCGCCCTCTCCGGGGGCCTGCTCGCCGTGCGCAAGAACATGGACATCGTCGGCATCTGCGTGCTGGCCGAAGCCACCGCGCTCGGCGGCGGGGTGATGCGCGACCTGCTGATCGGCGCCACCCCGCCGGTCGCCTTCAGCAACCTCGGCTACTTCCTGACCCCACTGCTGGCCGGTGTGGTGGTCTTCTTCCTGCACCCCGAGGTGGAGCGGATCAACCGCGCGGTGCAGACGCTGGACGCGCTCGGCCTCGGCCTGTTCTGCGTGACCGGCACCGTCAAGGCGCACGACTACGGGCTCGGCTCGGTCGCCTCGGTGGCGCTCGGCCTGCTGACCGCGGCCGGCGGCGGCGTGATCCGCGACGTGCTGGCGATGGAACCGCCGTCCCTGCTGCGCTGGGACCGTGAGATCTACGCCGTGCCCGCGGTGGTCGGCGCCAGCCTGGTGGCCGTGCTGATCGCGGTGGACCACCTGACCACGCTGACCGCCAGCACCGCCGCGGTGATCGCCTTCGGCCTGCGGATGCTCGCGCTCAGATATGGCTGGCGCGCACCGCGTGCTTGGCACCGCAACGGTTCTCGCACCAGCGAGGAGTAGGCGAGCCGCCGTAGGCCAGCGAGATCGCCTCCACCGTGCAGAGCAGTTCCGGCAGCAACCGGCTCAGCTCGCCCACCGGTGCCACCGCCACCGGCGCCGAGATCGCGCAGGCGGCCACCGGACGGCCCTCGCTGTCGCTGATCGGGGCGGCCAGACAGTTCACCGCCTGCTCGTACTCGCCCTGGTCCAGTGCCCAGCCCTGCCGGCGCACCGCGCCCAGTTCGGCCCGCAGTTCGGCCCGCAGTTCGGCTCGCGCTTCGGCGGCCGGGCGCGGGCTGCGCGGGGTGCAGGCCGGGAACTCGTGGCCGTCCAGCACCGCCGTCAGCTGATCCTCCGTCAGCCCCGCCAGCAGCACCTTCCCGCTGGCGGTCGCGGCGGCCGGCGCCCGCAGGCCGATGCCGCAGGCCGCTCCCGGCCGGCCCGCGGCGGTACCCGGGTAGCGGCCCTCCACCTGGTCCACGTAGCGCACCTCGGCGCCGTCCAGCACGGCCAGGTGCACGGTGTGCCCGTAGCGCTCGTTCAGCGAGGCCAGGTACGGCGCCGAGACCTGGCGGACGTCGATGCCCTCCAACGCGGTGTGGGCCAGCGACAGCAGTCGCCCGCCCAGCCGGTAGCGATGGTCGGACTGCCGGTGCACGAACCCGTGTTCCTCCAGGGTCCGCAGCAGCCGCAGTGCGGTCGACTTGTGCACCCCGATCCGGCTGGCGGCCTGCTCGAGCGAGGCCGGGCCGTCGCCCAGCGAGGCCAGGATCGTCAGGGCCCGGTCAACGGTCTGCGACATGACCGGAGGCTAACGCCGCGTCGCAGCCCGTGCAATGGCCGAATCCCGCCGACACCCCGCAGGCCCCGGGCCCCCGCGCGGGCGCCTACACTGGTTCAGCCATGCCATACCTCGACCATGCGGCCACCACCCCGATGCTCCCCGAGGCGATCGCCGCGATGACGGCGCACCTCGGCGTCACCGGCAATGCCTCCTCCCTGCACGCGGCCGGCCGCCGGGCCCGGCGGGTGATCGAGGAGTCCCGCGAGTCGCTGGCCGCCTCGCTGGGCGCGCGCCCGAGCGAGATCGTCTTCACCGGCGGCGGTACCGAGTCCGACAACCTGGCGGTCAAGGGTCTGTACTGGGCCCGCCGGGACGCCGACCCGGCCCGCACCCGGCTGCTGTGCAGCCCGGTCGAGCACCACGCGGTGCTGGACGCGGTGCACTGGCTGGCCGAACACGAGGGCGCCCGGGTCGAGTACCTGCCGGTCGACGGCCATGGGCGGGTGCACCCCGAGGCGCTGCGCGCGGCGATCGAGAGCGACCCGGGATCGGTCGCGCTGATCACCGTGATGTGGGCCAACAACGAGGTCGGCACCCTCCAGCCGATCACCGAACTCTCGGCGATCGCCCGCGAGTTCGGCATCCCGATGCACGCCGACGCGGTGCAGGCGCTGGGCCAGGTGCCGGTCTCCTTCGCCGACTCGGGACTGGACGCGCTGACCGTCACCGGGCACAAGATCGGCGGCCCGTACGGGGTCGGCGCCCTGCTGCTCTCCCGCGCCATGGCACCGGTGCCGCTGCTGCACGGCGGCGGCCAGGAGCGCGACGTGCGCTCCGGCACCCTGGACGTGCCCGCCGCGGCCGGCTTCGCGGCGGCCGCCGAACTCGCCGTCGAGCGGCAGCCCGAAGCGGCCGTGCTGCTCGGCGCGCTGCGTGCGGACCTGGTCGCCCGGGTGCTCGCCGCCGTCCCCGAGGCGCTGCTCAACGGCGACCCGGCCGACGCCGGCCGGCTGCCCGCCAACGCGCACTTCTCCTTCCCCGGCTGCGAGGGCGACGCGCTGCTGATGCTGCTGGACGCCGCCGGGATCGAGTGCTCCACCGGTTCGGCCTGCTCGGCGGGCGTGCCGCAGCCCAGCCACGTGCTGCTGGCGATCGGCGCCGATCCGCTGCTGGCCCGTTCCTCGCTGCGCTTCTCGCTGGGGCACACCTCCAGCAAGGCGGACGTGGACGCGCTGGCCGAGGCGATCGGCCCGGTGGTCGAGCGGGTCCGCAACGCCGGGCAGCGCTGAAACCGAATTTCCGCGACCACGTACCCTGGGGGGACTATGACTGACTTCCCTGGTGCCCCGTCCGGGCCGTCGACCAGCACCCGTCTGCGCGTCCTCGCCGCGATGTCCGGCGGGGTCGACTCCGCCGTGGCCGCGGCCCGCGCCGCCGAAGCCGGGCACGAAGTCACCGGCGTGCACCTGGCGCTGTCGTCCAACCCGCAGTCCTTCCGCACCGGCGCCCGCGGCTGCTGCACCCTGGAGGACTCCCGGGACGCCCGCCGGGCCGCCGACGTGATCGGCATCCCGTTCTACGTCTGGGACCTGGCCGAGCGGTTCCGCGAGGACGTGATCGACGACTTCGTCGCCGAGTACGCGGCCGGGCGCACCCCCAACCCCTGCCTGCGCTGCAACGAGAAGATCAAGTTCGCCGCGCTGCTGGACAAGGCCGTCGCCCTGGGCTTCGACGCGGTGTGCACCGGACACTACGCGCGGATCGTCGAACTGCCGGGCGGTGGCCGTGAGTTGCACCGGGCGGTGGACGCGGCCAAGGACCAGTCGTACGTGCTGGGCGTGCTGGACGCGAAGCAGTTGGCGCACTCGCTCTTCCCGCTCGGCGACACCACCAAGGACGAGATCCGGGTGGAGGCCGAGCGCCGGGGCCTGGCGGTGGCCAAGAAGCCGGACAGCCACGACATCTGCTTCATCGCCGACGGCGACACCCAGGGCTTCCTGGCCCAGCACCTGGGCACCGCGACCGGCGACATCGTGGACGTCAGCGGCGAGAAGCTCGGCGAACACGACGGCGCGTACGGGTTCACCATCGGGCAGCGCAAGGGCCTGCGGATCGGGCACCCGGCGCCGGACGGCAAGCCGCGCTACGTGCTGGACATCTCGCCCGTGAACAACACCGTCACGGTCGGCCCGGTCGAGGGCCTCGACGTGCTGGGGCTCACCGCGATCCGCCCGCGCTGGTGCGGCGCGGCGCCGGCGGGGGAAGGGACCTACACCGCTCAGCTGCGCGCGCACGGCGAGGAGGTGCCGGTGACCGCCTCGGTCGTCGGCGATCAGCTGCGGGTGCGGCTGGACCGCGCGGTGCGCGGGATCGCGCCCGGACAGGCCGTGGTGCTCTACGACGGCACCCGGGTGGTCGGGTCGGCGACCATCGCGGAGACCGAGCGGCGGGCCGTGGCCGAAGCCGGTCAGCGGGCCGTGGCGGAGATCTGATAAGTCTCTTGTCACTATGAACATCACCGTCTTCTGCTCCGCGAACTCGCTCGACGCCCGCTACACCGCCCCCGCCGCCGAGTTCGCCCGGCTGCTCGGCGAGGGCGGCCACACCCTGGTCTGGGGCGGCTCCGACGCCGGCCTGATGGGCCTGCTCGCCGACGGCGTCAAGGCGGCCGGCGGCAAGCTGGTCGGCATCCTGGTCGAGCTGCTGGCGCACAAGGGCTACCAAGGCGCGGACGAGCTGGTGATGACCGCCGACCTGGCCGAGCGCAAGGCGCAGCTGCTGGCCCGGGCGGATGCCGTCGTGGTGCTGGTCGGCGGCCTCGGCACGCTGGACGAGGTCACCGAGGTGCTGGAGCTGAAGAAGCACAACCTGCACGGCAAGCCGGTGGTGGTGCTCGACACCGAGGGCTTCTACGACGGCCTGCGCAGCCAGCTCCAGCGGATGGAGACCGAGGGCTTCCTGCCCCGCCCGCTCGCCGAGCTGGTCTCCTTCGCCGACACCCCCGCCGAGGTCTTCGCCCACCTCGCCGCCACTTCCTGATAGGACTTCCGCTGATGGCCACTCACCTGATCACCGGCGCCGGCTCCGGCATCGGCGCCGTCGTCGCCCAGCGCCTGCTGGAGCGCGGCGACGACATCTGGCTGCTCGCCCGCGACGCCCGGCGCGCCACCGAGCTGCGCGAGCGCTTCCCCGGCGCGCAGAGCCTGGTCGGCAACCTCGCCGACCCCGCGAAGCTCGCCTGGGCCTTCGGCCAGCAGAGCCTGCCGGTCGACCTCGACTCGGTGCTGCACATCGCCGGCGTGGTCGAGCTCGGCCCGATCGGCGACACCCCGGTCAAGGTCTGGAACGAGACCCTGGCGATCAACCTCGTCGCGCCCGCCGAGCTGACCCGCCTGCTGCTGCCCCAGCTGCGCCAGTCCCGCGGCCACGTGGTCTTCGTCAACTCCGGCGCCGGCCTGAGCGCGCACGCCGACTGGGGCTCCTACGCGGCCAGCAAGTTCGGCCTGCGCGCGCTGGCCGACTCGTTGCGCGCGGAGGAGCACGGCGGCGGCGTCCGGGTCACCACCGTCTACCCGGGGCGCACCGCCACCGCGATGCAGCTGAAGGTGCATCAGCAGGAGGGCAAGGAGTACGACCCGCAGGCCTGGATCGCCCCGGAGTCGGTGGCCACCGCCGTGCTGACCGCCCTCGACCTGCCGCGCGACGCCGAGATCACCGAGATCACGGTGCGCCCGGGCCGGTAGCCTGGGCCGCTATGCGAATCACCACGCGCAACGCCCGCTTCCAGCAATGGGAGTCCCTGCTCGCCAACCGGAACAAGCGCCAGCGGTCCCGGGAGTTCCTGGTCCAGGGCGTGCGCCCGATCTCGCTGGCGGTGGAGTACGGCTGGCCGATCCGCGCCCTGGTCTACGACTCGGGCCGGCGGCTGTCGAGTTGGGCGGCCGACCTGCTGCGCAGCGCGTCCGTGGACACCGAGACGGTGGCGATGGCGCCCGAACTCCTCGCCGAACTGGGCGAGAAGAACGAGGACGCGCCCGAGCTCATCGCGGTGGTCGAGCTGCCCGCCGACGACCTGGACCGCATCCCCGTCCGCGCCGACTTCCTGGGCGTGCTCTTCGACCGCCCCACCAGCCCCGGCAACATCGGCAGCATCCTGCGCTCGGCCGACGCCTTCGGCGCCCACGGGATGATCGTCTCCGGCCACGCGGCCGACCTCTACGACGCCAAGTCCGTACGCGCCAGCACCGGTTCGCTCTTCGCCCTGCCGGCGGTCCGGGTGCCCTCGCACCGGGAGGTGGCGCAGTGGGTCTCGGCGAAGCGGGCGGCCGGTTGCCCGGTGGTGCTCGTGGGTACGGACGAGCGTGGTGACTGCGAGGTCTTCGACTTCGACTTCACCCAGCCCACTCTGCTGCTGATCGGCAACGAGACGGCGGGCCTGAGCACCGCGTGGCGCGAGTTGTGCGACTACACGGTGAGCATCCCGATGACGGGTGCGGTGAGTTCGCTGAACGCGGCGAACGCGGCGACGGCGGTGCTGTACGAGGCCTCGCGCCAACGGATCGCGGCGGGGCGGCGGGCTGGCTAGCCTGAATCGTTCCCGGATTCGACCGGGGCATCACGAGGGGGAGAGGCGATCATGGGGGAACTGGACGGCAGGACCGCACTGGTGACGGGCGGCTCGCGCGGGATCGGTCGCGCGGTCGCCCTGCGGCTCGCGGCCGAGGGGGCGCTGGTCGCGGTCCACTACGGCGACAACGACGCGGCCGCCGCGCAGACCGTGGCGCGGATCGCCGAGGCCGGCGGCCGGGCGTTCGCGGTGCGGGCCCGGTTCGGCGAGAGCGGTGCGGTGGACCGGCTGTTCGAAGGCCTGACCGCCGGGCTGGCGGACCACGGCGCCGACGGCCTGGACATCCTGGTGAACAACGCGGGCATCCACTCGGTCAGTTCGATCGGACAGCTCACCGAGGAGGAGTTCGAGCGGCTGCTGGCGATCAACGTGACCGCGCCGGTCTTCGTGGTCCAGCGGGCGCTTCCACTGCTGCGGGACGGCGGGCGGATCGTCAACGTGGGCTCGGCGGCCACCCGGATCGCGGCCCCCCTGCAGATCGGCTACACCGTCACCAAGGCGGCGCTGGCGGCCCTCGGCCCGTCGCTCGCCCACGAGTTGGGCGGGCGTGGGATCACCGTGAACACGGTCGAGGCCGGGGTGGTGCGGACCGACATGACCGCCGGCTGGACCTCGGTTCCCGAGGCGCTGGCCGAGCTCGAGGCGATCACCGCGCTCGGACGGCTCGGCGAGCCGGAGGACATCGCGGACGTGGTGGGCTTCCTGGCGGGCCCGCAGGGGCGCTGGGTGACCGGCCAGACCATCGACGTCTCCGGCGGTACCTACCTCGGACCACCGGTGGCGGCCGGCTGATCCACCCGTCCGACCCGAGCGTGAGGGCGCTGGCAGGTGGCGCGGGCGTCGTCGGGGCCTGATCCCGCGATTCACGCTGGGTGTTCGCCGGGCGGGGTGTCATGATCGCCGTCATGACGCGCAACTTTGACCACCTGGTGGCCGAGGCCGCCGAGGTGTCCGTGGAGGGCTGGGACTTCTCCTGGCTGGACGGGCGGGCGACCGAGCAGCGCCCGTCCTGGGGCTACCAGAAGCTGATGAGCGAGCGGATGGCCACCGCCTCGGCAGCGCTGGACATCCAGACCGGGGGCGGCGAGGTGCTCGCCGGGGCGCCGAAGCTCCCGCCGCTGACCGTGGCGACCGAATCGTGGCCGCCGAACCTCGCCAGAGCCACCCGGCTGCTGCACCCGCTCGGCGTGGCCGTCGTGGCCGACCCCGACGAACCGCCGCTGCCCTTCGCCGACGAGGCGTTCGACCTGGTGGTCAGCCGGCACCCGGTGACCGTGTGGTGGTCGGAGATCGCCCGGGTGCTCCGCCCCGGCGGTACGTACCTCTCCCAGCAGGTCGGCCCGGCCAGCGTGTTCGAACTGGTCGAGTACTTCCTGGGCCCGCTCCCCGCCGAGACCCGCCGGGGCCGGCACCCCGAGGACGCCCGTACGGCGGCGGAGGGGGTCGGGCTGGAGGTGCTGGACCTTCGCTCGGAGTCGCTGCGCACCGAGTTCTTCGACATCGGCGCCGTCATCTACTTCCTGCGCAAGGTCATCTGGATGGTGCCCGACTTCACCGTTCACAAGTACCGCGAACGGCTGCGCGAGCTGCACGAACTGATCGAGCGCGAGGGCTCGTTCGTCGCACACACCAGCCGCTTCCTGATCGAGGCCCGGAAGCCGGCCTGACCAGCTGCCCGGCGCCGCGCGGCCTGGTGCAGTCCGTCAGCCAGCCGGGCCGACGATCACCCAGACCCGCTTCCCGACCCCCACGCGTGGGCCAGTTGCTCCACCGGCAGCAGGCCTCGGCCGGCCTCCGCGTCCCCCGTCGCCGGACGGGGGACCGCCCTCACCGGCGCCGCGCCAGCGTCACCCCGTCCCGCACCGGCAGCATCACCGACTCCACCCGCTCATCGCCCGCCACGAGGTCGTTCAGCTCGCGCATCGCGCGGTGGTGGTCCTCCTGGTACGCCGGGTCGAACACCCGCCCGCCGAGGAAGACGTTGTCCAGCACCACCAGGCCGCCCGGGCGCAGCCGGCGGACGATCTCCTCGTAGTAGGCGGGGTAGCTCACCTTGTCGGCGTCGATGAAGGCGATGTCGATGACCGCCTCCTGCGGCATCGCGCGCAGGGTCTCGATCGCCGGGCCGATCTTCAGGTCGATCCGGTCGGTGACGCCGGCCTGCTCCCAGGCCTGTTGCGCGATGGCGGTCCACTCCTCGCTCACGTCGCAGGTGAGCAGGTGGCCGCCTTCGACCAGGCCGCGGGCGATGCAGATGGACGAGTAGCCGGTGAAGGTGCCCACCTCGACGGCGAACCGGGCGCCGGTCAGGCCGGTCAGCAGGGTGAGCAGCGCGCCCTCGTCGTGCGAGATCTGCATCCCCGCCGCGTTGCCGGTGGCTTCCCGGGTGGTGCTGGCCAGTTCCTGGAGTGCCTGGTCGGCCGGGGTGCAGTGGGTCAGCAGGTAGTCGTCGACCACCGGGTCGAGGATCTCCAGGTCCCCGCCCGCCGTCGGCTCGCTCCACCGGACGTCCAACTCCTCCTGGGTGGCGAAGCGCACCAGGTGGCGGGCGACCACGTCCTGGACCCGGGCCAGGCCCTCGGGGTCCGCGGCGGTGGCGATCAGGCGCAGTCCGTCCGACGAGGCGGTGAGCACGCAGCTTCCGGCGCCGAGCGTCACGGTGCCGCGGCTGTCGCCGGCCAGGGCGGTGTCGGCCTTGTGGCCCAGGTGGGAGACGAGTTGCTTGAGGTAGCGGGCGGGGCGGTCGGTGGCGACCAGGGCAGTGGAGATGGGCATGTGGTCCGTCCTGGGGGAGTGAAGTGTTGAGAATTCTCGTCGCTTTTGGTGAGGTCGATTCTGGTGGGGCGTCAGGCCGCTTGTCAAAGCATCGAGATTTATGGACACTTACGGCATGGCAGAAGACGACCTGGTGCTCCGCTCACCCGAGCAGTTCAAGGCCCTCGGCCACCCGGTCCGCCACCGCCTGGTGAACATGCTGCGCCAGCGGCCGGCCACGCTGCGCCAGCTCGCGGCCGGCCTCGGGATGGCCAAGGGGACGGTCGGCTACCACGTGCGGGTGCTGCGCGAGGCCGGGCTGGTCCGCCTCGCGGAGACCCGGCAGGTGCGCGGTGGGACCGAGCAGTACTTCGCGCTGGTCAGCAAGGGCTTCACGTTCCACGAGGAGGCCGAGGGCGGCCGCGAGTTCCTGATCGACGCGGCGCTCGGCGAGATGCTCCCGCTGCGCCCCGGGCAGGCCGAGCACACCGTGCTGCGCCACCTCTGGCTCTCCGACGAGGAGGCGCACGCGCTGGCGGCGCGACTGCGCGAGCAGGCCGAAGAGCGGCTCACGGTCGACAAGTCCCGTGGTGCGCCCTACGGCCTGCTGGTCTGCCTGTATCCGGCCGACATCCCGACCCTGGGCCCTGACGACGCGGGCTGACCCCTGTGCAGCCCGTGCCGTCCGGCCCTTGGCTCACTCGCTGCGCAGCACCTGCGCAATGGTCATCCGGGCCGCCGACCGGGCCGGGAGCAGCGCGCCCAGCACCGCGATGGCCAGCCCGGAGAGCACCACCACGGTGAGCGCGCCGGGGTGCCAGACGTCCAGCATGCTCGGCGGCAGTTCGAGGCCCACCGCGTTCGTCATCGCGGGCAGGATCACCCGGTGCGCGGCGATCCCCAGCGGGACGCCGATCAGACCGCCGACCGCTCCCAGGGCCGCCATCGAGGTGACCATCATCGCCGTCACCTGACGGGGCGTCATGCCGATCGACTTGAGCATGCCCAGGTCGCGGCGGCGCTCGCGGGCGTTCAGCACGACGGTGTTGAAGACGCCGAGCGCCGCGACCGTGCCCAGCAGGATGCTGAGCAGCGTGGCGGTGCCGATGACGGTGACCTGGATGTTGTTGGGGCCCCCGGCTGGGGAGGGCTGGAGGCTGGGTTCAGCCGCCTTGGCCGCGGCGTCGTAGGTGTTGACGTCGGTGCCGTGGGCGAGGTGCACCCAGTACTGGTTGACGTAACCCGCCGCCGTGGCCTCGGGCACCAGTGCGGTCAGCGTCGACCAGGGGGCCTCCAACTCGTCCGGGCCGCCGCTGCCGTCCTCACCGACCAGGGTCACCGCCTGCTGATGGCCGTCCAGGCCCACGGTCACCCGGCTGCCCAGCTTGAGGCCGCGCTTGTGCAGGAACGCCGATCCCACCACCGCCTCGTCGGGCCCGTGCGCCCAGCGGCCCTTGAACAACTGCACCGGACTGCCGGCGGTCCAGCCGGACCCGCGGAAGAACCAGGCGTGGACGTTCTGGTTCTCGCCCGACAGGCCGACCAGGACCGGTGCCGCGGCGATCACCGAGCCGTTGCCGGGCAGGGACCGCAGCATGCCCTCGATCTGCGGGTCCGTCAGCTCGGGGGAGACCTGGCCGGGCACGCTCGGATCGCCGACGTAGAACGTCGAGTCCACCCGCCAGTTGCTGCTGTCGCGGCTGCCCATCATCACGTTGACCGAGTTGGTCAGCCCGGTCGTCAGGGTCACCGTGAGCACGCCCATGACGATCGACATCATGGTCAGCCCGGTTCGCCAGGGCCGGGCGAACGGCAGGCCCAGGCCCAGGCTGACGGAGCGCGGCAGCCTGCTCCCGCTGAGCCGGCGCTGCACCCGCAGTCCGCGTCCGGCGGTCGGCGCGCTGCCCGCGCTGATCGCCCGGGCGGCGGACAGCCCGTGCGCGCGCAGGGCGGGCAGCAAGGCCGCGAGCAGCACCAGCGCGGGCATGCCCACCAGTGTCGCCAGCTGGACCCACGGGCTCAGGGTGGGGCGGATGTACCCGGAGTTGAAGCCGGAGAACGACATCTGCAGCAGCGGCTTCGCGGCCACCCCACCGAGCAGGGTGCCGAGCGTGCCGCCCACCACGCCCGGGACCAGCATCATCAGCAGGTACACCGCCACCACCTGGTTCGGCGTGAACCCCAGCGCCTTGAGCACCCCGATGTGCCGGTAGCCGGAGACCACCGCGCCGCTGACCACGTTGGCGGTGATCAGCACCGCGACCAGGAGGCCGAGGATGCCGAAGGCCATCAGGAACGGGACGTAGGCGTTGGCCGTGTTGGTGAGGTCCCACTTGACCGTCAGGTACTCGAGCGAACCGAGCACCGAGCCCTGCGGCAGCCCGGCGGTGACCGCGGCCAGGTCGGCCTTGACCTGGGTGTCGCTGCCGGCGTGCGCGAACCGGTAGAGCACCTGGCTGGTGGTCGGGTGCATGGCGGCCAGCTGGTCGGGCGTCACCCAGGCGCCCGCGGTCTGGCTCAGGCTGGAGGCGAAGCCCACGATGACCAGCGGTGGGGCGCCGGGCAGGACGAGCCGGCTGCCGACCTCCTCGTACCGTGCGAACGTCTCGCCGGGCGGCCGCATCACCACCACCTCGCCGGGCCGCTGGACCCAGCGCCCGCTCCAGACGTCGACCCGGTCCACCGGGCCGCCCGGGTCGGCGCGGCCCACGAAGGCGATCGGGCCGAGCGGCGGGTTGTCCACCCCGGGGACGGGGGCCATGTTGTTGGGCGGTGCGGTGAGCACGGTCTCGGCGAACGGCCCGGCCACGTCGGTGACCCCGGGCTGGTGCGCGGCCTGGGTGAGCTGGGCGTCGGTGACCTTGGACGCGTCGTAGGTGACGGTGAGCTGCGAACCGCGCTGCTGGGCGAAGGCGTCGTCGAAGGGCGCCGAGGCGGCCGCCATCAGGCCGAGCGCGACCACCAGCGTGACGGTGGAGGTGAGGACGACCAGCCCGATCACGAAGGTCTGCAACCGCCGCCGCCGCACCGCCGCGCGCGAGGCACGCCACACCGCGCTCATGCGCTGCGCTCCAGTGCCGTCTCCCGGGCCACCCGGCCGTCGGTGAACTCGACCAGACGACTCGCGCACCGGGTGGCCAACCGCTTGTCGTGCGTCACCATCAGCAGCGTCTGCCCCATCTGGTTGAGGTCGATCAGCAGGTCCATCACCTGCTCCCCGGAGTGGCTGTCCAGCGCGCCGGTCGGCTCGTCGGCCAGCAGCAGCGCCGGACGGTTCATCAGGGCCCGGGCCACCGCGACCCGCTGGCGCTCGCCGCCGCTGAGCACCGCGGGGTAGGCGTTGCGGCGCTGCGCGATGCCCAGCTCGTCCAGCAGCTCCAGGGCGCGGCGGCGGGCCTGGCCGGCCGGGGTGCCGGTCAGCTGGCCGGCGAGCGCGACGTTGTCGAGCGCCGGCAGGTCGTCGATCAGGTTGAAGAACTGGAAGATCATGCCGATCCGGCGCCGCCGGAAGAGCGCCAGCCCGGTCTCGTTGAGCGTGCCCAGGTCCTCGCCGTGCACGGTCACCGAGCCGGCGGTCGGCCGGTCCAGGCCGGCGATCATGTTGAGCAGGGTGGACTTGCCGCACCCCGAGGGCCCCATCACGGCGACCGCCTCGCCGGCCCGGATCTCCAGCGACACGCCGTCGAGCGCGACCGACTCCCCGTACTCCTTGCGTACGCCGTCGAGGCGTACCACCACGTTTTCCGTACTCTCCGCACTGGTCATGGCGGTAAAGCTAGGCGCGCGGCCCGGGTTGGCGAGTCAGCCCCCCGTGGTAACCCCGGCGCGAGGTCATCCCGGAGATGTACGGGCTACCCTGCACTTCGTGACCACCGATGCGACCAGCGACGTGACCAGCGAAGAACCCGCCTTCCCCGCCCTGCGCGGCGCCGCCACCGGCGTCGGCTCGATGCCCGGTACCGACGCCCGGGAGGCCGCGAAGACGGCGGTCGGGGCCCTGGAGCAGCTGCCGTTCCTGCCCGAGCTGCCGGCCCGCGGGCCCGGGGCGGACATGATCGGGCGCGGCGCCGGGCTGCTGGTGGAGCTGTTCGCGCAGGTCGAGCCGAGCGGCTGGCGGTTCGCCGACCGGCCGGGCCGGGACACCCGGCGCGCACGCTCCTGGCTGGGCGAGGACCTGGACGCGCTGGAGGAGTTCACCCAGGGGTACACCGGCGCGCTCAAGGTGCAGGCGGTCGGCCCGTGGACGCTGGCGGCGGCCGTCGAACTGCGGCACGGCGAGAAGGCGCTGGCCGACCCAGGCGCCTGCCGCGACATCGCCGGCTCGCTCACCGAGGGCCTGCGCCGCCACCTCGCCGAGCTGCGCACGCGGGTGCCCGGCGCCAAGCTGGTGCTCCAGCTGGACGAGCCCTCGCTGCCCGCCGTGCTGGCCGGCGCGGTGAAGACCGCCAGCGGCTTCCAGCGACTGCGTTCGGTGGACCGGCAGCGGGCCGAGGAAGCGCTGCGCGAGCTGATCCGCGCGCTGGACGTGCCGGTGATCGTCCACTCCTGCGCGCCCGAGGTGCCAATCCCCTTGCTGCGCCGGGCCGGTGTGGCGGGCATCTCGCTGGACTTCGGTCTGCTGACGGAGCGTGAGGACGAGGTGGTCGGCGAGGCCGTCGAGGCGGGGACGGTCTTCCTCGCCGGAGTGGTGCCCTCCGTTGAAGCGGGATTGTCGGACCCGGCCGGTAATGTCACCGGTGTCAGGACGTTGTGGCGCAGGCTCGGACTCGATCCGGAACTGCTGGGCCGCCGCGTGCTGGTGACGCCGACCTGCGGGCTGGCGGGCGCGAGCCCGGCCTATGCGCGCAAGGCGCTGTCACTCAGCGTGAGGGGAGCCCAGAGCCTGGTGGACAACCCGGTGTAGGACCCAACAGGAGGCGAACGGTGGCGGCTGTCGAGGGCTGGGAGGAAGTCCCGGCGGAGGTGCGGCGGCGCCACACCGAGCTGGCGGCCGAGCTCGAGGAGCACCGGGTCCGCTACTACGAGCAGGACGCCCCGGTGGTCAGCGACGCCGAGTTCGACGTCCTGATGCGCGAGCTGGAGGCGATCGAGGCCGAGCACCCGGTGCTGGTGACTCCGGACTCGCCGACCCAGAAGGTGGGCGGCGGCGCGGCCGAGGGGTTCACCAAGGTCGAGCACCGCGAGCGGCTGCTCAGCCTGGACAACGCGATGGACGACGAGGAGTTGGCAGCCTGGGCCGACCGGGTGGCCCGCGAGCTGGACGGCGTCGACTACCACTACCTGTGCGAGCTCAAGGTGGACGGCCTGGCCGTCAACCTCACCTACGTCAACGGTGAGCTGGTGCTCGCCGCCACCCGGGGCACCGGCCGGGTCGGCGAGGACATCACCGCCAACGTCCGCACCATCAAGGACATCCCGCACCGGCTGCAGGGCGAGAACGTCCCCGCGCTGGTGGAGATCCGCGGCGAGGTCTACCTCCCCACCGAGGCTTTCGCCGACCTGAACGCCTCGCTCGCGGCGCAGAACGAGCGCCGCAGGCGGGAGAACGAGGAGCGGGCCAAGGAGGGCAAGCGTCCGCAGGCCCTGGTCAAGCTCTTCGCCAACCCGCGCAACGCCGCCGCCGGTTCGCTGCGCCAGAAGGACCCGCTGGTCACCGCGTCCCGCCCGCTGCACATGGTGGTGCACGGCATCGGCGCCCGCGAGGGCTTCGACATCGACTGCCAGTCGCACGCCTACCAGTTGCTGCGCGACTGGGGCCTGCCGACCGCCAGGCACAACCGGGTGGTCGGCACGCTCGACGAGGTCCGGGCCTTCATCAAGCAGTACGGCGAGCAGCGCCACTCGGTCGAGCACGAGATCGACGGCGTGGTGGTCAAGGTCGACGAGATCGCGCTGCAGGGCCGGCTCGGCTCCACCTCCAAGTCGCCGCGCTGGGCGATCGCCTGGAAGTACCCGCCGGAGGAGGTCACCGCCAAGCTGGACCGGATCCAGGTCGGCATCGGCCGCACCGGGCGGGCCACCCCGTTCGCGGTGCTGGCCGAGCCGGTCAAGGTGGCCGGCTCGATGGTGCAGTACGCGACGCTGCACAACCAGGACGTGGTCAAGGCCAAGGGCGTGCTGCTCGGGGACACGGTGGTGCTGCGCAAGGCCGGTGACGTGATCCCGGAGATCCTCGGCCCGGTCGAGGACCTGCGGGACGGCACCGAGCGGGAGTTCGTGATGCCGAGCCACTGCCACGAGTGCGGCACCGAGCTGCGCGCGATGTCCGAGGGCGACATCGACCTGCGCTGCCCCAACACCCAGTTCTGCCCGGCCCAGATCCGCGAGCGGATCGCCTACCTGGGCGGCCGCGAGTCGCTGGACATCGACGGCCTCGGCTACGTGGCGGCCACCGCGCTCACCCAGCCGCTGGAGCCGGCCGACCCGCCCGTCAAGAACGAGGGGGACATCTTCGGCCTGACTGTCGAGCAACTGCTGCCGATCAAGGTGCTGGTGCGCGACCAGAAGACCGGCATGCCCAAGCTGGACGACAAGACCGGCAAGGAGAAGCAGGTCGCGTTCTTCGCCAACCTCAAGGGCGAGCCGAAGAAGACGGCGACCCTGCTGGTCGACAACCTGGCGGCGGCCAGGGAGCGCCCGCTCTGGCGCTACCTCAACGGCCTGTCGATCCGTCATGTCGGCCCGGTGGCCGCCCAGGCGCTGGCCCGCGAGTTCCGCGACCTTGACGCGATCTTCGCGGCGAGCGAGGAGCAGCTGGCCGCCACCGAGGGGGTCGGCCCGATCATCGCCCGGGCGATCATCGAGTGGCACGAGGAGGAGTGGCACCGCGAGATCCTGCACAAGTGGCGTGCGGCGGGGGTCCGTTTCGTCGAGGAGGCCGCCGAGGACGAGGCCGAGCGGCCGCTGGAGGGGCTGACCGTGGTGGTCACCGGCACGCTGGCCGGGCACACCCGGGACGGAGCCAAGGAGGCGCTGGTCTCGCGCGGTGCGAAGGTGACCGGTTCGGTGTCGAAGAAGACCGACTTCGTCGTGGTCGGCGACAATCCGGGTTCGAAGTATGACAAGGCGGTCCAACTCGGGCTGCCCGTCCTGGATGACGCCGGCTTCGAGGTGCTGCTGGAGGCCGGCCCGGCCGCGGCCCGCGCGCACCTCGGGCTGCCGCCGATCGAGAGTGCGCCCGCGAAGGAGTCCGCGGGCGTAACCCCTGAGGGGCCTGACCAGGGCTGACGTATCCCTCTTGTTATCGTGCTGATGCCCCGTCACCTGGATGGTGGGCGTGTAAAGGGGGCATCGTGTCACTGTGCGGCGCCGGATCCGTGCTGGCGTGCTCCCGGATGACCGAAAGTCCGCCCTCCCCGTGGGGGCGGACTTACCCTGGAGCGCAACAGTGTGTCAGCAGGAGTGGGGGGCACCGGCCAGCTCGACAAGTCGGGGGCCGGCGTCGACAGGGGCGCTTCCGGGCTGAGACCGACTGGCACGTGATCAGGTAAGTGCCAGGGCCGACCGTGCTTCGGGTCGGTTCCAGCCGCGATGCGGCCTGGCGGGGGCGGGCCTGACGGAGGACAGGGCGTATGGATGGTTCGACCGGCGGTGCGCTGACGCGTCCGCCGCAGGGGGTGGCGGGTGCGGTCCTGCTGCTCGGTGTGCTGCTGGCCGGGGCCGCACCGCTCATTCCGCTGGCCGTCCTGGTCAGCCGGTACGAGCCCGAACTGCTGCCGCTCTTCGCGGTCCCGCTGGCCGTCCTGGTGGCGGCCTGGCGGATCGCCCGGGACCGGGCCCGCGACCAGCTCACCGATCCGCTGACCGGCCTGCCGAACCGCCATGCCCTGCTGCTGGCCGCCCAGGAGGCGATCCTGGAGCACGAGACCGAGGAGGAGTACAGCGTCGGTCTGATCCTGCTGGACCTCGATCGGTTCCGGTCGCTGAACGACACCCTCGGGCATGCGGCCGGCGATCGCTTACTCGTGCACATCGGCCGCCGGCTGCACCGCGTGCTGCGCGGTGCCACCGGCGTACCGAAGCCCGCGGCTGGCCCAGGCGGCCCAGGTGGCCCGGGCGGCCCATCCGGAACGACGGATCCGGCCGATCCGACCGGCGCCGCCCTGCCGGCCCGGCGCGGCCGTTGTCCGGGTGGCGGCCCGGGCGGCGGCCCGGACGGGCTGGGTCCGTTCGGGCCGCTCGCCGCCGCCGACCGCCGCCGGGAGACCGAGGAACTGCTGGCCGGCCTGCCGCCCGCCGCCGAGCACGGCCGCCGCGCGGTGGTGGCCCGGATGGGCGGCGACGAGTTCGCCGTGCTGCTGCCCGGGGTCGGCCACCCCGACACCCTGGAGCGGCTGGCCAAGGCGCTGATCGCCGAACTCGCCGCGCCGATCCGGCTCGACGGCCTGCTGCTGGTGCTGGAGGCCACCGCCGGTGTCTGCGTCTACCCACAGCACGCCGGCGACGCTGAATCGTTGCTGCGTCGCGCGGACGTGGCGATGGGCCACGCGCAGCGCGGGCGCACCGGAGTCGAGCAGTACGACCACTCCCAGGACGCCGACACGCCCTACCGGATCGGCCTGCTCGGCGACCTGCGCCGGGCGCTGGAGACCGGCGAGGTGCAACTGCACTACCAGCCCAAGGTGGCCTTCGACGGCCGGGTGGTGGGCCTGGAGGCGCTGCTCCGCTGGGAGCGGCCGGGACGCGGTCGGGTCTCCCCCGACGAGTTCGTCGGCCTCGCCGAGTCCAGCGGCCTGATGCCCCGCCTGACCGACTACGTCCTGGAGGCCGCGATCGGCCAGCTCGCCACCTGGCGGGCGCAGGGCCTCCAGGTGCAGGTGGCGGTCAACGTCTCGCCGCGCGACGTGCTCAACCCCGGCTTCGCCCAGCGGGTGGCCGACCACCTGAGTCGCAATCAGGTACCGGCCCAGGCGCTGCAGTTGGAGATCACCGAGCGGCTGCTGCTGGACGACTCGCGGCGGGCCGCCGACACCCTGGCCGAACTGCGCCGGTACGGCGTCGGGATGTCCCTGGACGACTTCGGCACCGGCCACTCCTCGCTGGTGCGACTGCGCAGCCTGCCGGTCGGCGAGCTGAAGATCGACCGCTCCTTCGTCTCCCGGATGGTCGCCGACGACCACGACGCGGCGGTGGTCCGCTGCTCGGTCGAACTCGCCCACTCGCTCGGCCTGACCGTGGTCGCCGAGGGCGTGGAGGACGACGAGACCTGGGAGCGCCTGCACGGCCTGGGCGTGGACGCCGTCCAGGGCTGGCTGGTCTCCGCCGCGCTGCCCGCCGACCAGGCCACCGCCTGGCTGAGGGTGCACCGCACCGGACCGCCCTCCGCCGAGCGGCTCACCCACCTGGAACGCTGGACCGGGCAGGCCGAACTGCGCCACCCCGGCCTGCCCCGCCAGCCGCTCAGCCCGCCCACCGAGGCTCCTACGACCCCGCAGTAACACGGGGGGCGGGTCCGGCCCCCTAGGATGGGCGGTAAAGACAAGAGGACGGCTGACCAGCAGGCCCCGCGCCGCCGGTCCCGTCCGGGCTGGACACCGCCGTGTGTCCGGCCTTACTCAGAACTCACCTTGAGGATCGCTGCATGCCTGGCATCACGCGCGAGGAGGTCGCCCACCTCGCCCGGCTGTCGCGTCTGGAGCTGCAGGCGGAAGAGCTTGACCACTTCGCCGAGCAGCTGGACGTGATCATCGGCGCGGTCGCCCGCGTCTCCGAGGTCGCCGGAGCGGACGTCCCGCCCACCTCCCACCCGCTGCCGCTGACCAACGTCATGCGCGCGGACGAGGTCCGGCCCTCGCTCACGCCCGAGCAGGCGCTGTCCGGCGCCCCCGCCGCCGAGGAGCAGCGTTTCCGGGTTCCGCAGATCCTCGGGGAGGACTGACCAGCGATGACCGACCTGATCAAGCACACCGCCGCGCAGACCGCGGCGGCGATCGCCGCCGGCACCGTCAGCGCCGTCGAGGTGGCACAGGCCCACCTGGACCGGATCGACGCCGTCGACAAGAAGGTCAACGCCTTCCTGCACGTGGACACCGAGGGCGCCCTGGCGGCCGCTCGCGCCGTGGACGCCAAGCGCGCCAAGGGCGAGGAGCTCGGCCCGCTGGCCGGCGTGCCGCTCGCGCTGAAGGACGTCTTCACCACCAAGGGCGTCCCGACCACCTGCGGCTCCAAGATCCTCGAAGGCTGGATCCCGCCCTACGACGCCACCCTGACGACCCGTCTGAAGGACGCGGGCGTGGTGATCCTGGGCAAGACCAACATGGACGAGTTCGCGATGGGCTCCTCCACCGAGAACTCCGCGTACGGCACCACCGGCAACCCCTGGGACCTGTCCCGGATCCCCGGTGGCTCGGGCGGCGGCTCGGCGGCCGCGCTGGCCGCCTACCAGGCCCCGCTGGCGATCGGCACCGACACCGGCGGCTCGATCCGCCAGCCCGGCGCCGTCACCGGCACGGTCGGCGTCAAGCCCACCTACGGCTCGGTCTCCCGCTACGGCCTGATCGCCTTCTCCTCCTCGCTCGACCAGGGCGGCCCGTGCGCCCGCACCGTGCTGGACGCGGCGCTGCTGCACGAGGCGATCGCCGGCCACGACCCGCTGGACTCCACCTCGATCGACGCTCCGGTGCCGGCCGTGGTCGCCGCCGCCAAGCTGCGCGACGTGCGCGGCATGCGGATCGGCGTGGTCAAGGAGTTCGCCGGCGAGGGCTACCAGGCCGGCGTGATGCAGCGCTTCAACGAGAGCGTGGAGCTGCTGCGCGAGCTGGGCGCCGAGGTGGTCGAGGTCTCCTGCCCGTCCTTCACCCTGGCGCTGCCCGCCTACTACCTGATCGCGCCCAGCGAGGCCTCCTCCAACCTGGCCCGCTTCGACGCGATGCGCTACGGCCTGCGGGTCGGCGACGACGGCAGCGCCTCGGCCGAGCAGGTCACCGCGCTCACCAGGGAGGCCGGGTTCGGCCCCGAGGTCAAGCGCCGGATCATCCTGGGCACCTACGCCCTCTCCTCGGGCTACTACGACGCCTACTACGGCTCGGCCCAGAAGGTCCGCACGCTGATCTCGCGCGATTTCGACCAGGCCTTCGCCGACGTCGACGTGCTGGTCTCGCCGACCACCCCCACCACCGCCTTCCCGATCGGCGAGCGCGCCGACGACCCGATGGCGATGTACCTGGCCGACCTGTGCACCATCCCCTCGAACCTCGCGGGCAACGCGGCCATGTCACTGCCCTGCGGGCTGGCCCCGGAGGACAATCTCCCGGTCGGCCTGCAGATCATCGCACCCGCGATGGCGGACGACCGCCTGTACCGCGTGGGCGGCGCCGTGGAGGCCGCACTCAACGACAAGTGGGGTCACCCCCTGCTGGAGGAGGCACCGGCACTGTGAGCAAGCTAGAGAAGGCCAAAGGCTTCAAGCACACCAAGCCCGGCCTGTGGCTGTCCATCGGCACCAGCACCTTCGGTGCGCTGGGCGTCGTCAAGGAATTCAGGAAGGCCCGCAGCGAGAACGACACCCTGCTGCTGGCCAACGCCGTCGTAGGTGCCGCGGCGCTGCTCACCGGCACCCTGCTGCTGGTCCGTGAGCTGCGCCAGCTGGGCAGCGACGACGTCCTCGCGGGCTGACGCCCCGTCGGGTCCGGCCCCGTGCGCGGGGCCGGACCGGTACCTCCCAAGTCTTTTAGTGAAGGGGACGCTGTGAGCGTCATGAACCTGGTCTCCTACGACGACGCACTCGCCTCCTACGACCCCGTCATGGGCCTGGAGGTCCACGTCGAGCTGGGCACCAAGACGAAGATGTTCTGCGGCTGCTCGACCGAGCTGGGCGCCGAGCCCAACTCGCAGACCTGCCCGACCTGCCTGGGCCTGCCCGGCTCGCTGCCGGTGGTGAACGCGATCGGCGTCGAGTCGGCCGTCCGGATCGGGCTGGCGCTCAACTGCGAGATCGCCGAGTGGTGCCGGTTCGCGCGGAAGAACTACTTCTACCCGGACATGCCGAAGAACTTCCAGACCTCGCAGTACGACGAGCCGATCGCCTTCAACGGCTACCTGGACGTGCAGCTGGAGGACGGCGAGACCTTCCGGGTCGAGATCGAGCGCGCCCACATGGAGGAGGACACCGGCAAGTCCAGCCACGTCGGCGGCGCGACCGGCCGGATCCACGGCGCCACCCACTCGCTGCTGGACTACAACCGGGCCGGCATCCCGCTGATCGAGATCGTCACCAAGCCGATCGAGGGCGCCGGCCGGCGCGCGCCCGAGGTGGCCAAGGCCTACGTGGCCGAACTGCGCGAGCTGATCAAGGCGCTGGGCGTCTCCGAGGCGCGGATGGACAAGGGCCAGATGCGCTGCGACGTCAACCTGTCGCTGCGCCCGAACGGGACCGAGACCTTCGGCACCCGCTCGGAGACCAAGAACGTCAACTCGCTGCGCAGCGTGGAGCGGGCCGCCCGGTTCGAGATCCAGCGGCACGCCACGGTGCTCGGCGACGGCGGCACGATCGTGCAGGAGACCCGGCACTTCCACGAGGAGGACGGCTCCACCACGGCCGGCCGGATCAAGGACAACGCCGAGGACTACCGCTACTTCCCGGAGCCCGACCTGGTCCCGATCGCCCCGGCCCGGGAGTGGGTCGAGGAGCTGCGGGCCGAGCTGCCGGAGCTGCCCCGGGTGCGCCGGGCCCGGCTGCAGGCCGAGTGGGGCCTGTCCGACCTGGACATGCAGTCGGTGCTCAACGCCGGTGCGGTGGAGCTGATCGAGCAGACCATCGCGGCCGGCGCCCCGGCCGACCAGGCCCGCAAGTGGTGGCTGGGCGAGCTGGCCCGGCGGTCCAACGAGACCGGCATCGAGCTGGCCGAGCAGCCGATCACCCCGGCCCAGGTGGCCCGGGTCTGCGCGCTGGTGGCCGAGGGCAAGCTCAACGACAAGCTGGCCCGCCAGGTGATCGAGGGCGTGCTGGCCGGCGAGGGTGAGCCGGACGAGGTGGTCGCCGCCCGCGGCCTGGCCGTGGTCTCGGACGACTCCGCGCTGGGCGCGGCCGTCGACCAGGCCATCGCCGACAACTCCGCCATCGCCGACAAGATCCGCGACGGCAAGGTCGCCGCAGTCGGCGCTCTGGTCGGCGCGGTGATGAAGGCCACCCGCGGCCAGGCGGACGCGGCGAAGGTCAAGGACCTCATCCTGGAGAAGCTCGGCGCCGCCTAGGCCCGGGCCCGCTCTAAGGACCTCCAAAGCGCTGGTGGCCGCCCCTCCTTAGGGGCGGCCACCAGCGCTTTCGGCGTTCCCGCCGGCTTCCTAAGGAGCTGACGCCCCGCAAGATCCGGCAAGCTGCCGATGCCCCGTCCCCGCCTGGCAGAGGAGGCTCTAGGTATCGCGAACGAGGCGCGAGAGGCATCGCGAACGACGCGCGAGAACGAGGGATGAGGGAACGCAGATGAACGAGCTCCAGTACCAGATCGTCCAGCACCGCGGCGCCGAGCTGCGCGAGATGGCGGCGCACGAGCGGCTGGTGGCCGAGGCCCGCCGGATCAACCGCGCGGCCCGGGCGCGCCGGGCGCTGCGGCCGACCGCGGGTCCGCGCCGGCCGGCGGGCCAGGGCCGTCTCGGCGAGTGCTGAGCGGACTGCCGGATTCCGCTGCCACGAGGGGAGCAGCGGAACCGCGCACCGCGCACCGGCGGGGGAGGGATGCCAACGGCGTCCCTCCCCGCTTCACGTCCGCCGACCCGTCGGTGTCCGCGCGGCCGGCGGCCGCGCAGCCGACGAGTGAGGCCGGCTCGATAACCGTTCGGTCCGTGACAGTGCTCTGTGGGATGCTCGGCGCCGTGGAGCAGATCTCGGTCAGTCCTGTGTTCGTCGGCCGCGGCAGCGAGATCGCCTCGCTCACCGCCGCACTGCGCCGCGCCGCCGCCGGGAAGCCGCAGGCGCTGCTGGTCGGCGGCGAGGCGGGGGTGGGCAAGACCCGGCTGCTGGAGGAGTTCCTCTGCCAGGCCGAGCGGGACGAGCGGGCGAGTGCCGTGACCATGCTGGGCAACTGCCTGGAGATCGGCGCCGAGGGCCTGCCGTACGCCCCGCTGGTCACCGCGCTGCGCCGGCTCTACCGGCGCCTGGGCCCGGAGCTGGAGCAGGCCGCCGAGGGCATGGAGGGTCAGCTCTCCCGGCTGCTCCCGGAGTTCGGCGAGGCCGACACCGAACCCAACGACGAGTACGGCCGGGCCCGGCTGTTCGAGCACATCGGCCGGCTCTTCGAGCGGCTCAGCGCCGAGCGCACCCTGGTGCTGGCGATCGAGGACCTGCACTGGTCCGACCGCTCCACCCGGGAACTGCTCGGCTACCTGATCAGCACCCTGCACCGGTCCCGGGTACTGATCCTGGCCACTTACCGCACCGACGACCTGCACCGCCGCCACCCGCTGCGCCCCTTCCTCGCCGAGCTGGAGCGCCAGCGCACCGTGCACCGGCTGGAGCTGGACCGGTTCGGTCGCCAGGAGGTGGCCGCCCAACTGGCCGGCATCCTGGGCATCGAGGTGCCGGACCGTCAGCTGGTGACCCGGATCCACCGGCGCTCCGAGGGCAACCCGTTCTTCGTGGAGGAGCTGGCCTGCTCCCACCAGGAGGGCTGTTCGGTGGGGCTGAGCGACTCGCTGCGCGACATCCTGCTGGTGCGGGTGGAGGCACTGCCCGAGGAGGCCCAGCGGGTGGTGCGGATCGCCGCCGAGGGCGGCTCCCGGATCGAACACCAGCTGCTCGAAGCCGTGCTGGACGATCCCGAGGACGAACTGCTCGACGCCCTGCGCACGGCCGTCGGCGCCAACATCCTGCAGCCGGACAAGGACGGCGAGGGCTACCGGTTCCGGCACGCGCTGGTCCGTGAGGCGGTTTCGGACGATCTGCTGCCGGGCGAGCGGACCCGGATCAACCGCCGCTTCGCCGAGGCCCTGGAGGCCGATCCGGCCCTGGTCGGCGGCGACCAGCGCCCGGCCCGGCTGGCCAACTACTGGTACCACGCGCACCATCCGGCCCGCGCGCTGCCCTGCGCGCTGGACGCCGCCCGGGCGGCCCGGCGGCGCAACGCCTTCGCCGAGCAGCTCAGCCTGCTGGAGCGGGCCATCGAACTGTGGGACGAGGTCGCCGAGGAGACCCTGCGGGCCACCCTGCGCCCGCACGACTGGGCCGAGACCTACCCGCCGTGCTGCTGCGCGCCGGGTGCCTGCGTGCCCGAGTGCGACCGGCTGCGCCTGGTCGACGTGCTGGCCGAGGCGGTGGTCGCGGCCCGCCGGGCCGGTGACCGGGACCGCGGCCTGAGCCTGGCCAAGCGGGCCCTCAAGCTGGTGGACGAGGCCGAGAACCCGCTGCGCGCCGCCTGGTTCCGGATGAACCGGGCCCGGATGCTCGGCCACCTCAACCGCACCGGCGGCGACCAGGAGCTGGCGCACGCGCTGCGCCTGGTCGAGGCGATGGCGCCGTCCGCGGTCAAGGCCGACGTGTACGCGCTGGCGGCCGGACAGGCGCTGCTCCAGTACGCCACCGAGGCCGACCTGGAGGTCGCCGAGCAGGCGGTGGCGATCGCCGGCGAGGTCGGCGCGACCAGTGTCGAGCTGTTCGCCCGGATGACCCTCGGCTCGCTCTACACCGAACTGGGCGACCCCGAGCGGGGCATCGCGATGCTGCGCGAGGCGATCGAAGGGGCCCGCCGGTTCGGCGTCCCGGACCTGATCACCCGGGGCCTGAACAACCTGGCCAGCCTGCTCGCCCAGCTCGGCCGGGCCGAGGAGGCCCTCGAACTGGCCCGCGAGGGCCTGGCGGTGGCCGGCGACCTCGGCCTGCTGCGCAACACCGGGGCGATCCTGGCCGGCAACGTGGCCGAGTGCCTGCTGCTGGTCGGCCGCCCGGCCGAGGCGGCCCAGGTGCTGGCCGGCTGGGAGGGCGACGGCCGCCCCGAGGCGTACGACCCGTTCCTGTACCGGCTGCGCGGCGAACTCGCGCTGCTGCGCGGCGATCTCGCGGCGGCCGAGGAGCACCTGGCGCTGGCCAGGGCGGGCGAGCGGCACGAGTCGCAGCACGCGCTGCCCAACGCCCGGCTGGCGATCGACCTGGCCGGCCGGGCCGGGCGCCCGCTGGAGGCCAGGGCCGCCCTGCTGGCCGCGCTGGACCTGGCGCCGTCGTCCCGGGCGAGCTTCCTGCTGCCGCTGCTGGCCCGGGCCGCCGCGGTGGAGGCCGACTCGCGTGGCCTGCCCGCCGCCGATCCGGACCGCCCCGAGGTGCTGCGCCGGATCGCCGCCGAGCTGGCCGCGCTGCGACCGCTGGCGCCGCTGCACTGGGGCTGGCTGCGGCTGGCCGAGGCCGAGTCGGCCCGGGCCACCGGCAGCGACACCCCGGCGCACTGGGCGGCCGCCATCGAACCGTTGCGCGCCACCGGGCTGCCCCATCCGCTGGCTCTCGCGCTGCTCGGCGCGGGCGGCGCGGCGGCGGCTGCCGGCCGGCGCGAGCAGGCCGGCGAACTGCTGCGCGAGGCGGCCGAGCTGGCCGAGCGGCGTGGCGATCGGGAGCTGGGCGGCGAGATCGCCAGGCTGGCCGAACGGGCCGGGGTGGCCCGGCAGCTGCGGCCCGCCGAGCCGGCCGCCGCGCCGCAGCCGGTGCCGCAGGGCCCGGCCGCGTTCCAGCTGACGCCCCGGGAGACCGATGTGCTGCGGCTGCTGGCCGACGGGCGGACGAACCGTCAGATCGCCGCGGAGCTCTTCATCTCGCCGAAGACCGCCAGCGTGCACGTCTCCAACATCCTGGCCAAGTTGGAGGTCTCCGGGCGGGGCGAGGCGGCGGCGCTGGCCCACCGGCTGCGCCTCTTCCCCCGGGAGGGGCTGGTACCGGCCGCTGGCGGCGCGTAGTCCGGCGCACGGACGCACGCGCCCCGGCGCGCGTGCCCCAGGGCGTGCGCTACGGCCAACCGGGCCGATCTGGTGGAAGCGGGTGCATATCCCTACTCTCGGACCATTACTCTAAGTTGAGTGCGTGTGTCATTGAGTGACCGAAGTGGTGCGGGGTATCTGCCGGGCTGTGCTGTCCGCGGTGTCCGCGGTCTGTGCCTTGTCCGTCCTGTCCGTCCTATCCGCCTTGTCAGCGGCGTCCGCATCGCCTGCGGCGTCCGCGGCGTCCGCGCAGGGGGAGGTGCCCGGTGAGCCGCCTTGAAGTCGTGCCCCAGGCCGTGGAGCCGCCGGCCGTCGCGTCGCCGAGCCGTCCCCACGAGGCTGCTGCTCCGGATCGGCCGTCGGCCCGGCCACCGGCCCGTCCGCAGCCGCCGGCCGGTCGGCTGCCCGGTCTGCTGATCGCCCTGCTCTGCGCCGGCTACGCGCTGGGCGCCGCCACCGGCTGGGGTTCGCCCTCGCTCGCCACCTTCATGGGCGACTTCGGGCTGGCCGGCGCGGCGTTGGCGGCGGCGTTCTCCTGCCTGGCGCACGGCTGCACGGTGCCGGGGTCCGCGCGCCCCGCCTGGCTGCTCTTCGGTCTCTCCTCGGTCTGCGTGGCGGTCGGCAACGGCACCTGGGGCTGGTACGAGGTGGTGCAGCGCACCACCCTGCCGGCGGACTCGTTCGCCGACTACGCCTTCCTGCCCTTCGCCCCGCTCACCCTGACCGGCCTGCTGGTGCTGGCCCAGCGCCCGCGCGGCGCGGCCGGCTGGCTCTGCCTGCTGTTGGACGGCTGGCTGGTGGCCGGCTCGCTCTTCACGCTCAGCTGGAGCCTGGCGCTGGGTCGCGCGGCCGAGGGCGAGGTCGGCGACCCGGTGCGGGTGATCCACGAGCTGGCCTACCCGGTGCTGGACATCCTGATGGTCTCGCTGGTGGTGGGGCTGCGGTTCCGCGGTCGGGACGGCAACCGGGCCGCCGTGCACACGGCGATGCTGGGCCTGGCCGTCACGGTGGTCTGCGACGGCCTCTTCACCACGCCCTCGGTGCAGGCCAGTTACCACTCGGGCTCGCTGCTCGACGCGGGCTGGTTCGCCGGCAGCCTGCTGCTCGCCTCGGCGCCGTGGTCGAGCCGCTGGCGGCGCGGCCGGCCCAGCCGCGAGCACCCCTCGGCCGGCGGCACGCCCCGGCGCCGGGTGGCCTCCACCTTCAGCGCGCTGACCCCGTACGCCGCGGCCGCCGTCTGCACCGCCGGCATTCTCTACAACGCTCTCGGGGGACATCCGATGGACCGGGTGGTGATCGTGGTCGCCTGCACTGTCGGCCTGGCGCTGATCGTCCGTCAGGGCATCATGCTGCTGGACAACCTCTCGCTGGCCCAGGAACTGGCGCAGAAGGAGGCGCACTTCCGCTCGCTGGTGCAGGGCTCCAGCGACGTCATCATGATCACCGGCGCCAACGGCGTGCTCTCCTACGTCTCGCCGGCGGCGCTCGGCGTCTACAGCCGCGACCCCGAGGAGCTGGTCGGCGGCCGGCTGCTCGACCTGGTGCATCCCGAGGACACCGACCGGGTGGTCGGCGAGGTCCGCCGCTTCCTGGCCCGCAGCCAGCGCCTGGCCCGCCAGCTCACCCACACCCTGCCCGCTCGCAGCGCCGAGCCCAGCGCCCGGGTGGAGTGCCGGATCAAGGCCGGTGGCGGCGAGTGGCTGCACGTGGAGTCCACCGTCAACCGGTACCGCGACGGGCTGATCCTGAACAGCCGCGACGTCACCGAACGGGTCAGGCTGCAGGCCCAGTTGCAGCACAACGCCTTCCACGACCCGCTCACCGACCTGCCCAACCGCGCGCTGTTCGCCGAGCGGCTGCGCGCCGCGCTGGGCGGGCGCGGTGGCGAGGGCCCGCGCGAACACCCGTACCAGGAGGCGGGCACGGTGGCCGTGCTCTTCCTCGACCTGGACGGCTTCAAGGCGGTCAACGACACCGCCGGGCACCAGGTCGGCGACCAGCTGCTGGTGCAGGCCGGCCGCCGGTTGCAGGCCACGGTGCGCTCCGGCGACACCGTGGCGCGGTTCGGCGGCGACGAGTTCGCGGTGCTGGTCTGCGGGCCGCTGGGCCGGCTGCGGGTGCAGGAGTTGGCCGAGCGGCTGCGGCTGGCGCTCTCCGAGCCGTACTGGATCGGCGGCGCCGAGCTGGCGGTCGCCGCCAGCATCGGGATCGCCTTCGGCCCGCGCGACCTCGACCCGTACGGGCCGCCGGTGGCGGAGGTGGCCGCGCTGGCCGACGAGCTGATGCGCGACGCCGACCTCGCGATGTACCGGGCCAAGTCCGAGGGCAAGGGCCGGGTGGTGCTCTACAGCCCCGCGATGCGCGCCGAGGTGGAGCGCCGCCGGGACCTGGACGACCGGCTGCGCCTGGCGGTGCGCGAGGGCGGCTTCGCGCTGCTCCACCAGCCCGTGGTCGACCTGCGCACCGGCGCGGTGGCGGGTCTGGAGGCGATCGCCCGCTGGCGCTCGGCCCAGGGCCTGCTGCTCACCCCGGCCGAGTTCCTGCGCGGCGCGGAGGCCGGCGACGCGGCGGGCCGGTTCACCCGCTGGCTGCTGCAGCAGGCGATCGCCGAGGCGGCGCTGCGCGGGGCGGCGCTCGGCAGCGCCGGACGCGGCCAGGCGGGCGTGGTCCCGGTCACCATCCGGCTCACCGCCGAGCGGCTCTGCGCGCCCGGGGTGCACGAGACCGTCGCGGGGGCGCTGCGCGACTGCGGGCTGCCGCCCGAGCGGTTGGTGATCGAGCTGGCCCGGACGAGCTCGGACGCCGCCGCCGACGAGCTGGGCCGCAAGCTGGCCGCGCTGCGCCGGCTCGGGGTCGGTACCGCGCTGGCCGGCTTCGGGGCCGGCGGCGGCTCGCTGGGCGCGCTGGTGCGGCTGCCGTTCGACGCGCTCAAGCTGGACCGCACCCTGGTGCAGGAGCTGGCCGAGAATCCGCGCAGCCGGGCGCTGGCCGGTCACGCGCTGCGGCTGGGCCGGGAGCTGGGGCTGGCCACCGGCGCCGAGGGGGTGGACCAGGAGCGCCAGGTCTCGGTGCTCCAGGAGCTGGGCTGCCGGCACGGGCAGGGCCTGGCCTTCGCCCAGCCGCTGGACGAGTTCCGGCTGCGCCGGGCGCTGGTCCGCCGGCTCTACCCGCTGCCGCGGCCGCTCGGTGCCGTCTCGGCCCGGCGCGCCTACCTGTCCGCCGCCGCCGACACCCGATCGGGTGGCTGCGGCGAAGCCGGTCCCGGCCGGGCCGCGCACCACCACGGTGCCCACGAACCGCCGGAGCACCGGCCCTGACCGGCCCTGACCTGCCCGGACCAGTCCTGGTCGGCGGGGCACCCCGGGTCCGGATGCCGAGACGGCGTCCCACCTGCTTGACATCGCCCCGCGCCGAGGAGGAAGGTCGGTGCCATGCGCACTCGAATTCTCGTACTTGGCGGGCGCGTCGGCTGAGCCAGGGCTACTGTGCCCGACTCACGATTGGCCGACGCGCCACCCCTCGCATGCCCTGGGCACGAGGGGTTTTTTGTTGCACTCGTACGACGTGAACATCCTCCGAACACCGTTGTAACGCCAGTTCGTTTCGCCAGAAAATGGACTGAAACGGACAGTCGCCCGGCGAAAGAAGACAGGCAGATGACTGAGCACACGGCATCCCCCCGCCGCGGGGACCACCCGGCCGCCCCGTCCGCGGACGCCCCCCAGGTCGTCGAGACGATGACCGGCGCGCAGTCGCTCGTCCGCTCGCTCGAGGCCGTGGGCGCCGACACCATCTTCGGCATCCCGGGCGGCGCGATCCTGCCGGCCTACGACCCGCTGATGGACTCGGTCAAGGTCCGCCACATCCTGGTCCGCCACGAGCAGGGCGCGGGCCACGCGGCCACCGGCTACGCGCAGGCGACCGGCAAGGTGGGCGTCTGCATGGCGACCTCGGGCCCGGGCGCGACCAACCTGGTCACCCCGATCGCCGACGCCTACATGGACTCGGTCCCGATGGTCGCGATCACCGGCCAGGTCTCCTCCAAGGCGATCGGCACCGACGCCTTCCAGGAGGCGGACATCTGCGGCATCACGATGCCGATCACCAAGCACAACTTCCTGGTCACCGACCCGGCCGAGATCCCCCAGGTGATCGCCGAGGCCTTCCACATCGCCGCCACCGGGCGGCCGGGGCCGGTGCTGGTCGACATCGCCAAGGACGCGCTGCAGGCCACCACCACCTTCCGCTGGCCGGTGGAGACCTCGCTGCCGGGTTACCGCCCGGTCACCAAGCCGCACGCCAAGCAGATCCGCGAGGCCGCCAAGCTGCTGGTCAACGCCAAGAAGCCGGTGCTCTACGTGGGTGGCGGCGTGCTCAAGGCGAACGCCACCGCCGAGCTGCGGATCCTGGCCGAGCTGACCGGCGCCCCGGTGGTCACCACGCTGATGGCGCTCGGCGCCTTCCCCGACAGCCACCCGCAGCACCTGGGCATGCCCGGCATGCACGGCAGCGTCCCGGCGGTCACCGCGCTGCAGAAGGCCGACCTGCTCTTCACCCTCGGCGCCCGCTTCGACGACCGGGTGACCGGCAAGCTGGACAGCTTCGCCCCGTTCGCCAAGGTCGTGCACGCCGACATCGACCCGGCCGAGATCGGCAAGAACCGTCCGGCCGACGTGCCGATCGTGGGTGACGCCCGCGAGGTGCTGGCCGACCTGATCGTCGCGGTGCAGGCCGAGCACGAGGCGGGCCGCAAGGGCGACTACACCGACTGGTGGGTCAAGCTCAACGAGTGGAAGAAGACCTACCCGCTGGGCTACGAGCCGGCCCCGGCCGGGGAGTTGTCGCCGCAGCAGGTGATCCAGCGGATCGGCGAGCTGGTCGGCCCGGACGCGATCTACGCGGCGGGCGTGGGCCAGCACCAGATGTGGGCCTCACAGTTCATCAGCTACGAGAAGCCGGCCACCTGGCTGAACTCGGGCGGCGCGGGCACCATGGGCTACGCCGTCCCGGCCGCGATGGGCGCCAAGGCGGGCGTGCCCGACTCGGTGGTCTGGGCGATCGACGGCGACGGCTGCTTCCAGATGACCAACCAGGAGCTGGTCACCTGCGCGCTGAACAACATCCCGATCAAGGTCGCGGTGATCAACAACGGTTCGCTGGGCATGGTCCGCCAGTGGCAGACCCTCTTCTACAACCAGCGCTACTCCAACACCGTGCTGCACGCGGGCCCCGAGCACGACGGCGTGGCACCACCGCCGCAGGGCACCCGGATCCCGGACTTCGTGCTGCTCTCCGAGGCGATGGGCTGCGTGGGCCTGCGCTGCGAGCGCCCCGAGGACCTGGACGCGGTGATCAAGCAGGCGATGGAGATCAACGACCGCCCGGTGGTGGTCGACTTCATCGTCCACCAGGACGCGATGGTCTGGCCGATGGTGGCGGCCGGCACCAGCAACGACGAGATCCTCTTCGCCCGGGACGTGCGTCCCGACTTCGGCGACGACCTCGACTGACCGCCCCTTCGACTTCGACCACGGAATGAGCACCATGTCCAAGCACACCCTCTCCGTCCTGGTCGAGAACAAGCCCGGCGTGCTCGCCCGCATCGCCGCGCTGTTCTCCCGTCGGGGCTTCAACATCGACTCCCTCGCCGTCGGCCCGACCGAGCACCCGGACATCTCCCGGATGACCATCGTGGTCAACGTCGAGGACCTGCCACTCGAGCAGGTCACCAAGCAGCTCAACAAGCTGATCAACGTGATAAAGATCGTCGAACTCGACCAGTCCGCTGCGATCCAGCGGGAACTGGTCCTGGTCAAGGTCCGGGCCGACAACGAGACCCGGTCCCAGATCGTCGAGATCGTGCAGCTGTTCCGCGCCAAGACCGTGGACGTCTCGCCGGATGCCGTGACCATCGAGGCCACCGGCAGCTCGGACAAGCTCGAGGCGATGCTGAAGATGCTGGAACCGTACGGCATCAAGGAGCTGGTGCAGTCGGGCCTGGTGGCCATCGGACGCGGTGCCCGGTCGATCACCGACCGCTCGCTGCGCGCCCTGGACCGCAGCGCCTGATCAGCCGTCTCACCCTCTGAGCGGCCTCCGCTGAACCCCCATCACCTGCGCGTACGGTAGCTGGAGCACCGACGCGATCAACGCAAGGAGAAGTTCCACCGTGGCCGAGCTGTTCTACGAAGACGACGCCGACCTGTCCATCATCCAGGGCCGCAAGGTCGCGGTCATCGGCTACGGCAGCCAGGGCCACGCCCACGCGCTGTCGCTGCGCGACTCCGGGGTGGACGTCCGGGTCGGTCTGCTGGAGGGCTCCAAGTCCCGCGCCGCCGCCGAGGAGGAGGGCCTGCGCGTGGTCACGCCCGCCGAGGCCGCCGCCGAGGCCGACGTCATCATGATCCTGGTGCCGGACCCGATCCAGGCCGACGTCTACAAGGAGGCCATCGAGCCGAACCTGAAGGCGGGCGACGCCCTCTTCTTCGGCCACGGCCTGAACATCCGCTTCGGGTTCATCAAGCCCCCGGTCGACGTCGACGTCTGCATGGTCGCCCCGAAGGGCCCGGGCCACCTGGTGCGCCGCCAGTACGTCGAGGGGCGCGGCGTGCCGTGCATCGTCGCGGTCGAGCAGGACTCGACCGGCGGTGCCTTCGCGCTGGCGCTGTCCTACGCCAAGGGCATCGGCGGCACCAAGGCCGGCGTCATCAAGACCACCTTCACCGAGGAGACCGAGACCGACCTGTTCGGCGAGCAGGCGGTCCTCTGCGGCGGCACCGCCGCCCTGGTCAAGGCCGGTTTCGAGACCCTGGTCGAGGCCGGCTACCAGCCGGAGATCGCCTACTTCGAGTGCCTGCACGAGCTGAAGCTGATCGTCGACCTGATGTACGAGGGCGGCCTGGAGAAGATGCGCTGGTCGGTCTCCGAGACCGCCGAGTGGGGCGACTACGTCACCGGCCCGCGGATCATCACCGCCGACACCAAGGCCGAGATGAAGAAGGTCCTGGCCGAGATCCAGGACGGCACCTTCGCCAACACCTGGATCGCCGAGTACAAGGCCGGTCTGCCCAAGTACAACGAGTACAAGACCGCCGACTCCGAGCACCTGCTGGAGACCACCGGCAAGGAGCTGCGCAAGCTCATGAGCTGGGTCAAGGACGCCTGAGGCGTCAACCCGCGTTGCCCGGGGGGCAGGCTCTGCCCACTAAGGCACAGCCTGCCCCCGCTGTACAAGCCGTCTGGTCCCGTGCGGGTGATTTCGCCGCGCGGGCACAGGCAACTCCCCTGTACGTCGATACACTTCGAGTGCGCGTCAGGCCCACAGCGTCGTGCGTCTATCTACGCGGCATGCCACCTATCCCCCTCGCCCCGCCGGCTCTTCGACCGGCCACGCCACCCACGTGTCCGTGGGAGTGGGGGAGTACCGGACAGTAAGGACCGAACTGTCGTGAGCGCTGTGACATCCAAGACCGCCGTGGTACTGATCGCCGAAGAGCTGTCGCCGGCCACGGTCGACGCCCTGGGCCCCGACTTCGAGGTCCGCCACTGCGACGGCGCCGACCGCACGCAGTTGCTGTCCGCGATCGCGGAGGCGGACGCCATCCTGATCCGGTCGGCCACCAAGATCGACGCCGAGGCGCTGGCCGCGGCCAAGAGGCTCAAGGTGGTCGCCCGGGCCGGCGTCGGCCTCGACAACGTGGACGTCGCCGCCGCCACCAAGGCCGGCGTGATGGTCGTGAACGCCCCGACCTCCAACATCGTCACCGCCGCCGAACTCGCCTGCGGCCTGCTGATCTCGGTGGCCCGCAACATCGCGCCCGCCAACTCGGCGCTCAAGCAGGGCGAGTGGAAGCGCAACAAGTACACCGGCGTCGAACTCTCCGAGAAGACGCTGGGCGTGGTGGGCCTGGGCCGGATCGGCGTGCTGGTCGCCCAGCGGATGTCCGCCTTCGGCATGAAGATCGTCGCCTACGACCCCTACATCCAGGCCGCCCGCGCGGCCCAGATGGGCGTCAAGCTGCTCTCCCTGGACGAACTGCTCGAGGTCTCCGACTTCATCACCGTGCACCTGCCGAAGACCCCCGAGACGATCGGTCTGATCGGCGACGACGCGCTGCACAAGGTCAAGCCGACCGTGCGGATCGTCAACGCCGCCCGCGGCGGCATCGTGGACGAGGTCGCCCTCGCCGCCGCCCTCAAGGAGGGCCGGGTGGCCGGCGCCGGCCTGGACGTCTACGCCAAGGAGCCGTGCACCGACTCCCCGCTCTTCACCTTCGACAACGTGGTGGCCACCCCGCACCTGGGCGCCTCCACCGACGAGGCGCAGGAGAAGGCCGGCATCGCGGTCGCCAAGTCGGTGCGCCTGGCGCTGGCCGGCGAGTTGGTCCCGGACGCGGTCAACGTGCAGGGCGGCGTGATCGCCGAGGACGTGCGCCCCGGCCTGCCGCTGGCCGAGAAGCTGGGCCGGATCTTCACCGCGCTGGCCGGCGAGGTCGCGGTGCGGCTCGACGTCGAGGTCCGCGGCGAGATCACCCAGCACGACGTCAAGGTGCTCGAACTCTCCGCGCTCAAGGGCGTCTTCGAGGACGTGGTGGCCGAGACGGTGTCCTACGTCAACGCCCCGCTGTTCGCCCAGGAGCGCGGTGTCGAGGTGCGGCTGACCACCAGCAGCGAGAGCCCCGAGCACCGCAACGTGATCACCGTGCGCGGCACCCTGTCCGACGGCGGCGACATCGCCATCTCCGGCACGCTGTCCGGCCCGAAGCAGCAGCAGAAGATCGTCGGCGTGGACGGTTTCGACGTGGACGTCGCGCTCACCGACCACATGGCCTTCTTCAAGTACCAGGACCGCCCCGGCGTGGTCGGCACGCTGGGCCGGATCCTGGGCGACGCCGACATCAACATCGCCGGCATGCAGGTGGCCCGGGACCGCGAGACCCAGGACGCGCTGGCCTCGATCACGGTCGACTCCGAGATCCCGCAGGAGGTGCTCGCCGAGATCGCCACCGAGATCGGCGCCAAGTTCGCCCGCTCGGTCGACCTGGGCTGACACCTGCTCAACCACCGGAGCCCGGACCGCTGTCGGCGGTCCGGGCTCCGCTGCGTCCGCCCAGCTCAGGGGGCGTTCGAGTGAGCCTCGTCTCAGATACTAGGAAATCCAACTACATGTAGAGACAGCCGCCGTGCGCGGGCGTACCTTGAAATGGCCGCACCAGTAGCCACCGTCCAAGGGCCCCACCAGCCGGCCCGGGCAGGCGGCCGTGCGTGCCGTACGCAGCGTGGCGGGCGATCCCCGCCAGGCGTACCCCCCTCCTCCCGTACCCGACGCCGTTCGGCGTTCCCTGGACCAAGGAGCCCGGTATGCCCCCCACCGCAGACCTGCTCAGCCACCGCGACCACACCTCTCCCACCGCGACCCCCGCGCGCCGGCGCCGCCGCCGCAGCGAGCCGCACACCTCGGCCGATGCCGCCGCCGCGCTGCAGCGCGCGCTCGACCGCCGCGACAACGGCGGGGTCACCGGTCACTGAGCGGGTCCGCCGGTGCGGCCCCGCCGACCGGCTGACGTTGCGTGCCGGCGTTGGGCCATTGGCCTGACGCTCGGTCAGAAACCGGACCGGCGGCGGCGGGCAGGCATGATCCTGAGGTAGTGCGTATCCGATCGCCCCGCCGCCCGCTGTTCAGCGTCCTGCTCGCCCTCGGCCTGCTGGCCGGCCCGACCGTGCTCGCCGCGGCGCCGGCCGCCGGCCTGCCGACGGCCCCCCTGCCCGGCGTCGCCGGCAGCGCCACCGAGCGGCAGTCCGTGCTGCTCGAACTGGACACCGAGTCCGCCGCCCCCGCCTGGCGGCGGGCCGCCGAGACTGCCCGGCGTGATCGGAGCACCCCGGAGCGGGCCCGGCAGGCGGCCGCCGCGGCGGGGCGGGCGGCGCGGTCGCGGGCCGACAGGGCGCTGGAGCGGCTGGCGCACGCGGTCGACCCGGACGTGCTGGTGCTCTACCGCACCCGCACCCTGTTCACCGGCCTGGCGGTGAACGCCCCGACCGCCCGACTCGCCGCGCTGCGCCGGCTGCCGGGCGTGCGCGCGGTCCACCCGATCACCCTCAAGCAGCGTGCCAACGCGCACTCCGTCCCGCTCACCGGCGCTCCGGCGGTCTGGGCCGGCCCGCCCGGCGGCACCGGCAGCACCGGCGCGGGGGTACGGATCGGCATCATCGACAGCGGCATCGACTACACCCACGCCGACTTCGGCGGCCCCGGCACCGAGGCGGCCTACCGCTCGGTGGACCCCGCCAAGCCCGCGCCCGCCGGGCTGTTCCCGAACGCCAAGGTGACCGGCGGTGCGGACCTGGTCGGCGACGACTACGACCCCGACCCGGCCGCCCCCGGCCACCAGCCCGTCCCGCACCCCGACGCCAACCCGCTGGACTGCGCCCGCAACGGCCACGGCACCCACGTGGCCGGCACCGTGGCCGGTTACGGCGTCGACGCCCAGGGCCGCACCTACCACGGCCCCTACCGCCCGGGTCTGGACCCGGCGGCCTTCCGGGTCGGCCCCGGCGCCGCGCCCGGCGCCACCCTCTACGCGATCAAGGTGTTCGGCTGCCAGGGCTCCACCGACCAGCTCGCGCACGCCCTCGACCTGGCCGCCGACCCGAACCAGGACGGCGACCTCGCCGACCACCTGGACGTGGTCAACCTCTCGCTCGGCAGCGGCTTCGGCGACCCGGGCGACGCCGACGCGCTGGCCGCCGACAAGCTCGCCGAGGCCGGCACCATCGTGGTCGCCTCGGCCGGCAACGACGGTGACGTCTACGGGGTCGGCGGCAGTCCGGGGGTGGCCGCCCGCGCCATCGCCGTGGCCGCCTCGGTCGGCGGCCACGGCGACGCGGACGGCCTGCGGGTGCTCGCCCCGCCGGCGCTGGCCGGCCTGCTGCCCTCCCACTGGAGCGCCCGCTACCAGGGCTGGAGCAGCGCCGAGGTGCGCGCGAGCCTGGGCCGCCCCGCCGCCGACCTGGACGGCTGCGCCCCGTTCGCCCCCGCCGACGCGGCCCGGCTGCGCGGCAAGGTGGCGCTGCTCGACTGGACGGTCGCGGACGCCGACCGGGCCTGCGGCTCGACCCCGCGCGCCGACCACGCGGCCGAGGCGGGCGCGGTCGGCGTGCTGCTCGCCGCCGACGGCGACCACCTCGGCGAGATCAGCGGCGACGAGCGGATCCCCGAGGCGATCCTGGCCCGGGCGGACGGCGACACGCTGCGGCAGGCGGCCGCCGCCGGGGAGGTCACCGTCGAGCTGGCCGCCCCCGGCAACCCGCTGCACGGCGCGGTCGCCCAGGACCAGCCCGAACGGGTCGACACGGTGGCCCGGTTCAGCTCGCGCGGCCTCGGGCAGGCCGGCGTGGTCAAGCCCGACCTGGCCGCGCCGGGCGAGACCATCTGGTCGGCCAAGGCCGGCAGCGGCAGCCAGGGCACCCGCGACGACGGCACCTCGATGGCCGCCCCGCACGTGGCCGGGATCGCCGCGCTGGTCCGCGCCGTGCACCCGGACTGGAGCGTGACCGAGGTCAAGGCCGCGCTGATGAACACCGCCACCGACGTCCGCTCCGCCCCCGGGCAGGCCGGGGTGGTGCTGGGCCCGGAGCGGGCCGGCGCCGGGCGGGTGCGCGCCGACCTCGCGGTCGCCACCCCCGCCGTCGCCTACGCGGCCGAGGACGCCGGGCAGGTCGGGCTCTCGTTCGGCCCCCTCCCGGTCACCGGCCCGCTGGCAGCGACCCGCGAGGTGGTGGTGCGCAACCTGTCGGGCGCGCCGCTCGCCTACCGGACGGGCTATCAGGCGGCCACCGAACTGCCAGGTGCGCGCTTCGAGTTGACGCCAGACCGGCTGACCGTGGCGCCGGGGCAGAGTGCGCGGGTCCAGGTCACCCTGCGGGCGGCCGGCCCGCTGGACCGGGCCCCCGACCCGAGCATCGCGCTCACCCAGGGCGGCCGGGCCCGCAGCTACCGGGGCGAGCTCTCCGGGCAGCTGCTGCTCACACCCGAGGCGGCAGCGGGCTCCCCGGTCCTGCGGGTGCCGCTGCTCGCCGCTCCGCGTCCGGCCTCCGAGCTGACCGCGACGGCGGTCGGCGGCTCCGGATCCGGGCCGGTCAGGCTCGCCGTCATCGGCACCCCGGCCCGCTCCGGGGCCGGGATCGCCTCGCTGGTCAGCGCCTTCGAGCTGGGCGGTGAGGGCGAGCGCCGGCCCGACTGCCCGCCCGGCGGCCACTCCTCGGACACTCGCGCCCCGGACGGTCGCGCGGGCCATGGCACCGACGCCTCCTGCGCCGCCCAGCCGCTCGACCGCGCCGCCGACCTGCGCGCGGTCGGCGCGGCCAGTGACGCGCCCACCACCGGCGCCGCCGACGCCACCCTCTACCTCGCCGCCACCAGCTGGGCCCCGGCGGCCGCCCCGGTGGCGGCCGTCGCCGTCCGGGCCGCGCTCGACACCGACGGGGACGGCGTGCCGGACGCGCTGGTGCTGGCCGACCGGCTGCCCGGCAGCGACGTCCTGGTGGCCCGGCTGCTGGACGCCCGCACCGGACGCCAGCTCGACGTCCAGCCGCTGAACGCCCGTTGGGGCGAGACCGACACCGATCTGCTGGACAGCGACACCGTCGTGCTGCCGATCCGGCTTGCCGCGCTGCCCAGGTTCCCGGCCGCCGGCGGCCGGATCCGCTACGCCGTCTGGACCGGTCAGGTCGGCGCCGCGCCCGACCCGGCGCACGCGCTCTCCGCGATCGGCCTGAGCGCCGGCCACCCCGCCCTGGAGATCGATCCGCTGCACCCCGCGCTGGACATCCGGGTCGGGCCGGCCGGCCCGAGCGCGATCGTCCAGCCGGAGTTCCCGGGCACGCTGCTGGAGGTGCGCCGCAGCGCCCCGGGCCCGGCCCGCCTGCTGCTGGTCCACCACCTCAACCCGGACGGCCGGCGGGCCCAGCTGCTGACCCTGCCGGCCGGCTGACCGCCCGGCGGCGCCACCAGGCCCAGCCGGTCACCAGCACCCAGACCCCCAGGGCCCCGGCCGCGACCCGCAGGCCCTGGGCCAGGCCCGGCTGCCGGTAGGAGCAGCCGAGCCGGTCGGCTCCCGCGCCCAGCGGCACGGCGATCAGCCCCGCCACCGACCGGGCCGGCGCCGCCGGGCCGCCGTCCACCGCGCAGCGCCACCCGGGGACGGCCGGCACCGCCAGCACGGCGATCCCGGTGCTGCCCGGTGCCAGCCGCGCCGAGATCGCGTGCCCGCCGGCGGCCACCGCAACCGCCCCGTGCGCCCGCAGCTGCCGCACGGCCTCGGCCAGCGCCGCCGGGTCCAGGCAGCCGAACGGCGCGGCCGGCACCTGGGTGGCCAGCTCGACCCGCACCGTCACCCGGACCACCCCGTCGGCCGGCACCGGGCCCAGCGCGATGATCGGCAGCGCCGTCGCGCCCTGCTCCCCGTGCGCGTCCAGCGAGCCGCCCGGCCAGCTGACCTGCCCGGCCAGGTAGGGCGCGTACAGGTACGCTGCGCGCCCCGGGGCGCAGCCGGCGCTGAGCACCGTCCCGGCGCTGCCCGGCGCCGTGGTGGGCAGCGACCAGCCGCTGCGGCCGTGATCGGTCGGCGCGTTCGGCCCGGTGCCCGGATCCAGCGGCGGGACCTGATAGACCGTCGCCCCGAGCAGCTCCTGCTGCCGGGTCCAGACCGAGGAGCTGTCGAGCGGCCCGATGGCGTGCACGGTGACCAGCGGCGCCGCCGGCGCCTGGCGCACCGTCAGGTCGGGCTGCAGCGAGGTGGTCACCCCGAACAGTGCCGCTCCGACCGGATCGGCGGGGCTCAGCGTCTGCCGACCCTGCAGCAGCGAGCCCGCGCCCAGGTCGTGCAGGGCCTGCGCGGTGGCCTGCGGCAGGTAGTCGCTGCGGTACCCGCCGCCCTGGCCGCCCAGCAGCATCGGGTCGTTGCCGGTGAAGACGTGCGGTCCGGGGTCGGTGCGCGAGGCCGGCCAGTCGTCCGCGCGTTGGATCACCCGGCGGGCCTCGCGCAGCTGCGCGCCGACCGGCCCCGCCGCCCCGCCGGCCGACTCCCCGCCGGCCGGCTCCTCGCGGGCCCCGAGCACCGAGTACGCCGCCAGGGCGGTGCCCGCGAAGACGGCGCAGCTCAGCACGGTCATCGCCACCCCGGGCCGGTGCCGCAGCCCCCAGAACGCCGCCACCGCCACCGGGACGCCGACCCCCAGCAGCACCCAGGTGACCGGCCGCGCCGATCCATGGCCCTGGGTCAGCGCGGCGGGCAGCGCGAGCAGGGCGACCCCGCCGCCCAGCGCGAGCGGGGTCGGCCGGTGTGCCAGGCAGACCCAGGCGGCCATCACCAGCAGGCCGCTCAGCACATAGGTCGACCGGTACGGATCGCCCTGCGGCGCGTTCGACACGTGCCAGAGCAGGATCGTCGGCCGCCACACGAAGGAGACGGCGACCAGCACCAACGCCAGCGGCCAGGCCACCCGCTCAGCCACCCGCACCCCGCGGGTGAACGGCAGCGCGGCCACCAGCAGCAGGGCCGGCACGCCGACGAAGACGTTGGGCAGCGCGCGGCCGGTGAGTCCACCGGGCAGCAGCTGGGTCAGGTAGTCGGTGAGGGCCGGGGTGTTCGGATGGAGGACCAGGCCGGGCACCGCGTCCCGCCCCGCCTCGAAGGTCACCCAGAGCACCGGCGCCGCCGCGCCGATCCCGACCGCCGTCATGCCGAGCGCCCGCCCGAGCACCCGCAGCCGCTCCCGCACCGGCCTGCGGTCCAGCAGCAGCCGCAACACCAGGACCAGGCCCGCCCCGAGCGAGGCGGTCGCCCCGGTGTAGAAGTCGCCCACCCAGGCCAGCCCCACCGCCGCCGCGCCCAGCGGCCAGCCGGTCCGCCGCAGGCAGCGGTCGAAGGCCAGGCAGAGCAGCGGCAGCGAGACCAGCCCCCAGAGCCAGGCCGGCTGCTCCACCCCGTCCACCAGCACCCAGGCGCAGAGCCCGTAGCCGGTGGCCAGCAGGGCGCGCAGCCACGGCGCCCCCGGGTGCAGCCGGCCGAGGAAGACGGTCATCAGCGCGGTGCCGAGCCCGATGCTCAGCAGGGTGGTGAGGAAGACCGCCAGGCCCACCTGGTCGCGCGGGAAGAGGACGACCAGCAGTGAGAACGGGTTCAGCAGGTCGGTCGCCAGATCGGGCGGGAACGGCACCCCGTACCCGCTGTTCCAGTTGACCAGCAGGTCCCCGCCGCCCTGCCCGCGCAGCAGGTCCCACAGGTGCGCGTAGAGCGGGACGACCTGCTCGACCAGCCGGCTCCCGGGCCGTGGCCCGTGCCCGAACGGATACGCCCCGCGCGCGGCGAGCGCCAGCGCGTACGCCCCTATCGCAAGCCCTGCCGCCCCGAGGGCCGCTCGCCTCTCCCGCATAGCGACATCATCCGGGACACGTTCGGGTGATTCCGGCTCAGGACCCGCCGGGTGGCCTGAAGTGGACCGTCAGAATCTTTTGCATGGGAGACAACAGGAGTGCGGAGCCGTTTCCCGACTGGCTGCGGCCGCCGGTCGAAGGCTGGACATCGGAGGATCCGGATCGGCTCCCCGAGTTGCCTCGGCACACGCAGTTGCTCGACGGGATGCTGATCTTCCCTGCTCCGCAGACCCGCTTCCACATGATCACATTGCGTGCGCTGGAGGACGGCTTGCTCGCCGCGATCCCGGCGGAGTGGGACGTTCTGCGCGAGTTCTCCGTGGTGCTGGGCAGGCAGAACCGGCCGTCGCCGGATCTCGCGGTGGCTCGTCGGTCGGCGATCACCGGCCCGGATCAGACCTGGCTCAGGGCAGAGGACGTGCTGGTTGCGGTGGAGGTGGTCTCGGAGGAGTCGGTGGAGCGCGACCGCCACACCAAGCACCGCAAGTACGCCGCCGCGGGCATTCGCTACCTCTGGCGAGTCGAGTGCGACGACGGCAGCCCGGTCGTCCACACCTACGAACGCGACCCGGCCACCAACAGCTACGTCCCGACCGGCATCTTCCACGACCGCCTGACGATCGATCACCCGTTCCCGCTCGACATCAAGCTCTCCTAGGCGTCCGCATTCTGGACGCCAGGTGTCACCCTCCGAGACCCCGGAGTACCGTTCCCCCCATGTCTCGTAGCCTTCGTCTCGCAGTGATCCCCGGTGACGGCATCGGCCAGGAAGTCGTGGCCGAGGGCCTCAAGGTGCTCACCGCCGCCCTCCCCGCCGACGTCAAGCTCGAGACCACCGAGTACGACCTGGGCGCTCGCCGCTACCACGCGACCGGGGAGACCCTGCCCGACACCGTGCTGGACGAGCTGAAGACGCACGACGCGATCCTGCTCGGCGCCATCGGGGACCCGTCCGTCCCGTCCGGCGTGCTGGAGCGCGGGCTGCTGCTGAAGCTGCGGTTCGCCTTCGACCACCACATCAACCTGCGCCCGGGCAAGCTCTTCCCGAACGTGAAGTCCCCGCTCGCCGGTGACCCGGCGATCGACTTCGTCGTGGTCCGCGAGGGCACCGAGGGCCCGTACGTCGGCAACGGCGGTTCGCTGCGCACCGGGACGCCGCAGGAGGTGGCCACCGAGGTCAGCCTCAACACCGCCTTCGGCATCGAGCGCGTGGTCCGCGACGCCTACCGCCGCGCCGCCGCCCGCCCGCGCAAGAAGCTCACGCTGGTCCACAAGAACAACGTGCTGGTGCACGCCGGCCACCTGTGGACCCGGATCTTCCAGCAGGTCGGCCAGGAGTTCCCCGAGGTCGCCACCGACTACCTGCACGTGGACGCGGCGACCATCTTCTTCGTCACCCAGCCCGAGCGGTTCGACGTGATCGTCACCGACAACCTGTTCGGCGACATCCTCACCGACCTGGCCGCCGCCGTCACCGGTGGCATCGGCCTGGCGGCGAGCGGCAACATCAATCCCTCCGGTGAGTTCCCCTCGATGTTCGAGCCGGTGCACGGCTCCGCCCCGGACATCGCCGGCCAGGGCAAGGCCGACCCGACCGCCACCGTGCTGTCGGTCGCCCTGCTGCTGGACCACCTCGGTTTCACCGCCGAGGCCGCGAAGGTGGAGGCGGCGGTCACCGCCGACCTGGCCGAGCGCACCGGGACCCGCAGCACCACCGAGGTGGGCGACGCGCTCGTCGCGCGAGTATCCGGCTGACGGGCCGGTTCACACCACAGCTGTTCGGCACGGCCCCTTAGATGCGACTATCAACAGTGGGCCGTGCCGTCATGCGTTCTTCTTCCGGATGGCGGTTCAGCGGCCCTGACCAACCCCACGGTGAAGGACAGAAGCCATGACCACGCCCACCCAGGCGCCCATCACGTTCGAGCTCAAGCCCTCCGCACACCCGCTGTCCGCGGCGGAGCGCGAGGCCCGACTGGCGAACCCCGGCTTCGGCCGGATCTTCACCGACCACATGGTCACCATCCGCTGGACCGAGGGCCGGGGCTGGCACGACGCCCAGCTCTCCCCGTACGCCCCGCTGGAGATGGACCCGGCGAACATGACGCTGCACTACGGGCAGTCGATCTTCGAGGGTCTCAAGGCCTACCGCCAGCCCGACGGCACGGTCGCCACCTTCCGGCCCGAGTCCAACGCCGCCCGCTTCCAGTCCTCGGCCCGCCGGCTGGCGATGCCCGAACTGCCCGCCGAGGCCTTCGTCAAGGCCGTCGAGCTGCTGGTCCAGCAGGACCGGGACTGGGTGCCGACCGAGGCCGAGCAGAGCCTCTACCTGCGGCCGTTCATGTTCGCCACCGAGGTGGGCCTGGGGGTCCGTCCGGCCAACGAGTACCTCTTCATCGTGATCGCCTCCCCGGCAGGCGCCTACTTCCCCGGCGGCGTCAAGCCGGTCTCGGTCTGGCTCTCCGAGGAGTACGTGCGGGCCGCTCCCGGCGGCACCGGCGCGGCCAAGTGCGCGGGCAACTACGCGGCCTCCCTGGTCGCCCAGGCGCAGGCCGCCGCCCAGGGCTGCGACCAGGTGGTCTGGCTGGACGCCGCCGAGCACAAGTGGATCGAGGAGATGGGGGGCATGAACCTCTACTTCGTCTTCGGCGAGGGCGAGGACGCCCGGATCGTCACCCCGGCCCTGTCCGGTGCGCTGCTCCCCGGCATCACCCGCGACTCGCTGCTCACCATGGCCGCCGACCTCGGCTACGCCACCGAGGAGCGCAAGATCTCCACCGACGAGTGGAAGCAGGGCAACGCCGACGGCACCCTCACCGAGGTCTTCGCCTGCGGCACCGCCGCCGTGATCACCCCGGTCGGCTCGGTGAAGTCCGCCCGCGCCGACTGGACCGTGGGCAAGGGCGAGCCCGGCCCGGTCACCATGCGCCTGCGCGAGCGCCTGCTCGGCATCCAGGGCGGCACCGTCGCGGACACCCACGGCTGGCTGCACCCGATCGCCTGAGCAATAGGCCGTCCGGAGGACCTCCCCCGTCTCGGGATCCGGGACGGGGGAGGTCACATGGCGGATCCTGTGCCAGACTGCGAACGTGTCCTCGCTCGCGATGATTATTAGCAGCAGGCGCGCCGGTCCGCAGTGACCGTTCCGCAGTAGACCCCGCGGGACGACCACAGCGTCACACGACCCGCGCGCAGACCTCTCGCACCCGCGAGGGGTCTTTTGTTTTGCCCCGCCGAGCCCACCTCGCGCCGGTCGGGCAGGACCTGGAGCACCGGCACCGCCCACCAGGCGGGCGGCGGCTTCCGGGTGGCGCGCGGGACAGTGGACAGTGTGGACCGGCAGGACCGGATCCGGCAGCAGCAGACTCTCCCCGAACGGAGATACCAGGGCCATGACCGACGGCAGTACTCGTCATCCCGACGACAGCTTCCACGTTTTCGACACCACCCTGCGCGACGGCGCGCAGCGGGAGGGGATCAACCTCACGGTGGCCGACAAGCTGACCATCGCACGGCACCTGGACGACTTCGGGGTCGGGTTCATCGAGGGCGGCTGGCCGGGTGCCAACCCCCGGGACACCGAGTTCTTCGCCCGCGCGGCGGCCGAGTTGGAGCTGCGGCACGCACAGCTGGTCGCCTTCGGCGCCACCCGCAGGGCCGGCGGCAAGGCCGCCGAGGACCCGCAGCTCAAGGCCCTGCTCGACTCCGGCGCGCCGGTGATCACGCTGGTCGCCAAGTCCCACGACCGCCACGTCGAACTGGCCCTGCGCACCACGCTGGACGAGAACCTGGAGATGGTCCGCGACAGCGTCGCCCACCTCAAGGCCCAGGGCCGCCGGGTCTTCATCGACTGCGAGCACTTCTTCGACGGCTACCGGGCCAACCGCGAGTACGCGCTCGCCGTGGTCAAGGCCGCCCACCAGGCCGGCGCCGACGTGGTGGTGCTCTGCGACACCAACGGCGGGATGCTGCCGGGCGGGGTGCACGAGATCGTCGCCGACGTGCTGGCGAGCACCGGCGCGCGGCTCGGCATCCACGCCCAGGACGACACCGGCTGCGCGGTCGCCAACACGCTGGCCGCCGTCGACGCGGGTGCCACCCACGTGCAGTGCACGGCCAACGGCTACGGCGAGCGGGTCGGCAACGCCAACCTCTTCCCGGTGGTGGGCGCGCTGGAGATCAAGTACGACCGCCGGGTGCTGCCGGCCGGCAAGCTGGCCGAGATGACCCGGATCTCGCACGCCATCGCCGAGGTGGTCAACCTGACCCCCTCCACCCACCAGCCCTACGTCGGGGTCTCGGCCTTCGCGCACAAGGCCGGCCTGCACGCCTCCGCGATCAAGGTCGACCCGGACCTCTACCAGCACATCGACCCCGAGCTGGTCGGCAACACCATGCGGATGCTGGTCTCCGACATGGCGGGCCGGGCCTCGATCGAGCTCAAGGGCAAGGAGCTGGGCTACGACCTGTCCACCGACCGCGACCTGGTCGGCCGGGTGGTCGCCAAGGTCAAGGAGCTGGAGAACCTGGGCTACACCTACGAGGCCGCCGACGCCTCCTTCGAGCTGCTGCTCCGCGACGAGGTGCACGGCAGCCGGGCCCGGTTCTTCGCGCTGGAGTCCTGGCGGACCATCAGCGAGCAGCTGCCGGACGGCAAGGCGGGCGACGAGGCCACCGTCAAGATCTGGGCCAAGGGTGAGCGGATGGTCGCCACCGGCGAGGGCAACGGCCCGGTGGACGCGCTGGACAAGGCGCTGCGCGCCGCCCTGGAGCGGATCTACCCGCAGCTGGCCAAGTTGGAGCTGGTGGACTACAAGGTCCGGATCCTGGAGGGCCAGCACGGCACGGCCTCCCGCACCCGGGTGCTGGTTGAGTCCACCGACGGTGTCGCCAGCTGGTCCACGGTCGGCGTCGCCGACAACGTGATCGCCGCCTCCTGGCACGCCCTGGAGGACGCGTACACGTCCATCCTGCTCAAGGCCGGCCTGACGCCGCAGGACTGACGCCGCGACAGCCGGTGGAGCGACGAGAGTTCGGGGACCCCGCACCGCGGGGTCCCCGATTCCGCGTCATCGCAGTCGGGCGAGGAGTGCGTGTTCGACGAGTGTGATGAGTGCGCTTTTGGCGCTGTCTCGGCGTCGGGCGTCGAGGGTGATGATGGGG
>NZ_JBGCCO010000036.1:0-80022 GCF_041262605.1 Kitasatospora sp. GAS1066B
CGCGCGCCGCGCCGGGGGCGCGGGGGGGGGGGGCGCGCCCCCGCGGGGGGGGGGGGGGCCCCGCGGCCCCCGCCCCCCCCGCCCCCCCCCCCCCCCCCCCCCCACCCCCCCCCCCCAAGACTCCGGCGGGCGCCCTACTGGTCTTGGGGGCTGATGAGGTACCAGTGGAGGGCTGCGACGCAGGACATCAGGGTGAAGGCGGCTCCGGCGGCCCTGTTGTTGCCTTCGCCGGCGCATTTGCCGGTGGGAGGGTTGTAGAGGTCGGAGTTCTCTTGCCACTGCTCGGCGGTGTCACCGGAGACGCAGTGGTAGAGGTGGACTGGGTTTCCGTCGTTGCTCTGATTGCTGTAGTTGTCCAGGCAGCGGCCGGGGTTGCTCGGGGTGCCTTCCCGCAGTGTGCCGTCGCCGGGCTGGGTCCACTGGTAGTTGGAGTTGCCGGGGATGCATTCCCATTGCCGTGCGGCTACGGCGTCGCCGGGCAGGTAGTGGTTGAGGCACACGGGCATGGGCGGCTGGGTGATGGCGCTCCCGCTGACGTTCCAGATCTGGCCGATCTCGTCGGTGTAGCAGTCCTGGATGGTCAGGGCGGCGGAGGAGTCTTGGGCGCCGTTGTTGAGGCATTTGCCGCTGGCGGGGTTGTAGAGGGTGCCGTCGGCGCGCGGCTGCCACTGCTGGGCGACTTCCCCGGTGTTGCAGGTGTAGAGCTGGACGTGGTTGCCGTCGCTGGTGTTGCCGCTGAAGTTGTCCAGGCACTGGCCAGTGCTTCCCGGCGGACCCACGCGCACGGTCCCGTCCCCCGGCAGCGTCCACTGCTGGCTGGCCTCGCCTGGCGTGCAGGCTTCCACTGCCAGGGTGTTCGCCGGATGGGCCAGGCAGCTGGGGCCGCTGTTGGTGGCCTGGAGCGTGCTGCCGACGGGATACCAGTTGGTCGTGCTGGCGCAGGGTTCGAGCGTGACGCGGTTGCCAATGCCTGGTTCGTCGTTGTCGTCGACGCACTTGTCGGTGGCTGGGTTGTAGAGGGTGCCGTCGACGCGCAGCTGCCACAGTTGGCTGCTGCCACCCGAGCAGGCCGTGTCCATGATGATCGGGTTCCCGGCCGTGTTGCTGCCGCCGGAGTTCTCCAGGCACCGCCCGGGTGAGCCGTCCCGGACCGTGCCGTCACCGAAAAAGGTCCACTGCTGGTTGGAGTTTCGGGGGATGCACTCCCATGCGCGGGCCGGGGCCCCGTTGCCGGTCAGGTTGTGCTCCAGGCACATCTGCAGAGGCGGCTCGGTGATGGTGCCGGTACCCGCGTCAAAGTTCCATATTTGTCCCGGTTCGTCGGTGTAGCAGTCCTGGATGGTCAGGGCGGCGGAGGAGTCCTGGGCGCCGTTGCTGAGGCATTTGCCGCTGGCGGGGTTGTAGAGGGTGCCGTCGGCGCGCGGCTGCCACTGCTGGGCGACTTCCCCGGTGTTGCAGGTGTAGAGCTGGACGTGGTTGCCGTCGCTGGTGTTGCCGCTGAAGTTGTCCAGGCACTGGCCGGTGCTTCCCGGCGGGCCCACGCGTACGGTCCCGTCCCCCGGCAAGGTCCACACCTGGTCCGTGTCCCCACCCGAGCAGGCCTGTACCGTCAGCCGGCTCTGGCCGTGGTCGAGGCAGCCCGGCATCGAGGCGCCGAGTTCCAGGGCGCCGCCGCTGGTTGGGGGGTCTTGGTACTGGAAGTGGAAGAGTTGGGTGGAGCTCGTTGAGCAGGTCCGCAGGCTCATCCCGGGGCTCGCGCCGGGTGGAGGGGGAGGACCGCCGGAGGGCGCCGTGGTGTCCAGGCACTTGCCGGACCCGATCGGGCTGCCGGTCGGCAGGTTGTAGATCTGCCCGTTAGCGTAGGCCGCCCACTGCTGGGCGCTGGCGCCGTTGCAGGTGTAGAGCTGGATCACGTTCCCGTCGCCAGTACCCCAGGCGTAGTTGTCCAGGCAGTACCCGCCGTTGCTGATCGTGCCGTCGTCGTTCACGGCCCACTGCTGGGTGCTGGACCCGGCGGCACAGGAAGCCAGCCGCAGCCGGGTGCCGGGGCCGACCGGGCCAGAGCCGGGATCCAGATCCAGGCACTGGCCGGGCTGTGTCAGCAGACTGATCTGCCCGACCTGGGCCGAGGCCATCAGGGTCGTGCCGAACTGGACCGCTAGGTGGTCGGAGTAGTTGCCGTAGGTCAGGGCCTGCAGTCCCGCCGTCGTGTCGTTGGTGATCATGTAGTCGAGCTGGGTTCCGGAGGAGGGCCGGGTGACCTGGGGGTCGAAGCGACTGCTCCTTGGCCCCCGGCGCGCCACGGGGTTGACGATGTGCGACCCGACGGGCAGTGTCCCGAAACCGGCGACACCCAGCCGTATGAGGTCGCGGTTGAAGTCGCCCAGGACTGCCCAGTTGCCCACCCCGGCCCCGGTCATCCGATTGCTGATCGCGGTGACCATGTTGGAGGCGTCGTTCCTCGTGGAGTTCGAAGGCCCGCTGCCGGAGTGGACCGTCCACCAAGCCGAACCGTCCGGGTACCGGATCCCGAAGGCGGGCCGGGAACTGGGACTGACACTCTGCGTGGTGTTGTCCCACCGTTGCGGCTGCTGGATCCACACGTTGGTCGCCTGCTGATCGCTGATGATGGCCAGGCCGTTGCGCACGGCGGTACTGCCCGCAGGCGAAGCAGAGGACCGGAGCATCGGCATGAAGTAGATGTAGTAACGCGTGCCGTTGACGTCCCATGTGTATTCGCTCACCACGAACTGCCGAGGCGCTCCGGTAGAGGGATCCGGCGCCGGGTAGGTGATGGTGTTGACGCTGCCGGGAGTCCTCGGGATCGTCCAGGGGCCGGCAACCCAGCTGAGTCCCGTAGCCGTGGCGCCCCGGGGGCGAGATCCCACCTCCTGCATGGCGACCACGTTCAGCGCCGGCCGACGTGGGTCCTGGTTGTGACGGGTGAGCGCGGTGCTGAGGGTCGTACGCAACTGGTTCCAGGCAGTCTGCCCGGCGCTGCCTTGAATGTTCCAGGTCATGGAGTTCAGCGAACCAACGGTCGCGCTCGCAGGCTGCGCCCGGCCCACGCCTACGGCGACCAGCGAACCTGCGACCAGGACTAGTACGGCGACCCGTGAAATCAGCAGCAGCCACCACGCCCTAGGCGGCTGACTGCCGCCTCTCATCTTGAGCACGAACCCTCCTCTACGAGCGGGCGCCGCACCTGGGCTCCCGAAAGGGATTCCGCCCTGCGATTCCCAGCCAGGGCGGCGTCACTGGCATGCTACCGACAAATCGTTTGGTAATTCCCGCTCGGATGGTCACAGAGCAATCAACACCGTGCGTAATAGGCTCTGACCGGTAGTCATCAAGTGGCGGGTTTCGCGCGTAACTCCTCTGGCCTCCTGGCCGAGCCCGCCGTCGCAGCGGTCCTGGGCGTCACCGTCCTCGGTGAACGCCTGCCGGCCGCTTCTTGGTGCGGGCTGGCCGTCCTCGCCCTGGGCCTGGCCATCCTCACTGCTCCCGCGGGCATCGGGCGCCGGGAACGGTAGAGCGCCGGCACTGTTCCGGTCCGGTCCCAGGGTCGGGCCTTGGGACCGGACCGGAGCGGACTGCGGTGCGCCGAAGTCACCCCTCGTCGGTGGCGTCCGGGTCGCGCAGGGGCCGCAGGCCGCCGGTCAGGTCGGGGAGTTGGAAGGAGTACCGGCCGAGCATGTTGATGTGATGGCGGACGAATGGCGACAGGCGGGCCACGTCCTCGTCACGGACGTCGAAGCCGTCCGCCCGAAGCTGCCGAACGGCTGCGTCCATGTAGCGCGTGTTGAAGAGAACCAGGGCGTTGAGGACCAGTCCCAGAGCGCCGATCTGGTCCTCCATGCCGTCCTGGTAACGCTGGTAGAGCTGCCCGGCCTTGCCGTGGAAGATCTTCCGGGCGAGCGCGTGGCGGCCCTCCTGGAGGTTGGCCTGCACCTTGATCTTCCGCCGGTAGGTCGGTTCGTCGGCCAGACGCAGGATGTGCAGGGTCTTGGCGATCCGCCCGTAGTGGGCGATCGCGTCGCCCAGCGGGGTGGGACGGCCGTCGCGTGACAGCATCCGGATCACGTCGTAGGCGCGCACCGCGCCGGTGTGGATGGAGCCGATGATCCGCAGGATGTCCTCCCAGTTCCGCTCGATCCGGACCAGGTCGACCCGGCCGCGGGCCGCGTCCTGGAACGCGCCGTAGTCGGCCGAGCGGTCGATGCGCCACATCTTCCGGTCCGGCAAGTCCGCCAACTGCGGCGCGTAGGTGAACCCCGCCAAGGTCAGGAGCCCGAAGACAATGTCGGAGTACGAGGCGGTATCTGTGACGATCATGTCCGGGCGCTTGCCGCCGTCGCGGTCGTAGAGGACGTCCAGCACGTACAGCGAGTCGCGCGGCGTGCCGGCCACCACCTTCCCTCCGAGCCCGGCCGCCTGGTCGTTGATCATGTTCAACCAGGTGGCGCCGCCCCGCCGTCCGAAGTACTTCGGGTTCGGCCGGGCGTAGACCGAGGGCACCGGCACCACGAACCGCATCCCGTCGACCGAGGCGACCAGGCCGCCGCCCCATGCGCTGGCGAGGGGGATCGCCGCCTGGGTGGCGATCAGCGTGGCGTTGGCGGCCCGGTAGGTCGTCAGCCGCAGATACGTCTGGTCGACGTGGGACAGCCGCCCGTACTTCAGCGCGTCGATGCCGCTGATGACCGGGGTGTAGCCGACGTTGCAGCCGTGCGCCACCAACAGCGCCGCGATGGTGACCGGTAGGTCCCTCAGTCTGGCCTCGCCGCCGGTGACCGAGGTGAACGTCTGGTCCGCGCCGGTCCAGGAGAACACCTCCAGCAGTACCTCGGGCAGGTCGACGCGGGGCAGCATCGCGTTCACCGCGGCCCGCAGCTCCAGCAGCGAGGCAGGTTCGGGCTCCGGCTCTAGGAGCTGTTCGGGGTTCGGATCATGTGGTTGAGGTGAGGTGCTTCAGCCACATGATCGAGCCTCGGAGGTGGAGTGCGGCCTCGAAGCTCTCCTGGCTCTTGTCGTAGCGAGTGGCCACCCCGCGCCAGGTCTTGAGCTTCTGGAAGCAGCGTTCGACGGTGTTCCTCTCCTTGTAGAGCTCGGCGTCGTGGCTGACGGGCCGGCCGCCTCGGCTGCCCTTCTTCTTGCGGTTGGCGGCTTGGTCCCTCTTCTCCGGGATGACGGCCCTGATGCCGCGTTTGCGCAGGTAGGCCCGATTGGCCTTGGAGGAGTAGGCCTTGTCCCCGGCGACTGCGTCCGCTCTGGTGCGCGGGCGGCCGACCGGCCCCGGGACCCTGATCTTCTCCAGCACGGTCCGGAACAGCGGGCAGTCCGCCGCCTGACCGGGTGTCAGGACGAAGGCCAGCGGCAGCCCGGCGGAGTCGACCGCGGCATGGATCTTGCTGCTCAGGCCGCCCCGGGACCGGCCGAGTCCGGCAGCCTTCGCACGGGCTTTGCGGCGACGCCGCGTTGCGGCAGGATCCGCGCCCGCCCGGTCCGCGGCGGCCGTGTCCGCCGGGGCTTGCGGTGCACCACCCGCCACACCGGCGGTTGGCGCGGCAGTGGAGCCCCTTTTTCCTCGGTCAGTGCCTGTTCGAGGGCGTCCAGGGTCTCCCCAGCGACGGCCAGGCCGGACGAGTCCTGGTGCGCGCGCACCACCGTGGAGTCCACGCTCACCAGCTCCAGACCGACCAGCCCACGCCCGGCCGCCTCCGCGATCAACGCGTCCATCAACCCCTGGAACACCCCGGCCCTGGCCCAGTTGCTGAACCGGGAGTACACCGTGGACCAGGGCCCGTACCTCTCTGGGACATCACGCCACCCGGACCCGGTCCGGAAACGCCAGATCACCCCGTTGAACTGATCCCGCACCCGCCGGGGCAACGGCCCCGTAGCCGCGACCGGCAGAAGGGGCTCGATCAGCATCCACTCGGCATCCGTCACATCAAAACGCGCCACACCCGAGTTCTACCAGCAGCCAGCACCACAAAGAGATCCAAACCCCAGACAGCTCCTAGTAGGGCTTGGTCAGGTGTACTCGCTGTGGCGTGTCTTTGTCTCGGCTGGCGCGTTGATGGTGTGTGACACCTGGGGAGATGGCCGAGGTCCGGGAGGATCTGGAGGCGTTCACGGCGGAGATGTTCGAGGCGTTCACGCGCGCGGATCAGCACCGCTGGGGTCAGGCGTATGTGCGCGGGCTGCTGCTGGACGGTCGTCGTAAGTCGGTAGAGCCAATGGCGGCCCGGCTGGGCGAAGACGGCAACCGGCAGGCGCTGGCGCACTTCGTCACCTCCAGCCCATGGAGCCCCGCGCAGGTGCGGGCCCGGCTCGCGTGGCGGATGCACGAGGCCATCAAACCGAGCGCGCTGATCGTCGACGACACCGGCTTCCTGAAGGACGGCGACGCGTCCGCGTGTGTGTCGCGGCAGTACTCCGGCACCGCGGGCAAGGTCACCAACTGCCAGGTCGGGGTCTCGGTACACCTGGCCCGCGACCACGCCTCGACGCCGGTGAACTGGCGCCTGTTCCTGCCCACGTCCTGGGACCCCGCCTCGCCGCAAGCCGACCCGGACAAGGTGGCCCGGCGTGAACGCTGCGGTATCCCGGCCGACTTGGGGCACGTGGAGAAGTGGCAGCTTGCCCTGGACATGATCGACGAGACCCGGTCCTGGGGCGTCGAGGTGCCCCTGGTCCTGGCCGACGCCGGCTACGGCGACACGGTCGCCTTCCGTCTGGGCCTGAACCAGCGTGGCCTGCGCTACGTGGTCGGCATCTCCAGCCGGCCCACCGCCCATCCGGCCGCCGCCCGCCCCATCACCCCGCCCTACAGCGGAACGGGGCGGCCGCCGGTGGCCAAGTACCCGACCCCGGCCCTCAGCGTGAAGTCGCTGGTCATCAAGGCAGGCCGCGGTGCGGCCAAGCCGGTGTCCTGGCGCGAGGGCTCACGCCCCGGCCGGGGCCGCACCGGGTTGAAGCGCATGTACTCGCGGTTCGTGGCCCTGCGGATCCGCCCCGCCGGACGCGAGATCCGCGAGGCCACCGAAGGCATGGAACCGGCCGATTGCTGGCTGCTGGCCGAATGGCCCGCCAACGAGACCGAGCCGGTGCAGTTCTGGCTCTCCGACCTGCCCGCCGACACCCCGCTGACCACCCTGGTCCGCCTGGCCAAGCTTCGCTGGCGCATTGAGCACGACTACCGGGAGATGAAACAGGCCCTGGGACTTGCCCACTTCGAGGGCCGCACCTTCAACGGATGGCACCATCACGTCACCCTCACCTCCCTCGCCCACGCCTTCTGCACCCTGCGGAGGCTGACCCGTGCCCCAAAAGAAGCGACACCGGTCTGAGCCTCTATCAGGTCGTCCGCGAGCTGCAGTTACTCCTCGCCACCTGGGCCGGCGCATGCCCTACCTGCCACCGCGACATACCCACACCCACACGAACCTGACCAAGCCCTACTAGATCTGACTGCACAAGTGATGCCTGCTCGGCACGGGTGATCTGTCCGACGCTCTGCACGCCTGTCCCGGACGCTTGGTGCAGGATGGGGCATGAGCGTAGTCAAGATCAACGTACTGAACGTCCCGGCTGAGCAGCGCGAGACGTTGGAGAAGCGGTTCGCCTCCCGCGCGCACGCGGTCGAGAACTCCGACGGGTTCGAGTGGTTCGAACTCCTCCGCCCGGTCGAAGGCACTGACACCTACCTCGTCTACACGCGCTGGCGCGACGAGGAGTCCTTCCAGGCATGGCTTGAGGGCCCCATGAAGGCGGCGCACCGTGGCGGCGGGAAGGGCGGCGAGCAGCCCAAGCCTGCCGCCTCCGGCTCAACACTCTGGTCGTTCGAGGTCGTTCAGCAGGCCGCTCCCAAGACCGCGTAGGACAGCAAGCGGGCGGCAGCCCGCCGCACGTGCCCCGCGTCCGATCCGGCTGCGGGGTCCGTGCGCGTTCTGGCACACGTATCCGACCGGCCTGCCAAGTGAGAGCTTCGAGTCGACGCTTCGGGCTCGACTACGCCCCGCTGATAAGAGCGAGATGGGCGGCGGCCGACTGGGAAAGGCTGTCCAGCAGGGCTTTGCCCTTGGCAGCCGTTCCCAGAGAGGGCTGACCGATGATGCCGTTCCGGGCGTAGCCGGCCATGCCCAGAGTCAGCAGGTGCGGCCGGTCGGTCGCCAGGTGATCATCGTCGGCGACTCCGCTGCGGACCAACTCCGGTGCACCGTGGAGCAGGATGGATACCTCCAGTTCGCCGCCGTGCATGTCCTCAAGGCCGCTGCTCTCCAGGGCCGCGTGCTCACGTGCCCGGTGCCAGTCCTCGCGGACCGGGAAGAGCGCGAGATTGCGGCCGGTGACATTGGCTTCCTGCACCACGTTGGCGAGCACGTAGTTCCCGCCGTGAGCGTTGACGATGAGCAGACCCGGTACACCGGAGGCCTGGAGCGAGCGCCAGATGTCGTTCACGATCGCGTACAGCGTTGCGGCACTGATGCTGACGGTGCCGGGCATGGACGCGTGTTCATGGGAACAGGCGATGGTGATGGGCGGCAGCAGGAACAGGTCGTAATCGTCGGCGATCCGGCTGGCAATCAGGCTCGCGACAACGGCGTCGGTCGTCAGCGGCAGGTGGTCACCATGCTGCTCGAAGCTGCCGATTGGCAGGACCGCCACCTTAGGGCCACGCTTGCGTTCATCGCCGGAGGTCGCGCTTGTGATCGTTGCATCCATGGAGTCAGCTTCACTCATCGAACTGCCTGAAGGCCATAGGACGCGGCGCTTCGGACGAGCCTGAACCTGGCCCGGAAAGCCGCCACCGACGGGACAGCGGACCACTGGGCCAAGGCACACTCGGCTGCCGCCAACTCACCCATGGCGCGGGCTGATTCAGTGTCGAGAGCGATCGACAGTGCGCGGCCGGCGGCTTCCGCCCCCTGCTCCGGCTTGCCAGCGGTGGCGTAGGCGCGGGCCAGGCGCGAGAGGTAGACCCCGTGGTCGTTGCGGTACACCTGGGGCAGTATCCGCAGCTCGTTTTCGAACGCCTCGGCTGCACGGCTCGGTTCGCCCAGCTCGATCAGGCAGTTGGCGCGCTGCATCTCCACGTAGACCGGTGTGCAGTACGACGTGTCGAGTGCGGCGTCATCAGATGGTGCGTCACCCCCGACTGCTGCGAGCTCGTGCGCCTCATCGAACTTCATCAGCGCGAACCGTGGGTTTCCGAGGAGTGCGTGTCCCTGAGCCTCCTGCTGGAGCGCCAACGCCCGAATGCTCGTGGTGGCCCCCGGCGCGCGCTGGGCCGCCCGCGCCAGTGAAACGGCCCGCTGTGCGTCTCGGCGGGCCGTGGCCTGGTTGCTCTTACGGAACAGGACGTACGCGGCCATCACGTCGTCGCCTGTCTCCTGCGACCACTCCATCGCCCGGTCCGACCAGTGGGTAGCCTGCGAGAAGTCGCCCAAGTCCTGGTAGAGCCACCCCAGGAACTCGGCGATCCGGGCACCGAGTGAGAGAAGATCGTCTCTGGTCGCTCCATCGGTCTGGCCCTGGAGTCGATTGATCACCTGGAGGTGGCGTTCCACAGAGTCGAGTGCATGGCGGGCACCGAGTAAGTTCACCGTCCGGTAGTGGTTGGGCATGAGCGCTCGGATGTGGTCGGTGAAGAACTCCGGGTCAAGGAACGGGTCCGATCCGGCCTCAGCCTCCTCGGACCTCGTTCCGGCGCGCGCTGTGGCGCCATCGGCGGTGGGCCCCTCCCATGCTCGTGCTGCCAGGCCGAGCATGTGCCCGGGGATGAACAGGCCGTCGGCGATCCGCTCGACAAGATCGATCTTCTCGATCTTGCGCTTACCGGCAATGACCTCACCAACGCGACTGGGCGTCAGGTCGCATGATCGCGCGATCACCGAGGGATAGATTCCGGCCTGCTTCAGCAGCCGAAACACAACTCCGAACTCCCTGACTCGGCACGCCGCGATCATCTCGGGATCAGCCAACAGTGCGCGCGGTAGAGCGCGGCGGCGTCCGGTCTCATCCATCGGTGATCACTCCCAGGGCGATCCGATCTCCGGACCATTTCCGGCCAGTTGACTACCAGGGAGTTTACCCACGTTGGGTAATCGCGCGGGGTATATCCCGTGACTGCTGGTTCGTGATCCTGGAGCCAGGCGCCGGAACCGCCGGGGCTGAAGGGTCGAACCAGACATGGGGTGATGCGGCCATGGCCATCGCCGAATCCGAAGTGGACGAGAGATCGACCGTGTTGGACGGGGTCAGCGAGTTCTGGCTACTGCGCAGCGACAGTTCGGCAACGCAGGCGCGGGCGCGGCTGCTGGGATTGCTGCGTAGGACCGAGAGCGGTGAGCGGTTCGTTGAGGCGGGCACGCTGATCGTGACCGAACTGGTGTCGAACGCGGTCAAGCACGGGTCGCGACGCGGGGAGCGGGTGTTCGTTCGACTCGATGTGAGCCCGGCGCGGCTGCGAATCGACGTCCACGACGCCAGCAGGGTGCGTCCGGTCGTGCGGGACGTTGACGCGCTGGAGGAGCACGGGCGGGGGCTGCGCGTGGTCGTGGCGCTGGCCGATGAGTGGGGTTTCGGCTCCCGCCCGTACGGCTTCGGCAAGATCGTCTGGGCGGTCGTGATTCCGGAACGGGGTGGCTGCTGATGGCGCCGCGTTGGGCTGGTCGGGCGAGCGGGACGGAACAGAGGCGCTGCTTCTACTGCGGCGCGGGCATCGCGCGGGCGGCGGCGGTGCGATTCATCCGCGTCGGTGGGCGTCGGCTGGCAGTGCATCAGCACCACCCGAAGCGTTCCGGAGAGGTGGCGTGGTGAGCGGCGAGACGCGAGTTGCGGCGGTCTACGGGCCGGTGACGGTGGAGCTGACTGGCATCACGGAGCCCGCGACGTTCGCGCGGGTGCCGGATGCGCTGGCCGCCGCCTGGGAGTCCGTGAAGGTGCTGCCGCTGAGCAGATTCGAGCGCATCTGGCTGGAGTGCATGCTGATGAGTCCCGACACGGAGCTTCTGACGGTCGAGGGCTTCAAGCGCGATGGGGCGTGGGCACTGTTGTTCAGGTTTGCCGGGTCCCTGCATCAGGTGCGGCTCCGCCCAGCGGCTCACGACACCTCAGGGTGACCGGCGCGGCGTCGTGCGGGGAAGTGCAGTCGCCGTTCGGCGGCCCGGCCACCCTGCCCGCCTCGGGATGAGCTGGGCGCGGTCAGCCCCTACCTTCCCAGGCTGGCCGTGCCCTGGGTCCGGGCGTCTTGTGGTGAGCGCGTCCGGGCCCACCCCTGCCGTGCGCGGGGACAAGTGAAGAGCTGACCGGACCACCCCGCATCCTTGGAGGGCCGTGGGGTGGTCCGGTGGGTGTTAACCCGGGCCGATGGTACCGGGCGCTCGGCATGTCCTCGAACGAGTCGCGCCCGGCCACTTGCTGACCAAGGGAGTTGGTGGGCTGTTGGACTCGGATGGCGACTTCGTCGGGGACCTGGAAGACCTGGCCCCGGACCGATGGCTGTGGCTGCCTGGGGCGGACTATGAGGCGGGCTGGCGGGAGGCGCGCGCCGAAGCAGAGGAGCTGAACGAGATGCTCGCCGAACTGGGCATTGAGCGTGCGCAGTTGAGGGCGATCGCTGACACCGACGCGCAGGGCATGGGCTGGGTGCGGCTGGTCGGGGTGCCGTCCGGGTGGCGGCGGCTGGAACTGCTGCTGACGCTGGCGCGGCAGGATCTGGGCGCGGCGGCGGGCGGCCTGGAGGAGATGGCTTGTCATATGCACGTGTTGGCGCGGGCACTACTCTTTCTCATGTTGAAGGAGGTGCGATGCCCGTCGAGCCCACCCCGCGCCGAAGGCGCCTTGGCACCGAGATCCGGCGCGCCCGCGAAGCGCTGGGTTGGAGCCAGGAGGAAGCCGCTCAGCGGCTCGGCTACAGGGCGCTGTCGACTGTCAGCAAGATCGAGAACGGCTCACAGGGCGTTAAGGTCCAGCAGCTGGCGCACTTCTTCGAGGTCCTCGCTCAAGACCATCGCCAAGGAACTCACATCATGAACAAGAACGACCTCGACCCCGCCTGGCTCACCAACCAGCTCTCCAGAGCCCAGTGGCAGACCGCCAGCAGCGGCGGCAGCACTTGCGTCCAGGTCGCTTTCCTTGATAATGACATCATCGCCATCCGCGACTCCAAGAACCCAGACAAAGCTCCGCATATCTTCGATGACGCCGAGTACGACGCATTCGTCGCGGGCATCATGCGTGGCGAACTGCGCAGATCCTGAAGCTCCCGCCCAGCCGCTGCGCAGCTCGCCCGTACTGGCCAGGCGGACCGCGCTCGCCCTACGCCGAACCCGAAAGCCCCGGTGAACTGCTGACCCCAGTCATGGTCGCCGGGGCCAAGTCGTTCTGGCCGCCACCTGCTTCAACGCTCTGCGTGTCACGGCCCCAGAGCTGCCATCCCACGAGTGCATGCACGTCATCCCAGCGGAGCACGACGAGACCGAGCCTCGCAGGGATCAGTCTTGGGTGGTCGCCGACAAACGCTGCGCCGCTGGCAATCGCTCCCAGCGCCATGGACCGGCCAGTGAGTTGAGTGAGGCGCCGTTGCCGCTGGAGGTCACACGGCCACGCCGGGGGTCGGGGAAGCTCCTGTTTGGCGCAGGTGCGACCGGGGCAACCGTCGGCGCCACCGTGGCTGACACTACGGCGGCCTGAATCAGGCCAGAGGACTCTGCGGTGCCACGATCCAGGCCGCTATTCGACTGAGTATCGCAGGAGTTCTGACTTTCCGTTAGCGATATGGACCCATTTACTGCGGTTTGCGGCAGCGCTGCGTAGGCGCGACACCACAATGAGGTAGGAAAACGGCTCGTTCTCTCGTAGTGTTGCCAGTGTGACGTACGCGCACGGAGGAAGTGAGTCCTGCGTGCGACCGGTCTGACCATAGCCTTCACGGGGGCTGCTGGGACGACAGGTGACGGGTAGCGGCATCAGCCAGTTTGGAACTCGGAACGCGGCCAACCGTCCGTAGACGTTCTCGAGATTCTTCGGCAGCACGCGCACCTTTGGGCCATTGACGACACCTCGGGGGATTGACCGTGCATCACAGGGCTCGCTCTTCTACCTCATCTGCCGGCCTGCGCGCGCTCTCGGCAGCATCCGCAGTTCTCGCGATGGGTGCCCTGCTGACCGCGTGCGAATCGACCGTCAAGAAGCCGGTCGCGCTTCCCTCCGTCTTAACCTCGACTTCCGCGTCCCCCACGCCATCACCATCTCCTGCATCTACAACCGACCCCACCGGCGACGCCGTCAAGCAGGTCCTGGCCGCCTACCAAGGCATGTGGACCGAGGAACTCAAGGAATACGCCCAGGGCACCTCAGACGGTGTCGACGTCGAGCGGTACGCCCAGGACAAGGCGCTCGCCAACGTAAACACTACGGAGTTCTACTACCGCCAGCACGGCATGGTCACCAAGGGCTCACCAACGTTCTCACCGCAGGTCAGCGGTGTCGATCTGGGCAGTGCTCCCCCGCGGGCGATCATCAGGGACTGCATCGACGGCACGCAGTTCTACGCCGTCTACCAGTCGAATGGCCAGCGGGTTCAGCAGGTTGCGGACTCTGGCCGGCATCCACTCAACGCATCTGCCGCCGTCTTCGAAGGCCGCTGGGTCATCATGGACACCAATATCGACAGGACTCAGACATGCTGAGACCGGTCCGCTGGTGGGCAGCCTCGTTGACATTGGCGACGGCGGCGCTCGGAGCCGGTGTGGCCCATGCAGACGGCGGTGTCGATTGCCCGCCCAACGTCACGATCTGCTACGTGGGAGCTGGTGGCGGAGGTGCTACCGGCGGTGGAAGCCCGGGCGGCGGCGGCAACACTGGTGGAGGCGGTGGAGGCAGCAACGCGCCCTGCATGCACGGGGACCAGCAGGTCCCGTGCTCGGACCCGAGGTGGGGCTGGTACAACCCCGCCGACGGCTGCTACTGGGCACTGATCACCCCTCAGCCCGCTGACACCGACCCCGTCTGGGTCTATGCCACCGGTGCGCCTGCCACGCACAAGCCGGGGGATGGACAGCTCTACAACGTGTCCTGCCCCTGGCCGGGAATGGAACTGATGGGCGGCACAACGTTCAGTGCCACTCCCCCGCCCGGCTTTGGCGGCGCGGTGGACCCGGCCGCGCTCGCCTCGCAGATGACCACGCAGATGGGTCTGCTCGGTGCGGATATCGGCACCGCCCCGCGCAAGGGCGGCACGTCGCTGGTCGGCCTGCCGGTATGGCTGTGGAACAACGTCTCCGACTCCACCTGGGGCCCCAAGACGGCCAGCGCGAACGCGCCGGGCATCACGGTGACCGCGACCGCGCACGTGGACCGGATCATCTGGTCGACCGGTGACGGGGCGTCAGTGACCTGCACCGGCCCCGGCGTGAAGTACGCCCCGGCTTTCGGCACGCAGCAGCCCGACTGCGGCCACACCTACACCCAGCCCGGCACCTACACGATCACCGCGACGAGCAAGTGGATCGTGTCGTGGACGGCGACAACCGGCCAGTCCGGGCAGATCCCGGTGGACCGCGTCTCGACCGCCACCGTGCAGATCGCCGAGGCCCAAGCCGTCAACACCCAGTGACGCGGCGCACCTCGACGCCGTGTCCGCCCCGCCAGCCCTCTCGCACCTGCTGTTGAAGGAAGAACGTCGATGGCACTGATCACCCAGAAGCGGCGCGCTGCCCGAGCCGACGATCCCGGTCGCCAGCAGAGCACGGCGCTGCCCATCACCGACAGCGCCCCCAGGCGCAGCCGGCGGCCCGCGTTGGTCGCGATCGGGGTGGCGCTGGCCGCAGTCGGCGGGCTCAGCTCGGCGTATTTCGTGACTGCGGCCGGGCACCGCACTGATGTGATCGCGGTGGCGCATGACATCCCGGCCGGGCAGGTGATCACGTCGGATGACCTGGTGCGTGCGTCGATGATCGCGGATCCGGCGCTGCACCCAGTGCCGGTGTCCCGTGCGCACGATGTCCTGGGCAAGACGGCGGCGATGGACCTGCCGGCCGGCAGCATGGTGACGGACCGTTCGGTTAGCGCCGGGCAGCCGCTGACGGCAGGCAAGGACACGGTGGGCGTGCTGGCCAGGCCCGGCCAGCTGCCAGCGGAAACGCTGCAGCCGGGGCAGGCGGTGATGGTGGTCCAGACGCCCGGCCAGCAGGACGCGTCCGGCGCGACGGCGAGCCAGCCGTCGACGATCAGCGCGATGATCGTGCAGGTCGCGGCCCCGGACGCGAACGGGGCGCGGGTGGTCGACCTCGCGGTGTCCCCGGTGGACAGTCCCGCGCTGGCGTCCTGGGCGGCGACGGGCCGGGTAGCGATCGTGCTGAAGGCGGCGCAGCGCTGATGGCCGTCGTTGCTCTCGTGTCGGCGAAGGGTGTCGGGGTGACGGCTTCGGCCCTCGCGCTGGCCCTGTCGGCTCCCACGCGCACGCTGCTGGCCGAGTGTGACCCGTCCGGCGGCATGATCCGCAACGGCTACCTGCAGGGCGCCGCCACTGCGGCGATCGGCCTGCACCGCCTTGCGGCGGCCCACCGCTCGGGCACGCTCGCCGAGGTCTTCGAGCAGCACCTGGTGCCGCTCGACCAGGCCGGCGGGCGCCTGCTGCTGCCTGGCATCACCGATCCCGCCCAGGCCGCGTCGCTGGCCGGCACCTGGGAAGCCCTGCACACGCTGCTGCGGGTGATGGAGCAGGACGGCTTCGACATCGTCATCGACGCCGGGCGCGTGGTGGTGGAATCCGCGACCCGCCTGAACGAGCTGCACTCCCCCGCCGCTCTGGTGCGCCGCGCTGATGTGTTGCTGCTGGTGGTGCGGGGCAGCGCTCCGTCGGTGGCCTCGGCCGCGCCGGTCGTCAAGACGCTGCGCGAGGACCTGGACGGCCACGGCACTGGCTCCGGCGCGCTGGGCCTGCTGGTGATCGAGGACGGCCCCTACCGGCCCGCCGAGATTGGCGCCCACCTCGGCGTGCCGGTCATCGCCGCGCTTCCGCACGACCCCGCGACCGCCCAGATCCTGACCGACGGTGGCAGGTTGCGCGGCAAGCTCTCGCTGGCGCCGCTGATGCGGGCCGGGCGCAGCGCGCACGAGCAGATCACACTCGCGGCAACGCGGCGCCGGCTCCAGCTGGCGCCCCGTGCCTCCTGGTCTCCGGCGGGGGTATCCCATGTCTGACGTCATGTCACCGCCACCGGCCGGGGCAGGCGCGTCGCGCGCCGAGCGGTTCAAGGACGCGCTCCTGCAGGGACAGTCCGGCCCTGGCTGGGCCGTCGCACCACTGGCAGCCCCGGCGGCGCCTGCGGTGGCGCCGCTCGTGCCCGGCCCGGTCCGCCCCTGGTCAGTACAGGCGGAACCGAACGCGAACGTGGGCGGTCTGGCGGTGCCGTACGCCCACGTGATCGAGCTGCGGCAGCGGGTGGCCGAGCAGCTGGCGCAGGCCTCGGCGGACACCCCGGGCATGAGTCTGGCGGACCGCCGACAGCTGGGCCAGAGCCTGGTGAACCGGGTGGTCGCCGAGTGGGCGACCGCCTACGCCGCCACCGCCGCTCCGCTGAGCGCTGCGGACGAGCGGGCGGTGCGCAGCGCGGTGTTCGCCGAGCTGTTCCAGGCCGGGCGGCTGCAGCCCTACCTGGACGACAGCGAGACGGAGAACATCATCATCTCCGGCCACGACTCGGTGACGGTCGACTACCGCGACCGGCCGGCCCGGAGGGTGGGGCGGATCGCGGAGTCGGATGGTGAGCTGATCGAGCTCATCAACCAGCTCGTGCGCACCCAGGGCCAGGGGGAACGCTCGCTCACCCCGGCCAGCCCGCTGCTCAACACCAGGTTGGCGGACGGGTCGCGGCTGGCGGCGACCGCGTATGTGACGCCGGTGCCAGAGATCGTGATCCGTCGTCACCGCACCCGCTCTCAGGGACTTGCGGACCTGCAGGCGTGGGGGACGATCGACGCCACCCTGGCGGCGTTCCTGCGGGCGGCGGTGTTGGCCGGCAAGAACATCGTCGTCGCCGGCTCGCAGGGCGTCGGCAAGACCTCGCTCATGCGTGCGCTGGGCCGTGAGATCCCCTCTTCGGAGCGGGTGGTGACGTTGGAGGGCGAGTACGAGCTGTGGCTGCACACCGACCCCGACGGGCCCACGGTGGTGGCGATGGAGGCACGCGAGGGCAACGGCGAACGCGGCCCGGACGGCCGCCCGTCCGGTGAGATCACCCTGGACGAGCTGTTCGTCCAGTCGCTGCGCATGAGCGCGCGCCGGGTGATCGTGGGCGAGGTCCGCGGCCGCGAGGTCCTGCCGATGCTCCACGCCATGGGCGAGGGCGAGGGCGGGTCGATGTGCACGCTGCACGCCAAGACCGCCGAGATGGCCGTCGAGCGTCTGGTCCTGCTCGCCATGCAGGCTGAGGGCACCCAGATGACCGACTCCCTGGCGTATCGGTTGGTCGCGAACGCGGTCGACCTCATCGTCTACCTGAGCCTGGTCGACGAGACCGCGATCGGCGGCAGCCGGCACCGCTTCGTCTCCCAGGTGGTGGAGATCACCGGCGTCGGTGAGGGCGGACGGCCCTCGCGCCAGCACATCTTCGGCCCCCGCGAGGAGGCAGGGCGGCGCGAGGTGCGCGCGGTGCCGCTCATGGCCCCGCAGTGTCTGCCGGACCTGGAGCGGGTCGGTTTCGACCGGCGCCTGCTCCAGCAGCCCTGGGGCGCGTGGGAGCGCCCGCTTCAGGCGGTGAGCCGGCTGTGACCCTCACCCCCGAGGCCCTGGTCGCCGCCGTCGCCGGCGCCCTGGCCGTGAGCGGCGCTCTGATCGCTGTTGTCGGCCTGGTCGGCACCACCTCCGCGCCCGTTGCCCGTCCCAAGGGCCCGCTCGAGCGGTGGCTGCGCGCCGCCGACGGCCAGGACGGTACCGGGCCGCTGAGCATGTGGGCGGATCGGCGTCTGCTGGTGTCCGGTGCCGGCGGCGCGGGCCTGCTGGTGTGGCTGCTCACCTCCTGGCCGCTGGGCGGCCTGCTGACGGCTGCCGCCATCGTGGGCATGCCGTGGATCCTGCAGCCCGGGCGCGGCAGCAAGGTGCAGATCCTGCGCCTGGAGGCGCTGGAGGAGTGGGTGCGGCGCCTGGCCGACATCCACACCGCCGGGATCAGCCTCGAGCAGGCGGTGGCGTCCAGCGTGCGCAGCGCGCCCAAGACGATCGCACCGTACGTGGCGCGCCTGACGTCGCGTCTGGCGTCGGGATGGCAGGCGAGGCTGGCCTACCGAGCGTTCGCCGACGAGCTGAACGACGCCAGCGTGGACAGTGTCGCCGCTCTGATGATCATGCATGCGGCGGATCGGGGCGCTGGGCTGAGCGCGGCGCTGCGGGAGCTGGCCGGGCAGCTGTCCGAGGAGGTGCTGATGCGCCGCAAGGTCGAGGCGGACCGGGAGAAGCCGCGCACCAACTTCCGCTGGGTGTCACTGTTCTGCATGGGGGCGTTCGCCCTGTCGATGCTCTCCGGCGCGTACGTCCAGCCTTACAACTCGATCACCGGGCAGTTGGTCCTGCTGATCCTGGCCGCCGCGTTCGTGGCGGTCCTGGTGTGGATGCGCCGCATGGCGCTCACCAAGCCCGCTCCCCGTTTCCTGCCGCCCGCCGACCGCGACCTTGGGGAGCCTTCGTGATCGTCTCCGCGCCCGCCCTCCTGTCCGGCGCGGCGCTTGGCCTGGGCGCGACTGTCGCGGCCGCCGGGCTGATGCGCCCGCGCGCCGACCTGGGCGACCTGCTGCGCCGATCCGACGCCAGTCGGCTGGAGAACCTGGAACCGCGCGCCGTCGCGGTCCAGACCTCGGCCTGGGACCGCGCGGGCGCCCGGGTGCTGGCCCTGGTCGGCGAGAGCGCGTTGCGCCTGCCCAGTCAGGAACTGGACCTGCTCGGACGAACTCCCGCCCAGCACGTCGGCAAACGGCTGTCCTTCGCGCTGGTCGGGCTGCTCGTGCCCTCCGTCACCATCGCCATGGTCGCGCTGGCCGGCATCTCCGTGCCGTTCACCCCGCCGGCGCTGGCCGCGATCGGCCTGGCCATCCTGTTCTCCCTCATCCCCAACATCCAGGCCCGCGAGGACGCCGCGACCGCCCGCCGCGAGTTCCGCTACGCCATCGCCAGCTACCTGGAGATGGTCTGCCTGGAGCGCGCCGCCGACGCCGGACCCTCCGAAGCACTGCGCCGGCCCACCGAGTTGGGCGAGGGCTGGGTGTTCGCCCGGCTGCGCGACGCGCTCGCCCGCGCCGAGCTGGCCGGCATCCCGCCGTGGGAGGGCCTCAAGCAGCTCTCCGAGGAACTCGGGGTGCCGGAGCTTGGGGCGCCGGCCGACATCATGGCGCTCGCCGGCGAGGAGGGCGCGGCCGTCTACTCCACGCTGCGGGCCCAGGCTCGCAGCCTGCGCGGCGTCCTGATGACCGACGCCCAGGCCGAAGCCAACGCCGTCTCCGAAAAGATGATCGTCCCGGTGACAGCCCTGGTGATCATCATGTCCATCTACATGGCCTACCCGGCCATCACGAAGATCATGGCCGCCTGACCGGCCATCACCATCCCCAAAGATCCCCACGGAAGGCTCGCACCACCATGATCTCCAACGATCCGACCCTGCAGTACCTGATCACCCTGCTGCGCGCCCGCTTCGCCGAACTGCGTGAGGAGAAGGAGCGCGGCGCCCTGTCCATCGAGATGGCCATCCTCGTCGCTGTCCTGGTCGCCGGCGGCATCGGCCTCTCCATCTTCCTGGCCGCCAAGTTGACCGAGAAGGAGAACGCCATCAAGTAGGCCCGGATGGCCCGCACCGACGCGGGCCGCCTGGGTCGGGCCCACCCGCCGCCGCGCTCGACCCCCTTGCCAGGGCCCGCGCCGCGCCGCCGGGCCCGGCAGGACGACACACCGCCCAAGACCGCACCACCGACTCGCTTCCGGGAGGACGCGTTGCCCCGACCGCTGCGCCCTCTCTCCTGGGCGCGTACCCGCTTCGCCCGCGCCGGCCGCGACCGCGGCGCCCTGTCACTTGAACTCGCCATCGTCTTTCCCTTCATCATCGCGGCGATCTTCACGGCCATCATGGCGGGCCTGTGGTACCACGCCCGCAACGTCGCCCTGTCCGCGGCCCAGCGCGGTGTGGAGACCGCCCGTGTCCAGGGCGGCACCCTCGACCAGGGGATGAGCGTCGCTGGCGACTTCCTCGACCGGGCGGGAAGCAGCATCAGCGGACGCGCCGTCACCGGATCCGACGGGGCAATTGTGAGTATCGAGGTCACCGGCCGGGTCGACACCTTCATCCCGGGGCTGAGCCTGTCGATCGACCAGCACGCCAGCGCCGCCCGCGAGCGTGTGACGGCGGTGCCGTGATGCGGCCCCTGATGCGGCGTCACCGGGACCGGGGAAGCCTGAGCCTGGAGGCGGCGATCCTGGCGCCCGTACTGCTGCTGGCCATTCTGCTCATTGTCGCGGCTGGCCGCAGCCACCTGGCGGGCAATGTGGTCGATGACGCCGCCCGTGAGGCCGCCCGCGCCGCCTCCCTGGAACGCGACGGCATCACTGCCCGCAACGAGGGCAGCCGGGTCGCGCAGCAGACCCTGCAGGACCAGGGACTGAAATGCGTCTCGCTGTCCGTCGACGTGCCCACCGGCGGCTTCGCCGCCGCGATCGGCACCCCGGCCAGCGTCAAAGTCACTGTCAGTTGCACCGTCGATCTGTCCGACCTGACCATCCCTGGCGTGCCCGGCAGCACCACCGTGACTGGTACCTTCACCAGCCCGATCGACCCTTACCGAGGCCGGGTGACGTCCCCATGACCGGTGTCATCGCCCGCCTGCGGGCCCGCCTGGCCGGTGGTGAACGCGACCGCGGGAGCATCTCGCTGTTCGTCGCCACCGCCTTCATCGCGATCCTGGCCGTCTTGGCCCTGGTCGCCGACGGCGCCGGCAAGCTCAGCGCCCTCAACCACGCCCAGGCCACCGCCCAGGAAGCCGCCCGCGCCGGGGCGGACACCGTCAACGCGGGAGCGGCGATCTCCGGCGACGGCATCACCATCGACCGAAACGCCGCCCAGCACGCCGCCACCGCCTACCTCGCCCAAGCCGGCGTCAACGGCAGCGTGTCCTTCGGCAGCGACGGCAGCATCATCGTCGACACCACCCAGACCTACACCCCGCAGTTCCTGCCCGTCGGCGGCGGAACCGTCACCGGCCACGCGAGCGCCAAGCTGATCCTCCAGGGAGGCTGACCCATGCCCCACCGCACCACCTCCCGCCTCGGCACCACCCTCCGCGGCCTGACCGCCCTGATGGCCCTGGCCGCCCTCACCGCCGGAGTACCGCTCGCGCTCGCGCGGGTCGGCATCCTGCCCGCACACGTCCCGTCCTGGCACGACATCACCACCGCGCTCACCTCGCCCGACAGCGGCGTGCTGTTCCTCGGCACCATCACCGTGATCGGCTGGGCGGCCTGGCTGTCCTTTACCCTGTCCGTGGTGGTCGAGGTCGGCGCGCTACTGCGCCACCGCCAGGCCCCGCGCATCCGCGTCCTGGGCCCCGCCCAACGGATGGCCGCCACCCTGGTGGCCGGCGTCGTCCTGCTCCTGCCGACCACCGGCGCGTTCGCCGACGCCCCCACCGCCAGCGCCGCCACAGCCACCGCACCCGCCGCCATCCAGGCAGGCGCCGCCGCGACCGCTGTCCCAACCTCGGCGGCCGCCGGCCAGCAAGCCTGGACCGGCCCGGTCCACCAGGTCGTACGCGGCGACACTCTATGGGACCTCGCACAGCACTACCTCGGATCCGGCACCCGCTGGCACGACATCGCCCAGCTCAACATCGGCATCCGCCAGACCGACGGCACCGTGCTGACCGCGGACGTCCTGGACCTACAGCCCGGCTGGACCCTGCACCTGCCCGCCGACGGCCAACCGGCAACCCCCGCCACCACGCCCGGCACGGTCCCGACAGCCGCGATGGCCACACCCAGCCCGGCCGCAACGACCGCTTCCCCCACGCACACCGTGCGGTCGTCCACCGAGACCCCGTGGGGCCTGGCGATCCGCTACCTCGGCGACGGGCAGCGCTGGGCGGACATCGCCGCCCTCAACCCGAACCTGCGCCTCGCCGCCGACACCGCCCTGCCCCAGGGCACCGTCATCACCCTGCCCGCCGACGCCAGCCCCGACAGCCCTACGGCCACGGCCGGCGCGAACGCACCGAAGGCAAGCAGCACCACAACCGCACAGCCTGCCGCCGACCGTACCGACGCCCCGACACAGGGCGCGGGACCAGGTGCAGGGACACGGCAGGTGACAGTGCACCAGGGCGACAGCCTCTCGTCCATCGCCGCCGCCGACTACGGCGACGGCGACAAGTGGCCGGTGATCTTCGACGCCAACCGCGGCGAAGCACTTCCCGACGGCGGACGCTTCACCAACCCCGACCTCGTCTACCCCGGCCAGCAGCTCTACCTCCCCGCCGCCCAGAACCCGACCGGCGGAGCGCCCAGCGCCCCCGCACCGGTGGCCCAGGCGCCGGCCGCCGCCCTGCCGACAACCGCTCCGGCGGGAGACGGCAGCCACGCGGACAACGGCCAGCAGCACGGCGGGCAGGAGACCGCTGCACCGAGCACAGCGCCGACACCAGCCCCGGCCGACACCCCGTCAGCCGCCCCCGCCACACCCAGCACCTCCCCCGCCACGCCGGACAACACCCCGATCCCGACACCCGCTGCCGCCGAGGCGGTCGTCCGCTCGCACGCCGCCCCCACCCATTCCCTCGCGCCGGCCGAGGTCTGGCTCGGCGCAGCGGCGATGGCCGCCGCCCTGCTCGGGGCGGTCGCCCTGCGCCGCCGCCTGCAGCAGCGCCGGGTGCGCCCCGGACGGCACATCCCGCTGCCCGCCGCCAACGTGGCCGCCACCGAGCAGTCCCTGCGCGCCACCCAGCGCCCAGGCGCCTTCGACCTGCTCGACCACTCGCTACGCACCCTGGCCCTGCACCTGACCCAGATCGGGCGCGAGCTCCCCGCCCTCGAGGCCGTCATCGTCACCGACACCCGGGTCGAACTCCACCTCGCCGACAGCGAGAACCCAACACCGGTGAGGCCGTTCACCGCCGGCGCCCGCCAGGGCGTGTGGGTCTGCGCCGCCAGCGCCGCGCTGGCCGGCGAGGACGAGCTGGCCGACACTGGCACCCCCTACCCTGCGTTGGTCTCGCTCGGCTGGACCGCCCAGGGCCACCTCGTCCTAGTCGACTTGGAGCACATCGGCCTCCTCCGCCTCGGCGGCGACCCCGTCTTCGCCCGGCACGTCCTGCAGGCCCTGGCCGTCGAGCTGGCCACCACCCCGTTGCCCGGCTTCCTGGAGATCACCACCGTTGACAGCACCGCGCCCGGCCTGGAAGCGGCCGTGCCCGAGCGCGTCGAGCGCGCCTACCTGACCCGCACGGCGGACATCTTGACCGCCCACACCGCCGCACAGCGCCGCGCCCTGGCCCACGCCGGCGCCGGCGCCGGCGCCGGCGCCGAAAGGCTGCGGGCCGCACGCCTCGCGGACGCGGCCGGCGACTCCTGGACACCGCACATCGTCCTGGCCGACCACCTGCCCGAGGGCCCCGACGTCGACCGGCTCACCCAGGCCGTGCTGCAGCAGCCGCACCCGGCAGCCGCGATCATCACCACCACGCCGGGTCCGGTACCCGACGGCGGCTGGACACTGGCCTGCAACGGACCCGACCAGACGGTGGTCCTGCCCGGATCCGGCCTCACCGTGCACCTGCAAGGCCTGGCCGACGAGCACTACGCCGACGCCCTCGACATCCTCATCCTCGCCGCCAGCAACGCCGACGCCCCCGCCCCGGCCTGGATCACCCAGGCCGCCCAGGACGACCCCAACGACGTGCCGCTACCGGCCGCGCCCGCCCGGAACGAGGACGACGAAGACGAGGCTGCGGACGAACACGAAGACGGGGACGGGGACGGGCTGCCCGCCGAGTACGCCGAGCTGGAGCAGGAAGCGCTGGCCGATGGACCCGACGCACCCGGGGCGGCGCCCGCCGCCCCGAACCCGGTCGCACAGGAGCCGCTCGACGAGCAGCCGACCCACGGGGCTGGCGGTCCGCAACCCGCCACCGGCCCCTCCCTCGCGGACATCCTCGCCGAGACCGATACTTCCTCGAGCAACCCGCACCCCGTCGCCGTCGCACGGCCCGCGGTCCCGGCCCCGGCCCCGGCCCCGGCCACGCGGCTCCCCCAGCCCAGCGCCGCGCCTGACGGCCCGTCCGTCCTGGTGCTCGGCCCCATCGCCATCGAAGGCGCTGCCGGCCGCATCGACTCCAACCGGATCCGCCCCGCCACCGAGCTGATCACCTACCTCGCGCTCAACCCCGGCGTCGACCACCTGGCAGTCGACTCCGCGCTGCGGCCCGGACAGGTCGTCACCAAGGAAGTCCGCAACGCCCTCATCAGCAAGGCGCGCGCCTGGCTCGGAAAAGCCCAGGACGGCACCGCCCACCTCCCCCACATCCAGAACACCCCCGACAACCGCTACCGCCTGGCACCCACCGTCACCTGCGACTGGGACCACTTCCTGCGTTTCTCCCGCACCGGCCACGCCGACCCCGGCGAGGACGGCACCCTGGCCCTGCGCCGCGCACTCGCCCTCGTACGCGGCCGCCCCTTCGCCGCCACCGACCCCGGCCGCTACGCCTGGGCGGAGCCCGCCATCCAGGGCATGGTCTCCGAGATCACCCACACCGCCCATGAGCTGTCCACCCGCTGTCTGGAGACCGGCGACATCCCCGGCGCCCTGTGGGCAGCACGGCGCGGCCTGCTCGCCGCCGAGGAGAACGAGATCCTGCACCGCTGCCTCTTCCGCGCCCACCACGCCGCCGGCGACCTGGACGCGCTACAAGCCTCCGCCGCCGCCCTCACCCGCATCAACCACGAGCTGGGCGACTACGACTGCGAAGCCGAGACCGCCGCGCTGCTCCAGGAGCTGCTGCCCCGCCGGGTATCCGTTCGCTGACCGCGAGGCGGTAACAGCGACTGACGACGTGTGGGTCACCGTCCTTCCCCGCAGCGGCTGTCAGCTGGACGAGCAAAGGCGCGATGCCGGTGTCGCCGCTGGTGTATTGCGCGCCACGGATGAGGATGGCGGGGCGTGCCGCGCCGGATTGGCCCGTGAGGGCGGAGGCAGCGCCGGCGAGTTCGTGAACGCGGTTGATGTCGCCGGGGGTGGCGCTGGAGCAAGTATGCGGCCGACTGGTCAGATCCTCCCACCGGGCCAGGACACCGCTGTGTCGACCGGGACTCCGTACTCCGCCCCGGGCACGTCCCAGCCATACAGCTCGCGGAACTGGCCGTAGAACCACGCCGGTCCCGCAGGGGAGTCGGCCAGCACGGTGGCCGGGTCCTCCCACCGCTTGCGGACACGGTCCTGGACGTCCTGGTCCATCTCCCAGTCGTCCAGGCGGATGCGGCCCTGCCCGTCTAGGTTGAGCGGCCGAGTACCGGCCAGTTGCTTCCACAGGTCCTGCGCCTGGTCGGCCGTGGTGCGCCAGCCCTGCTGGCCCAGCACGGTACGCAGCAGTGAGGTGTAAAGGGCGATCGAGGGGATGGCGGTGGATGCCTGGGTGACGGCGGTTCCGGCGACACGGTGAAGGCGCGGCCGCGGCCGTCCAGCAGGTCGGCGTTGAAACAACGTCGCGCTGCGCAAGGAACGCCTGGAGACGCCTGGTGATCCTGTCAAGCTGTGGGCGATCCTGTACGAGCCGGCGCTACGGTACGTGGTCGGCGACCCGGACCTGATGCGCGCCCAGTACGAGGAGATCACCCGGCTTTCGATGTTCGACCACGTGACGGTGCAGGTCCTGCCGCAGTCCGTCCGCGGCTACCTGGCGCTCGGCGACTTCAGCGTTCTGGGCCTCGGCGACACGCTGCCGGCGACGGTCCAGGTCGACAACGCCGGGGCCGGGATGTCCATGACCGACAAGCCGCGCGACGTCGGACGGTTCACGCGGATGTTTGAAGCGCTGTCCCGCTCGGCTCTTCCGGCCGAGTCGACACCGGATTTCCTGCAACAACTCACCCGAGAGGTACTCAGCACATGACCACCAGGCCCACCACCGACCTGGCCCAATGGCGCAAGTCGACCTATAGCGGCAGCGGCAGCGGCAGCGGCAACAACTGCGTCGAGGTCGCCGACCTCCGTGCCACCGAGCACCAGGCCGTCGCCGTGCGCGACTCCAAGAACCCCGACGGGGCGGCCCCGCGGCGTTCGGCGCCTTCGTGGCGTTCGCCCAGTACTGCACCATCTGACCCTCAATCGCAAGGGCTGCCTCCCCCGTCCGAAGCAGGGGGAGGCAGCCCTTCACTGTGCCGTGCCGGTGTTCCATTCCCGATGAGCGGCGAGATCACGCCACCCTCACAGGTCAGTGCAAGGTGAAGTCGATTCTTGGGAGTACTCGGCCCCGAGCCGCTTCTACTGTGGCTTCGGGCTGTGTCGCAGGCTGCGTTCCCTCGACCAAAGGAGTGCACCCACGGAACGGCGCGGTTCAGGCTGGCGCCCGCCGAGTGCGGCGCGGCGGTTCAGGACGTCAGATCGATGATCCGGACCGGCTGGCCCTTCCAGCGGATCGGGTCGACGGTGGCGACGACGGCGCCGTCCGGGCGCTCCGGGGTCGGTGCGGCGGCGTAGCGGGTGTGTGCTTCGGCCCAGGTGCTTTCGGCGGCCAGCGCCAAGGCGGCTGCGAGGTCGAGGTCGAGCACCGTCACGGCCGGCAGGGCTGCGAGGTGTTCGGCGGTGCCGGGGCGGGTGCGGTCGGCTTCCACGAGGGCGCAGGTGGGGGCGTAGAGGTACCAGCCAGCTTCGGCGTGGGCGCGGTAGATGAGGCGGGAGGCGAGGATGTTGCCGCGGCCGGCTGCGACCATCGCGGTGTCGTCGAGGACGACGTGCAGGGCGGTCACTGGCCGCCCGCCTGGGCCAGGCGCCGGTCGAGCTCGGCGTCCAACTGCTGGGCGCGAGCGGCGTCGGGGTCGTAGCCGTTCCAGGCGTGGAGCTTCTGGCGGGCCTGCTCGGCACGCTCGGCACGCTCGGCGGGGGTGAGCACGGTGTCGGCGAGGCGAGCCAGGTAGGCGCGCACGGACAGGTGCTCGGCTGCGGCGACCTCGGCGAGGCGGTCGCGCGTCTCTGCGGTGACGCGGATGTTGGCGTCGGGCATCAGGGTCCTCCTTCTCAGTCGCTTCCAGGATACGGGTACGTACCCGTATCCGTCTAGCGACGGGTACGTACCCGTACCCGTCATGATCAAGCCAGGGCAATACGTGCGCGCGCCCTTCCGGTCCATCCGTCAGATTGCGAAGTTCAGCAGGGAGCAGCGGTGAGCTTGTGATTTATCGTCTGACTTCGAACAAGCGGACCTGGTGATCACTCATCCGGGTGTTTCCAGGACGGCGGTACGGCCTTCGCGTGATCCTGAACTCGACTAAGAGGGGCAGGACTTGACGCGAAGGCCGTGATGGTGAGTCTGGTGGAACAGGGCGGGCAGTGCGAGCCGTTCGCGGAACTGTCACGCTTCCGGGAGGTCTTCTGCGACTGCCTGACCGAACGGCGCGACGCGCTGTTCGAGCTCGCCGACGCGGTGCTGTGCACCGACGGGCCAGTGAAGACCCTGGTGGATCTGGCGCTCGCGCCCGAACACGTCGCGGCCACGGCGCGCTGAACAAGGGCTGCCTCGACGTCGAGCAGTTCCGGACCGAGCTGGCCAGCCTGCCGCTACCGCGCGCCGCCGACGGCCGTCTGGTCCTGGCGGTGGACGTCACCCCGTGGCTGCGGCCGGATGCCGCCACCAGCAACGCCCGCTCGTTCTGCCACACCTACGGCCGCGGCGAGAACAAGCACCTGATGATCCCCGGCTGGCCCTGCTCGTGGGTCGTCGCCCTGGAATCGGGCCGGATCTCGTGGGTCGCACCGCTGGACGCCGTCCGGCTTCGGCCCGGCGACGACCTCGCCGCGGTGACCGCCTCGCAGCTGCGGGACTTGGTCGAGCGCCTGATCGCCGTGGGCCAGTGGCATCCGGGGACCCCGCGGTGTGGATCGTGGCCGACGCGGGCTACGACGTGATGCGCCTGTCATACCTCCTGCGCGACCTGCCCGTCGAAAACCTGGGACGCCTGCGCTCGGACCGGTGATGCGCCGTCCGGCACCGACCCGCGCGGAGTTCGCCGCGGCCAACCCCGCCGGGGGCCGGCCACCCAAGCACGGCAGCGAGTTCATCTTCAAGGACAGCCGGACCTGGGGCGCCCCGGACGCCGAGACGAAGGCGGAGACCACCCGCTACGGCACCGCCCACGCCCAGAGCTGGGACCGGCTCCACCCCGAACTCCAGCAGCGCGCCGCCTGGCGGGACCACCCCGGCAAATCATCCGCCTCCAGGTCGACCACCTGCCCAGCGGCGGCGACCCCAAGCCGCTGTGGCTGTGGTGGTCACGACCGACAGCCTGCCCGGCAGAGACCGATCTTGCCTGGCAGACCTTCTTTCGGCGATTCGACCTCGAGCACTTCTTCAGGATGATCAAGCAGACACTCGGCTGGGCCGCTCCGAGACTGCGCGCGGCCGAGGCGGTGGACCGCTGGACCTGGATCGTAGTCGCCGCCCACACCCAACTCCGCCTCGCCCGCCCCCCCTGGCCACCGACCTACGACGGCCGTGGGAGAAGCCGGCCGAACCGAACAGGCTCACCCCCGCCCGGGTCCGGCGCGGGTTCCGACACCTGCACGCCGGAACCTCAACACCAGCCGCAGTGCCAAAACCCTCCCGGCCCGGCCCCGGCCGCCCACCCGGCTCGAAGAACCGCCGCCCCGCGAACCACTACGACGTGGGCCTGATCCTGGCCACCGGCGAGCCCTACCGCAGGCCGGCCCACCACAAGGTCGGCACCAAGCCACGCCGCACCGGATAAATCACAAGGTGAGACGCTGTGTTCAAACCGTTCCTGCAGGTCATTGCCCTGACGTAGCAATGGCGCGTGACGTGGCGTTCGGATTGGCGTCACGGTAACGCTGATCCGAACGCCTGGTCACTTGGCGGCAGAGCCGTCGGCCTGATGTCAGTGGTGCATCCCGGGTCGTTCATTCGGTGTTCGTGCCGGGTGTCCTGCTTGCGGTGGGGTGTAGGTACCGGTCTGGCGACGGTTTGCTGCTGCTGTGCGCAGTCTGTTCAGGTTGTCCAGCGAGGCGTTGAGTGAGGGGTGGGCCGGGGCCGTCAGCTGGGGAAGGTTCCGGTTCTGGTGCTGCGTGGTGTTGTCGATCTGGGGTTGGGGGGCTGCGGGGAGGTCGGTGTGGGTCGGGGCGACGACTGGCGGAGGAGCCACCGGATGGATCTCGGGGGCGTGCTCCTGTGCGGGGCTGGGGTTGGTTGCGGGGGTGGGATTGGTCGCGGGTGGGGTTGAAGTGGCCGGCTGCTCGGGGGTGGGTGCGGTGCTGGGGTTGGTGCGTCGGAAGGGCTTGGTGGCGACTCTGTAGAGCCTGCGGGTGCTCTCGCCGATCTTTTCGGCTGCGTAGATCGAGTTCTGGCGGATGCCGCGTGGGGGTGGTTCGGCGGCGGACATACGTCCGCCGCGGCCTGGGTAGAGGGTGCTGCCGTCCTCGAAGGTCAGAAACTGGTTCCCGCGCCTGGTCTCGCCGTAGGTCTGGAGCTTGTGCAGTCCCAGATTCTGGGGATCGGTTCCGCCGAAGAGGATGTCGTATCCCTGGTTACCGTGCTTGAGGTAGTAGTGCTCGTTGAAGTAGTGCCTGCCATCGTCGAGGTTCGGTTCGGCGCCACCGATCCTGCGGGCGCCTGTGTCGGCGACGATGCAGTCGCCGATCCGCTCGTGGCCCACTCCGTGCTCGGGGTCTTGTTTGCGGTCGGGGAAGCCGGCGGCCCGCAGCAGCATGACCGCGGTGCCGGTGAGGGTTCCGCAGTCCCCTTCCAGCTTCTCCCCGTTGAGGACCCCGTTGGGGCTCTCCTGTCGCTCGGTCACCCTGAAGCCGCTCTCGACGATGTTCCGTACCACGCGCCCGACGATCTGCCCACCCTCGCCACGCTGGTTCATCTCCTGCACGGTGTCCGCGTCCGGCACTCCGCTCAGGAGCAGGGTCCGCGCGTACTCAGGCAACTCATCCACACTCGTCGGAACCGGCATCACCCATCACCTCAACCCGAAGAAGACTCCACCAGGTAACACCAGCTTCTCTGCACAGGGCCTGGTCGTTAACCGTCGCACTACCGGTACTTCTACGTAGAGCTCTCCGGTGTCGGTGACGGCGGACCCCAGGGTTGAGGAACATCCAGATCATGGACTGGGCAGGAGCCGAGTCACGCGGCGAGCGCGACCTCAGATGCGTCTGAACCTGTAATGCCTGGTCAGGAACTCAGAGGACGTTAAGTCCGTCTTTGGTAGCGGCCGCGTCCGGGTTGGTCGAGGAGTCCCTGACGAACGCGTCGTCCCAAGCGGGAGCGGGTGGTGTTGATCGAGGGCTCGTCGGTGGGCAGCCCGAGTAGTTCGTGCAGGTCACGCACCCGGAAGGTCCGCCTGGGGTGCTCGTTGAAGGCGGTCACGATGCGCTGGTAGACGGTGGAGGGCTCTGCGGGGGCTTGTGTGGGTTCGGGCAGGGCGATGCCGTCGATGACCGTGCCGGTGGTGACGATCTCGGCGAGGCGGGCCTCGGCCAGGGCACGGGTGAGTTGGTCAATCTGTTCGCGCAGGCAGTCAGCGCGTGCGGCGGTCTCGTCGTGTTCGGCCTGCAACAGCCCCATGAGTTCGGTGACGTTCACGCGGCCAGCTTGATGTCGTCGCTGACATTCCCCTCGTAGCGTGGAGTCGTGATCAGAGGGGAAGTTGAGGGTCATGACGCGGAAGAGGCGCTCGTACGACGCGGAGTTCCGCGCGGGGGCGGTGCGGATCGTGACAGAGACCGGGAAGTCGGCTGCGGAGGTCGCGCGGGACCTGGGCGTACACGAGAGCACGCTGCAGAAGTGGGTCCACCGCACGCGGGCCCGGGCGGACGCGGAGGCGGCCGGGGGTTTGAGCGAGTCCGAGCGCGCCGGCTGCGCGAGGAGAACACCCGCCAGCGCAAGGAGATCGCCGAGCTGGGGATGGAGCGCGATGTCCTCAAGCGATCGGTGGTCCTGTGGGTGAAGGAGGCGATGAAGTGACGGTTGCGGGCTTCATCGCCGACCAGAGGACCGAGCACGGCGTCCCGCACATGATCGCCTGCCGGGCTCTTGGTGTCTCCGAGTACTGGTTCTACAAGTGGCGCCGGCGCCCGGCCGAGCCGACGAGGCGGGAGGTGCGGCGGGCCGAACTGGCCGATCGGATAGGCCACTTCTGCGCCGCTTCCGGCAACACCTACGGCTCGCCCAGGATCACCCCCAGGACCTGTGGGCGGAGGGCTGGCAAGTCTCGGAGAACACTGTCGCCAAGATCATGGCCGAGCTCGGGCTCCAGGGCCGCGAGCCCCCGCGCCGCCGGTCGCTGACTCAGCAGGGCAGACGCAAGGCGGCCCGCGACCTGGTCAATCGGCACACCGGGCTGCATACTCCTCCAGCGGACCCGGCGCGGGTGGACACGGACACCGTGCGGTCATCAGGAACCCCCTGCGGCCAGCGAAATCCCAACTTCAGACGTATCGCTGACCTGACCTACCGTCAACCCTTGTTACTCGCCGGTGCAACAAACCACCGGTAGCTACCCGGCCTTTGGGCTTGACCCCGGATGGGTTGGACACCTGACGGACTGACAACAGGCACTTCCCCGCGGGTAGGTGGCAACGCCGGTCCGACTGGCGGCGAAACGGCTGCCCCTGCCCCTCCCCCAGCCTTCGGCCGGGGATACCCCGATCGCGGGAAGCCGGATACCTCCCTGGCGTAGACGCCGGCATCCTCCGGTCCTCAGGTGACGCGTCGAGTGACTACCACGATGCTGGCGGTGAGCAGGACGAGGTTCTTGACGACGAACTCTCCAGTCATGGTCAGCATGAGCGGGTTGCCATGATCGAACGCCATCTGAGGCAAGAAGACCAGTACACCGAACGTGCCGATCATGTGGGCGACCAGGAGCGGCAGGGTCAGCTTGAGGAATCGGCCGGCGATGAGCCAAAGGCCGAGTATGACCTCGAACCAGCCCACTGCGGCGACAAACCAGCTGGGTGTAGGAAAGGGGACGGTACCGACGACGAGTGCGGCTGCGGGGCTCACATCTGCGACCTTGAGAGCGCCGAACCAGATGTACACCAGACCCAGACAGCCGCGTAGGGCGGTTAAGGCGACTCCGTGAAGCACGGGGGCGGGCTGGCTGGGTTGCCCGGTGCGGGGCGGCCACCACAGGTGACCGAGGGCAGCGTCGTCGTCGATGCGCGACTTCAGGAGTCGTTGGACTACGAGCACGGTGGCCTCCGGAGAAGTGGTTGAGGGATAGCTTGGAAAGACGGCGGGCCGCCGACCGGCTGACGCGTGCCCACTGGATCCTGGACTGATGTCTGCACCGCGCACGGTCCATGATTTGGTCGCTGGCACGGTCATGGAGCAGCGAGATTAAGCACGGACAGGTGGGCGCAGCTGGAGTCCGGACGTCCGAAGACGGGTCTACGTGGCGGCCGTGGCCCAGTAATCGACAGTGCTCAACAGCATCTGATGCCGCGTAGGTTCGTGGTTTGGGCCTGTTTGGAGTTGTGAATCAAGCAGTGGCGCTTAGCTGTCGGGCCTCTTTTCTCGCGTGTGGCCAGGCCCTGCCACGAATGGATCGTGTTGGTGGAGCGCGCCACTGTGTTGCGTGATCTGTCTTGCGTGGGATGTGGGAGACCGGCCGGCCGCCGGCGCTGCCGCGCTCCTTGCGGCCTGGTCGGCCTTCTCCGCCACTGCCACAGTCGGGCCTGCTGACGGCGTGGCGACCAGTGCGGCCAACACGCCGGCCTCCCACCGCTGACGAAGCGATCGCAGGCCGGTTACCAGTCCCCGAACACGCAGGCGTCTTACGCCACTGGCCGCCGGTGTGGAACTGCCGCCAGATCACGCCCTCGAACTGACCGCGCAGGCGGGCTACGGACAGGGCCGGACCGCCCCTACCAGCAGGAACGGGCTCAGCCAACCCAGCAATCGCGATCGTCCGGCTCACCCCGCGTCACAACAGCGCTCCACCGGCCTGACCCGGCCCACGGGATCGAACCGGACCACACCGATCGCACTCCGGACTAGCCTTGGTTGTGCGGACGCGGAGTCATCCACAGATGCCCCGCGACCGGCAGACCAACCGCCTGGAGCGTGGCAGCGGAGACTACGCAGGGCCGGTCTCCAGCTCGCCGTCGACAAGGCCGCGAAGGGTGGTGATCGCAGGTGTGAAGGCGTAAAGAGCGCCCTCGGTGCGGACGAAGGAACCGAACGACAGAGAGACGCCCCCGCTCGCGGACGCGAAGCTCACATCGCCCCCGGTGCCGATGACGGGATCATTTCCGGTCCGTGACCTCGGGAAGCCCGCGTTGTTGATCCAGGCGCGCTGGAGGAACTCGAACTGGCTCACCAGATCAGCCTGGTAGCTGACGAACATCAGGCCGCGCGGAGTGTCGGCGCCGCGGTCCGAAGACGCAGCGGCGGGGTCGAAGGCCGGCCCGAACGGGATACCCCGACGGATGAGGCGATGAGCGTCGGCACGGCTGAAGTCCACGGTGCCATCGCCCGGCTGTCCGAATCCGGCCCGGGGATTGGTCTTGCGCAGGTGTGAGAAGAGCGGGGTGTTCAGGCCGTCCTGGTCGTCGTGGAAGTCGATGCTGTTGTCGGGCGCCATACCGGGAGCGGGCGGAACGTCGGCCAGGGGACAGCGGGCGATCGGGGTGCCGGAGGGCCAGCGGCCCACAAGGCGGGCAGCGAGCCACTGGTCAGTGGCAGATTCGGGCGCGACACTGGCCTTCTTCAGCACGTCGAGCTGGGGTCCGAGCTGGGCGTGCCAGCCGGGGACGTCCTGGGCCAAGCGGCGTATCACCTGGAACGAACCGCCGGTGGCCCAGCGGGGCAGACCAGAGCGGTTGCTGCCCGTGCCGACGACGAACAGCTCGGGCGGCAGGATCCGGGTCCCCGGCCTGCCTAGGGCGTTCTGGCCGTCAGGGTCCGCCGGGTCGAAGCCGCGCACGGCGGGCTGGCTGACGCCGTCGGCGAAACCGAAGTGCTCGTGGCCCCTCAGCGGGCCCGGAAGTGTCGCACCGTCCTGCTCGAAGACCACCGACGCGTTGTGATCGCTGGCAAGCCTTCGGTGGCGGTCGACGGTGCTGCGCAGTCGCCCGGGGTCGTCCGAAGCCAGGGTCAGAACAGCATGGACGACCGGGCCGTCGCCGGCGCCGAACAGCCAGCTCTGTGGGGCGCTGGTGCCGGTGTCGCCTACGGTGTTGGCCCGCTGGGCGGGTCCCTGCCGAAATGCGTCGCCACCGCCGGTCGGGAAGGGTTCCGTATCCGCCAGCAGAGTCAGTCCACGATAGGTGAGGCTGAGGCCTGCCCAGTCCGCGGACATCGAGCCGGGGTCGCGGCCAGCGGCCTGCTGCCGGACCTTACTGAACTGAGCGTTGAAAGCGGCGACATCACGAGTGGTGGAGACCTCGGGGATGACCTGCCTGAGCCAGGCACGGGCGGTAGTCGTGTCCTGGAATCCGAGCATCAGAAAGGACTGCTGGTCCTTGCGGAAACCGGCGAGGATATCGCCTTGGATATCCTCACTGTCACGCAGCGGCAAGTCTTCGGAAAAAGCTGTTCGACCCTGCTTCGGCGGGGTCACGACCGACTCCGCTCGGGCCGCCGGGGCACCGGCCAGTATCAGGCCAACTGCGCCAAGTGCGGATAGGCCGGCGGCTGCGGTCACGGTCCGACGGGACGGTAGTGCCGAGCTGTCACCGCTGGGCTTGTCGTTCTCTGACAGCATGTCAATGCTCCCTCGTCGGTAGGATATCGGCTTGCAATTTTTCGATGGCTCTCTTGGGAGGCTGACGGCGTGCAGGGAACGCTGCGTGCGACAGTCGCGGCCACCAGCCCGGCTGGAGTTCCTTGCGGAGGGTCCTCTGAGCGCGATGCGACCATGCCCTGTTGTCCGCCGAGCCTTCACAGAGTTTGGCCACGCTGTATTCCCCCAGACGAGGAATGATCACAGAGGCCTGTCGGAAGGGGCCTTCCGCGGTGACAGCGAAGGCACCGCAGGCACTATGGAAGGACACACCGGCCGGTAGAGCGTGTCCCCGCGAATCCACGGACGAGTGTGGGCAATCCCCTCGTACACTGCTTGTCCTCACGTCCTTGTCCCCTGCCGTGCAGTGACGGCTTGCTCCAAAAGGCCTGTCTCATCTCTGGAGGCAGAGCTAAGTTAAGGCGCCCCGCAGGCAGGAGAGAAGCTACGAAAGGAGGGCTGACGGCAGCGGCCTTCGTCGTAGGAGAAACCAGCAGCAGTGCGGAAGCCTGTGTCCTTTGTGCGCAGTGCGAACTCGTCAACACCGAACATGCGCGGCGTAGTCGGTGCATTCTCGGGTAACTCGTATCAGCCGCAGCAACGTAGAGCGGCTCACCGGGGCTGCGAGCGTGTTCGCCAGCCGGGCGCCGGTATGGTCCGCGAGAATGAGGGTGGCACCTGCTTCAGAGCAGTCTGTAGGCCCTGGCTCCGCCGTCCGTGACGGAAGGTTGGGCCCGGTTCCTGCTCGACGAACGCTGCCTGCGGGTAGGCTTGTTGGCGCCGGAACCCGTCCGAACTGCAACTCGATGACCACACGGCGCTGGCCGCCGCGGTGTCATCAAGACGGCGCACGTATCGGCTGTGCACCCGCGTTGAGGTGGTTCCACACGCCGTGCACTTGGCCCGGCCGGTCGTCGTGGCGGCTTGGACGGTCACCAGCTCGTCTCGGATGGCAGAGCTGATGCAAAGTCGGATTTCAGTCGTGATACGCAGGTTACGGGGGATGCCGAAGAGGTCGAGCGGGGCTGTGTGTGGTGCGAGGGCCAGCCGGCGGCGTGCGTCGGCGATTGAACTTCCTGTCCTGCGCATGAAGTTCATCGTGATTGATCTCAACGTGGCCATGTTCTGGGCTCCGTGGCCGGTACGGATCCGGGAGGCGTCCTCACCCAGCGTCACGTCCCGCACATAGTGGACCGTGACCGGTTTGGTGGTCAGGCTGGGCGGGGATCCAGGCGCCTCGGCCGTCGAAGAGCCGGGTGATGGCGTCGAGGAGGTCGCGGCCCTGCTTCGCGAGGGTGGACAGGTAGCCGCGCACGTCGAAGAAGCGCTCGGCGCCGAGTACGGTGCGCCAGCCTCCGGAGATCTTCTGCTGGATCTTGGCTAGCCTGATGGCCAGCTCGCTGGCGTTGTCCGCACACCTGGACTCTGCCGGCTCTGGCGTGAGGCGTCCAACTGGGTCAGGACCAGGCCGGTGGCGTGTTCCAGTGCGGCGAGCCGGTGGATCTTCCGGCCGTTCGCCTTGGCCACGCCCCGCAGGCTCTTGCCGTCCACGGCAAGCAGAGTCGCCCTGTCAGTTGAGCCCGTGACTCTGGGTGGTTTGCCGGGTTCCGGCTGATTTTCTCGTCCTCTCCTGGTAGTTGGCCGACGTCTTCGCTTCTGGCCCCCGCGGGCGCGCACGGTTAGCGGCCTCTTCCAGCGCTGTGAAGTTCTCTATGCGCTGAGAGCAGGTCTGAACGAGCACGGCGGCTCCGGAAGTAGCGTCCGCGACGGCCAACATGGCTCTTTGAGCTGACATGGCGAGGACGGCACTCCCCTCGCGGACAGTCTGCTGCACCGCCCCACGCTGCTTCATGCGCTCTTCCAGGGTCTTTTTGACCATGAGTCCGACATCTTTGAAGGCAAGTACAAGTGGGCCCGCCACCGGGATGGCACCCACACCTTCGTTGACCAACATGTTCGCAACGGTCACACTCTCAAGGTTCGCCAGGTTCCTGTCGCGTCCCTCCTGGGCCTTCTGCCGTCCGGCAAGGCGCGCCTTGTGCTGCACATCGTGCTCTGCCTGGAGGGCGTCCACATCCGTCGGGATCCGGCGGAACTCCGGTCCAAGAGCCGAGCCTTCAGCACTTTCAGCCGCGCCCGCCCGCCCGTCCGCCAGGCGGAAGCCGCACTTCTCCAGCAGCTCCTTGCCATGCTGCCGGTCAAGGTGCAGGCGCGTGACAGGACCCGTGACCGGGTTCTCCAATCTCACCTGAAGCTCCTTGAACACAACCTCACGTGCAGCATCGACATCCCTGGCCGCCTGGTTGAAGTGTTTAGCGAACTGACCGATGGCGGTGTTTTGGTTGATTTCCACTCCGACGATCTGTTTGAGCTGCTGCTCCAGTTCCCCCTGCCCGGACCAGACGGCGTAGATGTTCCGGGCGAAATTTGCCCCGATAAATCCCGCGACTGAACCACCATGGGTCGCGGCGACCGTCACCGAATCGCCGAGTACACCTTCGCTGACCCGAAGCACAGACCCGATTGCTATGTCCCGGATATCGCTGTCCTTGACCCTCTCATCCTTGACGGACTGCTGCGCCTGGCGCATGTTGTGTTCGTCCGACATCGGTTTGGCATCAGGGTTGTCGAGCTGAGGCCGTTTTTCACTCGGCAGGACAACAGGGTCGTTGTCGCCGGTGACGGACCTCATCATCAGCGTGAGGTCGCGAAGATCGCGGAGCTGGTCGCCCAAGGCCTCGGAGAATATCTCGACAGTGCTGTTGAGAGCGACGTTCGTGAGCCCCACGACCTCCTTCGTGGTGTACCTGGCTTCGGCTGAGGTGTTCTGGGTGGCAGCCACGACAAAGCCAACAGCCGCGCTCAGCGGCCCTAAGAACGGCATCCGTAGCGCGGCAATAGCGCTCTGGCCCGCGGCGCCCAAGTACTGAGGCGCCGCGGACGGGAGGTAGTCCTGCGTACGACCGGCGACTGACATGCGGTCCAAACCTGTCAGCAGCTCACGCGGAAATATATTCCCGTCCTCTAGGTAGTCGATATCCGTCACGGCTCGCCGCCTCCTTGTCCATATCCAGCGAGCCAAACCCGGCAAGCCACGGACTACCCGGTCTGTGAGCCAGCCGCTCATCCCCGGCGTACACCTATTTTCCGCTCCCCATGCGAGCTCCTGCCTCGGGAGACATACCGAGGTGGGCCCGGAGAACTGGGCCTTCCCCGCGACGCCAACAACGGCAGCTGCGCGCCACCGGCGCGAACGGCGTCACCCGTTGCAACCCGTTTTCTGAACCCGAGGACCGGCGGGCTCTGTAGGCTGGTCGCAGGTGGCTCCAGGCCAAGTGCGCCATGGCGAACTTGAGAACGATCAAGGTTTCCCTGGGTCGTTCGGTCCTGCGCCACGCCCGCCCACCGGACGCACCATTCACCCCACCCACCCCCACCGGTTCCGTTCGCAGAGCGTGCGCTGAAACCGCTCAGCGAGCGGATGGCTTCCGCAACCAGCTCGGATCGGGGTGGCGGGCGGCTGGCGTCATGCTCCGGCAAGCCGGACGCGCGGCACCACTGAAGTGGGCCCGCGGTGCCCATCTTCCGGCCAACCGGCAGGGTCGCCGCGGCGGCGTCCAGGCCGAGCTCGGTCAGGCCCCCAGATCCCCGCGTTGGCGCTCTTCGAGGGGACCGGCTTGCGCCGCTTGGGCTGGGCGGGCTTGGGGGCCGCGGCAGCGGCGTCTTCTTCGGCGTGCCCCGAGCGTGCCCTGCTTCTCGGTCAGCCGGCTCTCATACAGCTCCATGTCCCGCAGCGCGCTGGCCGTGCTGTACCACTCCTACGGCGAGGGCAACGGCACGGCCCGCACGCATGCCGAGGAGATCCGAGGACGACGGTTGACGGGGCTTCGCCGAGTCCGGGACGAGGTAGTGGAGCGGCTGGACGACCGGGACGGGCCGAGGCCGAGCGCAGCGGAGCAAAACGCAACGGAGCAAGCTATCGCGGGGGGACTCCATGCCTGCGGTGCGGGGGGTCCGGCGGTGGGAGATGAGGTGGCGGAGAGCGGCGGGCGGTGTTGGGGGCGTGTGTGTCGGCGTCCTGCTGGCGGGCCACCGGGGAAGGTGCTGCCTTCTTGCGTGCGACGGTCAGCGCGGCCTCCACGGCCAGGTTCTTGCTGCGCTTGCGTACGACGGCATCGTGGCAGGCGAGGAGGAAGTCGACGATCGCCGGGTGCGGTCCGGCTTCGAGCCCGGGCTTCACCTTCCTGGGCGAATGGAAGGTCACGGACATCGGGCCGGCGTCCTCAAGGGCCTTGAGCGCCTGGCCGTCCCATGCGCGCGTTTCCGGGATGCTCACACGCGCGCCGGTCGGCGCGAAGCCCAGGACCTGGTGGTAGAGCGCTTCTCCTCCCCGGGCGTAGCGCTCTTGGGTGCTTCCGGAGACGTAGGCGTTGTATGCCTCGAAGTACTTCTGTCCGAGGATTTTTCCCATCACCGTCAAGTACCTGCCCAGATGCTCGACCTTCTTGACGGGGTCCCTCTCTTCCGCCAGCGGCGCGTAGAGCTCCGCGGCGTATTTCTGCTGCTCCGGCGACAGGTCCTTGGTATCGAACGGGTGCTTCAGCCTGACTGCGGGAGGGTACCTGTTGAACATGTTGATCAGCGCGACGACTTCCTCAAGTCGTAGGAGGGCTTCCTTCCTGCGCTCGATGTCGCGTAGCGCCGGGTCCGTTTGCTTGACCAGCCACCGTGTGTGCGGGCTGTCCTCCATCAGCTGAGGCCGCCATCGGTCGAGGCCGAGTTGGCGCCGGGTCCCTCCGTAGGTCCCTTCGTAGTGGCCCCGCAGGGCCTTCTTCTCCCCGGCATCGAGGGGAGGTTGCCGCAGAGCCGCTTCGATGGTCGGCAGGGGGAAGAGGGTCTCGGGGGAGTCGATGTAGCTGAGAGTGGTCTGGGTGTCCTTGGCCGTCAGTCCTTCGGCGAGTTGTAGCCGGGCCAGGTCCTGCTCCAGTTCCAAGTGGAACCACTCGTGCAGAGCGCCGATGGAGCAATGGACCGCTGTTGGGTCCGCCTCCAGAGGGCCCGGGGGGACTGTGTAGGTCGTCGTCCAGTTCCTCTGATCGAATTGCGAGCCGAATCCTTGGTCGGGGATGCCTTGCTGGACGACGGCGGTGGAGGGCCGGTAGCCGTATCGGAGGCCCTCACTGTGGACGAAGTTGTGCAGGGCCTTCATGAACGCTTCGACCCGGTGCTCGGGGATGATGACCGGGGGCGGCATGGCGTCCGGGCGCGGCCGTCCTCGGGGCGGGCCGCCTTCCGGGCGGGCCTCAGGGACGGTTTCGCCGAACTGGCCGACCATGGCGATGGTGAACTTCAGGTATTCCGTCAGGAATTCCTTGTCTCGCAGGACCGGCATCGTCTCCTCCTTGGGCTTCCGCCTGGTACGGCTCGCCCTGCGGGCCGGTTGCCGAGGCTGTGGGGAAGATATCCCCGTCTTGCCCCACTGGGCCGGCCCGCGGGGAGACAAAGCGGGGAAAGCCCCGAAGGGCGAGGTCCTGGTTGAGGGCGTGGTGCTGGCGCAGTCCTGGCGGCTGCCGGCCTGATGCCTGACCGAGCACGGCAAAAGCACGGTCACGCGCACGCAGGTGGCGTTCGTGGCCGGCGCCCAGGCGGCGGGAGACGAGTGCGCGCCGCTGGACTTCCTGCTGAAGGTCTACCACCGCTACGGCGAGGGCAACGGCGGCACGGTCATCCCGGACGGGCTGCTGACCTACACCGTCGGCGGGACGGCGCGGGCGTTCGTCGGGGTCGACCGCGGCACGATGGGCGGCGAGAGGCTGGCGGCGAAGTTGATCGGCTACGCCCGCTTCACGGCCACCACCCGGTCCCCTTTACACCTGCGCGAACAGCGGGCGCCCAAGGGCCCTGCCGGCCTGGCAGCAGCACTACGTATGGTTCCCCAGGCTGCTGTTGGCTGGAGCGCCAGCGCCGGCACATCGTCTGGGGCGTGGCCGCCTTCGCCCAGTACAAGACCCGCACCGGCACGGGTTGGATGACGGCAAGGGCGGCACCATGCCGTCAAGCTCGGTATCTGGATCTCCAACACCAACATCCGCCGCGCAAAGCTCACCGAGGAGCAACTGGCCACGCTCGCCGAGTTGGGCCTGAGCTGGGCGTAGGAAGCGGGGCTTCTGGGCGCGGCCGTCATCACTGCACCTATCGGGTGATCCAACATGCGGGCTGGGCGTCAGACAGGCGCGACCGACATGTCTCTACGAGCACAGCCATCGGCCAGCAGACGCTGTCCAGTCCGTCTCCCCCACCGAATATCGCGGTTCGCACTGCTCGGCCGCGTCCTGACGATCCTCGGAGCCCGTGATGTCCTCTCGCATCCGTCTGACCGCCGCCGGCCTCGGCATCGCTGCCGTCCTTCCCGCCCTCAGCCTGCCGGCCCAGGGGGCTCATGCCGAGCCGGACGACCGGACGGGGGCCATCGCCGTGCACAACACCGAGCGGGCGAGCGTTCCCGCGGTCGTGAACGAGAGTTCCCGCGCCCCGCTGCCCGCGCTGCGGGAGTCCCTCACGCTGGATGCCCAGGCTCAGGCATGGGCTGACAGCCTGGCCCTGCGCGATGGGGGTCTGGTGCACTCCACACAGACCCAACGCACTGTCGCCTATGCCGACTCGGAGGGTCGGACCGTCACTGGATACACCGGGGAGAATCTCGCCTACTTCACCGTCACCGTCACCGCCGACGACGCGAACGGGACCGCCGAGGTAGCCGCGACGCGGCGCAGGGTCATGACCGAGGCCGCCGAGCGCTGGGCCGCGGAGAAGTCCGCCTATGCACTCCTCCTCGAGGCCGACAGCGGGAGGTTCCCCACTGCGGCTCAGCTCCGGGAAGCGAACAGTACTCTGAACGGCGAAGTCGGCCATTACACCCAGATGGTCTGGCGGGCCACTACCAGCATCGGCATCGCCGTGGCGGAGGCCCCGGTGAAGGGCACAACCGTCAGCGACACCTGCTCCCCGCGGGGAAGCACGGGTTGCCCAGCGGACGGCCACCTGCAAGCCCCCGGTCAGCTGTACCAGTGGTACGTCGTGGCCCGCTACGGGCCTGGGGGCAACATCAGCGGCGACAAGCCCTACTGAGGGATCCCGCCGAATGCAGCTTCGGCGCGCTCGCCTGCGTGGCCCATACACCTCCCTGCCACAGCACAGGTCGCCGTCGGCTGCCTACCAGCCGACGGCGACCTGGTGCAGAGCATCGGGGCGGACGAGCAGAAGACAAGCCGTAAGAGCCGACAGCACAGCAGCCAGCCTGAACGAGTCGGCCTGCGCTCGACCCTCGTGAGAGCGAGCGCCATTTCGCACCGTTGTCGACGATGTACAAGATCGCGTCCATGATCTCGCGTCGCGGATGCGCCTCCGGGCGGCCGCCGCGGACGGTACGGCAGGCCGGAACAGGTGGCAGGGGCTCCAGGGCACACTCGGCGTCGGTGGTGTCCGAGCGGTAGCGGCGTTCGTGCACGCTGGTCACCGCCTTCCGATCCGTCTCGATCGATGCCACATGTCAGCGGCGGTTCTCACGGGCGTGCCCACCGACGAGGCGTCCGTCAACATCACCCGCAGCCGCCCTCGGACGCCTCACTCGCCAATGCTTCCTCACCCAACCCGGACGAGGCCGCTACCAGAAACGGGCTTAACGTCCACTCAGAGAGCGCCATCACCCCCTGGGTGTTCACATGAAGCACCGCCAGGAGTTCGGGGCGTAGAAGTCAACGAAACGGTCGACAGCGCGGTAGCCGCCGGATGACCAGATGCACACATCGGGCATGCTGATGCCGTACAGGCTCGCTCCGGCGCGGCTGTAGTCCACGCAGTGCCAGTCATAGACGGTCGCCCCGGTCAGCACCACTCCATCATGATGTAACGCCCGCTGGCAGTAGGCCGCCAGATTGGGGGGCACGTAGACCAGCGATGCCACCCGCCAGCAGGACACAGAGGTGGGATCGTAGAAATTCTCAATGCGATCCGTCGTGTTGCCCTGCCCGTACTGCTGCTGGCAGGCAACGTCGAAGTAGATCCGGGACCGTGCGCCTTGGGAAGTGACGCAGTGCCAGTCGTACGCGGTCGGGCCGTCGAGGACTGCGGCTGTGTCACCCCGCGAGGCGCAGTAGGCGTTCAGATCGGGGGTTCCGATCCGGTAGTGGGGTGGGATCGAGGCGTTGGCGCTGGAGGCGGCTGCCAGGAGTAGCGGTATGGCGCAGAGCAGAACGAGCAGGCGGCGTAGCACAGGCGATTCCTCTCCAATCGTGGGAGACAGGCAGTCTGATGGGCAGTCATGCACTGTCGTCCATTGGATGGCAGGAGCCTACCCACAGGTGCAAATTCTTGCAGAAAATTGCAGCAAGATGGCTGGAATACTCACCTACACCGCCACCTACAACGGCGACACCAACCACACCGCCAGCACCGCCCACCTCCTCTAACCCCCACCCCAAACCCCACAGCAACCGTGCCCCCGCCAAGCGGGGGCCACGGTCATACCGCACCCAGGCGAGGCCGTTGCGGCGCTTCCCGCCGAAGCCGTGTCGAAGGTGGCCGAGCAGGCCGCCGTCTCCCCGCGAGAGACCGCCGACGAGATCGCCCAGACCCTGTCACGAGCCGTGGACAGGCTCACGCCGGGCGGTGAACCTGTCCCAGGGCGGGCGCCTCCCCGGAAGATCTGATCAAGCTGCCACTCTGGCTGCTGCCTCGCACACGCGGACCGACCTCACCCCGTAGCTCAGCCGGTCCACGCTCCACGCCGCGTCCGCCCGCCACCAGCCGCCGACCCCGCCCCTGGAACCGCCGGTCCGACTGCGCCCGGCCACGAGCCGACGATCACCAGAGACCCGCGCGCTTGGGGCCGTCCTCTTGGGGCGCACCCGATTGCATCGCGACGTCTTCGCGGGTCAGGCTGTGGGCCGCGTACAGGACAGACAGGTGGAGGTCGAGGGCGGTGTGGTAAGGGCGGCACAGGAGGCTAGGAGGGCTGGCGCCAGCCTCGGGGGCTCCGGCGATCAGGTAGAAGCGGCCGGGCTGCAGGCCGCCCAAGGCCTGTCCGGGGCGGCGATCCCGTTCGCCGGACCCGCGTCGGGGATCGGGTGTTTCGCCGTTTGCTATGCGGTGGTATCAAGTGCTAGCTATGCTCGAGATATGAGCAAGCAGACCAACATCCGACTGGATGACAGTACGCGGGCGGCTGCCGAGGATCGGGCCAAGCGGCGGGGCCTGAGCCTGCAGGGGTACGTGGCCGATCTGATCGAGCAGGACGTGAATGAGTCGCGTGCTGCGTTCATGGCCGCCGCCCAGGCATTCCTGGCGTCCTATGCTGCGGAGTTCGAGGCGGAGTTCGGTGAGGACCGGTACCCGGGTCTCGGCGCCCGGGCGGCGGCGGACGCGCCAAGGAACGCCGCGTGAACCTGAAGGTCGATCTCGCGTGGATCCTGGCCGTTGCCCAGCAAATCCCCGGGGACCCGCAGGTCGTCGACTACGGCGTTCCAGTCGCGGCGGAGACCAGGCACCGCGCGGAGATCCTGGACCACGAGGTCTACCCCGAGCCGCACCACAAGGCTGCAGCGCTGCTGTGCGAGCTGGCCAGGAACCCCTCGCTGGAGGTGCGCAGTCTGCTGTACGCGGCCACCGTCACCGCCGCGTACCTAGCGGCCTGCAACCTGCCGGTCAGCCCCGGACTGGACACCGTCCTCCCGCTCGCGCGCGCAGCGCGGGACGGCCTTCCTGTGCGGGAGGTCGCCGCTCAGCTCAAGTCCTGGACGAGCTGAGGAGGCGTCCGCGGCAGCGCGCAGACCAGGCAAGGATGCTGCTTGAACCGCCCCGGGTTCGGTGGGGACTCGATTTCGTGTAAGGACTTCGAGTCATGGCACGTCCTTCCTCCTACCCGCCTTGGCTGCGCTGTCGTGCGGTGCGCATGGTCGCCGAGGTCCTCGGTGACTACCCGAACGAGTCGGCCGCATCGCGGGCCGTCGCGCAGAAGCTGGGCATCGGCTCCGCCGAGACGCCGCGCAACTGGGTGCGTCGGGACCAGGTCCACTCCAGGCAGCGTCCGGGGACGACCACGGAGGAGTCCGCGCAGATCAAAGGCGATGAAGAAGGAGATCGCCGAACTCAAGCGGGCCAACGACATCCTGAAGGCCGCGGCGAGTTTCCTCGCGGCCGAGCTCGACCGGCCACACCTACGCTCGTAGCGTTCATCGACGAGCACCGGGACCGCTTCGGCGGTGTCGAGCCGATCTGCCGCGTGCTCACCGAGCACGAGTGCAGCATCGCCCCCTCCACCTACTACGCCCACAAGAAGCGCCTCACCGAACCCTGCGCCCGTTCCGTGCGAGACGACGAACTCAAGACCTTGATCCAGCGGGTGCACGACGCCAACTACCGTGTCTAAGGGGCCCGGAAGATCTGGCGGGAGCTGAGCCGGCAGGGACACGCGGTGGCCCGCTGCACCATCAAGCGCCTGACACGCGAGATCGGCATCGCCAGCGCCGTGCGCGGCAAGAAGGTGATCACCACGATCGCCGACCCGGGCGCCGAGCGTGCTCCGGACCTGGCGGACCGCGAGTTCGTGGCCACCGCCTCGAACCGATGCTGGGTCGCCGACCTCACCCACATCGCCACCTGGGCGGGCGTCGTCTACGTCGCCTTCGTCGTGGACACCTTCTCGCGCCGCATCCTCGGCTGGTCCGCCACAACATCAAAGGAGGCCCAACTCGTCCTCAACGCACTGGACATGGGCCTGTGGCAGCACGACCACGAGGGCCGCCCGCCCACGCGCGCCGAAGGAACTGGTGCACCACCCGGACGCGGGTTCGCGAGGCGGATTCAACCAGTGGTCGCAACACCGAGTTGTTGGATCGATAGTAGGTGGTCGTTGAGGGCTTCGGCGGGAGTCTTCCAGTCGAGGCTCTTGCGGGGTCGGCTGTGAGCGTGGCAGCAACCGCTTCGATCTCCTCAGCCGTCCACCGGGACAGGTCGGTGCCTTTCGGGAAGTACTGGCGGAGCAGGCCGTTCGTGTTCTCGTTGGTGCCGCGCTGCCATGGGCTGTGCGGGTCGGCGAAGTAGACCGGGACGCCGGTCTCGATCGTGAACTGGGCGTGTGCCGACAGTTCCTTGCCGCGGTCCCACGTCAGCGATCGCCATAGTTGCTCGGGCAGGTGCCGATGGTCGTTGCAAGTGTGTCCTTCTACCATCGTCATGGCGCCGTAGCCGGCCAGTGGGTGGCCCGTTTTTGGTGCGGGGAACAAGGCCGCAGCCGTCCTGGCGGGGCAGGTGGACGAGCACCGTGAATCGGGTCGTGCGTTCGACCAGGGTGTCGATCGCCGATCGTTCGAGCCCGATCACCAGTCGGGTAGCGGGGACGCATTGCTGCGTCGCCGCCCCCTCAGAACCGTGCAAGCAGCTGTTCACCGCACACGGCTCAAGCAAGCCCCATGGGCTCGCGGGCAGGCGAAGTACTGGACTCGTCAGCTCGGCGGCTCCCTTCCGCCGTTGACACTGGTGTGGAGAAGACGGATTCGTTGATCGCCCGGCGTGCTTCCGCACAGGAATGCGACGTACTGCTTGGAGATCGCCTTCCTGATGACGGCCCGCCATGACTCCCATTCGTGGGGGCTTCGCGGCGGGTGGTCGGCGTGCAGCAGGAACCCTCCGCAGACCGGGCAACGACCGTGCTGGGCCTGAAGCAGGCGCACGGTGATGCCGTCGACCGGCGGAGGCGGTCCCTTGCGACGCCGCTCGGCCCAGTACGACTCCAGGGCTGGGTCGTCCGGAGACGCCCTGCCCTTGACCAACTGGTGCCGGACGATCTTCGTCCAGGAGAACTTGAGCAGGTAGGCACCGCTGTCGCGGTCGCCGAACACCCACCGGTCCTTCCTGGCCTTGTTGAACCGGCCGAAGTACTTGCTGGAGACCCAGTGCTTCGGCTTGTTCGGGTGGCTGTGCTTGGCCTACTTGTAGGCGAGCGTCCACATGTAGTTGTCCAGCGCCGTGAAGATCTCGCTGGACACCACCGTCCGGTAGTAGGCCGACCAGCCCCGCACGATGGGGTTGATCTTCTTGAGCACGGCCGCAGCGTTGGCCCCTCGCAGGGCCAGCATCTCGGCGTGCAGCCGTTCCCGGATCCGTCGTTGTGCCGCTGTGCTCGGCTTGATCAGCAGTTTGCCGTGATACCGGCGGACGTTGAATCCCAGGAAGTCGAACCCGACCTCCGCGTGGACGATGCTTGTCTTGTCCTCGTGGAAGGCGAGCCCCCTGGGCGTCAGCCATGCGGCCAGCCGTTCCTTGACCACTTCGGCCTGCTCACGACTGGTGCACATCGCGACGAAATCGTCTGCGTACCGCACCAGCACGGGACTTCCGCTCTGCGCACTGCCGGCGTCTCGGCCGGCGGTGTAGTAGCTGACCCCTGCGGCTTCCTCCATCCCGTGCAGGGCCACGTTGAAGAGCAACGGGCTGATCACCCCTCCCTGCGGAGTTCCCTCCTCGGTCGGGGCGAATCGACCTCGATCCACGCCCCCGGCCTTCAGCCACTGCCGGACCAGTCCCCGGGCGGGGAAGGTGCCGAGCGCGGCCATCAGCCGGGCGTGGTCGATACGGTCGAACGCCGCCGTCAGGTCCGCGTCGAGCACCCACACACGCTGCGGATTCTTCCCGTTCAGCGTGGAGTAGATGGCCCCGATCGCGTCGTGACAGCCGCGGCCGGGCCGGAAGCCGTACGACTTCGGCTCGAACCGCGCTTCCCACTCGGGTTCCAGTGCGCCCAGTGCCATAGCCTGAAGGCACCGGTCGACGATCACGGGAATCCCGAGGCCGCGCTTCTTCGCTGTCCCCGGCTTGGGGATGAACACCCGCTTGACGGGCTTGGGAGTCCAGGGTCGGGCCTGGTGCCGGACCCAGGGGGCCAGCGCGGCCTTTGACTGGGGAAGCAGCACCACCTTCCCGTCGACTCCCGCCGTCGCGCGTCCAGCGTTGATCTCCGTGACCCGCCGCACACTCAGGAGCGTGTTCGAACGGGAACGGAGCATCAGCTTCTGCAAGTTGCGGACCTTCTTGAGGTCCCCTGCCCGCGATGCCGTGAAGATTCTCTGCCGCAGACGCCGTACGTCCTCCTCGGCCCGGCGCCAGTCGATCGACACCCAGCCCAGGTCTTCGCCCTCGGGTCCGTTCACCGTCGCGGCGGCGGCCGGGACGGCCGAGGCCGCTCCGTCCGCATCCGTCATGGTGTCCAACTTGTCCCTCGGTTCCGTCGTCGTTGTCCAGTGAGTCCGCACAGGCTCACCCGGCCCACGTCAGCACCCTTTCGGGTCCAGGCAGCAGCCTGTATCCGGACGGTTATGCGGGGCGACCGGCGGAGAGGCCGATCATGCTGCCCCGGGTTCCCGTTTTCCTTTCGGCTTCCGGCGTTGGCTTCTTGGGCCGTCCTGTTCCCGCTGGGGAGTTGAGCCTTCCTCACGGTCGGCCGACCGAGCCACGACGGCCCGGACCCCAACGGGGTTTCCACGTTCCACACGAGTGAGATGCGACCGGGGTGGGTGCTCCCTATACCCCGAGGCGGCGGTGTCCACCTGGCTGGAGTGACCTCTACCGGCCAGCGCCTGCCGCTTCTCAGCGGCCAGCCATGCACCCCGCTGGTGCTTTCCATCGGCGGGGCTTGGGATCACGAGGCATCATCGGGAGTTCACTTGCGTTCACCCGTCCGGTCTTCCCCTTGCCGGTAACTCCCGGATGGAACGGGAGTCCTTGGGCTTTCCCCTGAGCTTGGCACCACGCCGTTACCGGTGTGGTTTGCGTCCAGGGAAGTGGTGTACGGGTTCCACCCGTTCCGGGGGTTTCGTCCGGTAGCGGGTGTTGCCTGAGAACGTAGAACGGCCACTGGTTGATCCTTCGAGATGTCTGACGTCACGAAGAGGAGACCAACACGATGACCGCACCTGACAGTCTGCCGTTCGCCGCGCTGCTGGAGGAGAACCTCGCTTCGGCGCGGAAGGACGTCACCGCGAGGCGCTACAACCGCGAGGCCGGCCACGGCCGCAAGGAGACCCGCGCGACCAGGGCACTCACCATCACCGGCCTCGACCTGAGCTTTCCCCACGCCGTCCAGGCCGTGCGCATCCCGCGATACCGCACCGACCTCAAGACCGCCACCGTCAGCCGCCAGACCGTCTACACGATCACGGACTTGACCTCACATCAGGCCTCGCCCCAGCGCCTCGGCCAGATCGCCAGATCGCCAGATCGCAGTGGATCATCGAGAACCGCCCGCACTTCGTCCGCGACACCACCTTCGCCGAGAACGCCTCGAAGATCCACACCGGCCACGGCCCCGAGAACATGGCGACCCTGCGCAACCTGGCGATCAACACGCTGCGGCAGCACGGGCACCGCAACATCGCCACCGGCCTTCGCCACGCCTCGTACGATCCCTTCAACAGCCCGCTGGACCTCCTGAACATACCTGACCAGCCGGTCTACACGATCCCCGAGACTTTGAAGCACCCTGGGCATCTGCCGCCGTGCTTCGGGCTGTCGAAGTCGACGGTGCACCGCAGGTTCACGATCTGGACCAGGGCCGGGCTGTGGGACCGGCTGCGGCGGGTGATCCTTGAGCGCCTGGTCGCCGCAGACGCGCTCGATGTGTCGCACGTGATCGTGGACTCGGTGCACGTGCGCACGAAAAGGGGCGCCAAGTACGCACGACAATACGCACTCCGGCCGTTTCCTATATCGAAGACAGCGTGCAACCGTTAAAAATCAATGCCAGAGTATCGCGATTCACAATTAAGGGAATCACTGCCACGCGTGCAGCACCACGGAAAGCGACAAGAGAAGGGCGGGAAGCTATGCCGGAGCAGCCAGGGAACAAGCAAAAGCCTCCACCGGAAGAACCTACACTGGAAGGTCGCTTCCGCCTGCAAACGACAAAGCTAAAGGGAAAACTAGACCGCATCAACGAGGCGACTCGGGTCGCGGACGATATCCTTCAATTAGGGTTCGTCAAGGATCCAAAATCAGAGCCCCCCTACCTGAGCGAAGTAATGAAGTACGCCGATAAAGCGCTTCGGGTGGGACTCATTGACGAAACAACTCGATCCGAGGTACTAGGGAAGGATAATAATCGAGACAGACTGAACCAGTTGGCCAAGGTGGTCAAGAACCAGAAACCTAAACTGGCCAAAGAACGCAAGGAGACCGCGCGCGATTTAGAGGCTGTCATACGGACTGGGCAGCATGTGGGGTCCCTTGCCAGGGGGGTGCGTCCAAGTAAGCTATCGAGAGCCCTTGACACTGTAGGCCTTAAAAACCTCAAGACACGTAGACTGGCGGCGCGGACGAAGGATATTGACACGCAAATAATGGGAACTTCCATGCCCGAAGTACTGAAACCTGCCGTGCAGAAATATGGGAAGGGGCTAGCGGAGGAACGAGCAAATAAGAGAGGCATCAAGCCGGATTAAAAGAAGTACATCAGGCCGGGCCCCCGATTCTCGATTTCTGGTACGGGGATTATCGATTACAGCGCCTGAACTCTCTTGAAGTAACCCAGTCTCTTCAGTTGGAGATCGACTGGTCCGCTACAGTTCGGCAATCTGCCAACGGGGGTAATTGTCCTGCATGCAGGCGAAGTTGCTGGATGCGCCGCTGCACGTCACGGATCTGGAGTGGGCCTAGGAGGTCAGTAACCAGGGGGCTTTGTGTGATAACGAACTGATCCCGTTTGCCGGGAAAGGACCCTCCGGCAACGAGGAGACCCGCCGTGTCCACCACATCCGCCCCGCACCAGCACACTTCGGTCCGCACGGTCCTGGGTACGCCAGCTGCGGCGCGCCGTCGGGCAGGACCCCAATCCGCTCTGCCGCCCGGTCGATCGAGCCCGCAGCCAGCTGCTGGTCGCGGCCGCGCTGGCCCTGGGCTGCCCAAGTACCGGGGTGCTGGCCGCGGCCTATACGGCCGTCAGCAAGGTCAGCCCGGCCCCGCTCAGACAGGCGGCCAGCAGGACCGACACCGAGCGCCGCACCGCCACACGACCGACCCGCCCACCGTGGCCACGACAGGCGCACCCGCACTTCATGTCATCGAACGTAGCGCCTCGCGGTGACGTCCTTCCACGGCAGTGACCGCAGTCGGCGGTGCAGCTCGGGCTGGTTGGCCTTGACCACGAGCAGGTAGTGGGCCTTGTTCTCCTCGACGAGGAAGCGCGCGTGGGTGCGTTGGGTGTGCAGGGAGTCGGCGGTGACAGTGACGCCGGTCAGGTCGAAGGGCTTCAGCAGCGCGGTGAAGCAGGTGATTTCGTTGGTCTTGTCTGGGACCCGCAGCTGGGTGATGGTGCGGCCGTGGCCGGTCATCGCGGCCAGCAGGTGGGCCGCGGGCACCTCGCCGTGCCGGGAGCCGCGGGCGGCCTTCCCGTCCACGGCCACCGAGTGCGCACCGCCGGGATCAGCACCGGTCAGATCGGCCAGGCCGGCGGGACAGATCAGGTTGACGATCCGTCGGATCGTGGCGGCGCTCGGAGCGACGCGTACCCCCAACGCGCCCGCCGCACGAGCGCCCAGCCGCGCCAGAGCGTGCTGCGGAGCACTCGCAGACCACTGGCCGATCGCCGCGTACGAGCGTGCGCCGACGACCATCGCCGAGGCGGCAACCAGCAGCACCGCCACGAACGGGTGACGCACGCCGCGCAGCCGACGCGGATCGGGCAGCGCCCGCAGCCTCCCCGCCAGCGAGAGCCCCGCCACATCCTCCAGAGCGGGCGACTTGACGAGCCAGACGGTGGCAGACTGGCGGCACATCGAAGCTCCAGCGGATCAAGGCGACTTGGCAAGGTCACCTCGTTCAACTGGAGCTTCGATGCATACGTAACGGGCCGACCCGGACCCTCCGGGCCCCGCTGATCTGCCGACTCACGTGAACACCGGGACTTTGAAACGCCCCTGGGCGGTCGGGCTCGCGCGGAGCCCTTGAATCAAGCCCGCTCCTACCTTCGTCCTGATCGACCATCGACTATCTGACGGTCTCCAGCGCCGGTGCGAGACTGTAAGTTCTGACTCGTAGTCAGAGTCCTTCCCGGGAAGCCGATCCGGACGCTGGCCACCTACCCATCGCGTTCGTAATGCCCGGGCCACTGGTCGCTTCGGCAGGGGTTCACCAAACTAGTTGGCTGAGGCACGACGCCTGGCCACTCAACACGGTGTCAACTCACTGCGCTGATAAAGCCGCTGGCATGGGCGGAAATCTCTCTACACATACTCATCCAAAGGCTGGAGTTATGAGGCTCTCCCACCAGATCGCCGTGGTCGCATCCCTCGTCGTCTCCGCTGCGGCCGTAACGGTACCGGCTCCTGCCGCAGCTGATGACCGGCCCAGCTCCATAGTGTCGCTGGGCGACAGCTACATCGCCGGGAACGGCGGCCGTTGGTTAGGCAACTCGACCTCGCTCCTCAGTGACCGCAACGGCACCGACCGCGCCTGGAGCCAGTCGGGATACGACGCCCACCGCGTGTATGGAACCTCCTACGACAACAACTGCTATCGCTCTGATGTCTCGGAGATCCGCAGTACGCCTGTGGTAGTTGACCAGAAGATCAACCTTGCCTGCTCGGCCACGAAGTCCGTGAACCTCCTCAGCAGCGCGTCCGGCGGACAGAGCTTCCGCGGGGAGGCACCCGAAGACGACCAACTGTCCGCTATCGCGCACAGGACCCAGGTGAGGATGATCGCCGTCTCGATCGGCGGCAACGATCTGGGCTTCGGTGAGATCATCGCCAAGTGCTTCAGCGCCTACATCACCTCACCCAGTTTCCTGCCGCTCCACTGCCGCGACAGCGCCCAGCGGCAGGTGGAGGAGAACACCGCGATGGTCAAGACACGCGTCGGTGCGGTACTGGACGATATCCACCGCGTCATGGAGAGCGCCGGCTACGCCCCTGACAGCTACCGGATCGTCCTGCAGGCCAATCCGTCGCCTTTCCCGCGCGGCTCCGAGATCCGATACCCCGAAGCCGGGTCCAGTCGGATGTCCGAGGGTGGATGCCCGATGTGGAACACCGACGCCGACTGGGCGCGAGACCAGCTCGCCCCTGAGTTCGCGACCCTGATGCACGACACGGCCCGGGCCCACCGTGCTGACTTCCTCGACATGCACAACGCCCTCCAGGGGCGGGAGGCCTGCTCTCTGTCGACCTCGCTGGTCGGCGACGGCGGACCTTCCGCGACACGCTCCGAGTGGGTCCGCTCGGCCGCTCTCATCCAGGGCAACGTCGAGGAGACGATCCACCCCAACGCTTACGGGCAGCAGGCCATGGGTCGCTGCCTGGGACTGGCCTACACGAACGGCCCGGGCGACTACGCCTGCACCAACACCCCTGGGCAGGACATGTCCGGTATGAAGGTTCAGAAGCTTCCGCGCTAAGCGGTCCCCCTGTGTCGTCGAGATCGCGTGCTGGGTGTCGGCACCCACAAGGACACCCACGTGGCCGCCGTAATCACCGCAGCGGGGACCTTCGTGGCCAGCCGGAGCTTCCATGACCGCCGATGGCCATCAACAGCTGCTGGACTGGGCCCAGGAGTTGGGACAGCTCCTGTCCCGGCCACCACGAGTCCGCCGGGCAGGATTCTGACGCTCGTGCTCGAAGCAACACTCCACGGTTCCCGTGGCGAGCTCCCAACACCACGCTGATCAACGAGCTCCAAGGCATCACAGAGACATCGGTGTCAGCCGAGACGGACACCACCATCGCCCGGCAGCCCGACGTGCGAACACCACAAGCAGCCGGAGCACGCCCACATTCTCCCGCCCCCGGCGCACTTCGAAGAACCGCTGGGCCGCAGATCAGCTTAATGATCCTGTGTCAGTGGTGTCTGGTTTGAGGATGTGTTCCCACCGTGGGGCGGTAGCGTGAGCGTGCAGGTGGAATCCTGCGCCCAGTGCTGCTCCTCGCGGTCTGTGCCGGTTGGTGGGTGTGCTGATCGTCGTCACGCCCTGGTACCGATCGGCTGCGCGGGGCAGCGGGGTCCGGTCCGTGTGAGCGTGTCCCTCCCGACGCTGGCCGGCACCACCGTTGGGTCGTGCTGGGGAGGGTGTCCGGCGTCGGACGGGCGTCGGACGGGTGGGCTTGTGCCGGGTGGGTCTGGTCTTGGACCGGTCCCACCCGGTCTTGGGCGTGGGTGTGATGACCGCGCCTATTTCGAGTTTGTCCACGACCGTGCGAATGGCCATGGCCCCGCTGGTGCGGTCGGTAACGGCTTTGCTCTGGTGGGTGAGGCCGCGTGCGGCGATGCGCTTCCAGGCCCCTTGGTCGCGGTCGCCCTGCCAGCCGCACGATGGGCGCAGGGCCCATTTCCAGCCCGCGGTGGTGGGCCGGTCGGGGGCTTTGCGGTGCCGCAGCGGGGTGAGGCACCGGGGGCAGCGCTGGGAGGTGTCGCGGGCCGGGACGGTGACCACGGCGATACCCACCTCGGCTGCCACGTGTCGCATACAGTCCACGATCTGTCCGCGTACCTGTTGGGACATGCGCGTGTTGATGGTGCGGCCCATGCCCTTGGCCTCCAAGGAGCGGAGCTCTTCGACATAGATGACGCTCGCCCGGGCGGCGATAGCCTGGTCCAGCGGGCAGCGGGCAGCGGGCAGCGGGCAGCGGACCAGGCAAGCGCGTTGTTGAGGTTCGAGCGTCGGTTTGCGAAGCGGCGCCAACGAGTACGGCCAGCCGATCCGCGCGGCGATCACCGGGGCCGGCATCGTGAGCCACTCCTGCAGCAGGGCCCGCATCTGCGGCTCGTAGGCGTCCGCGAGATGCCCCCGCAGGGCTCGCTGGAACCCGGCGGCAGGTCCGCGTTCAACGCGGCCCGCACCGTGTTCCGGGCCACCCCCAGCCGCCGCGCGATCTCCTTGATGGGCACGCCCTCCGCTCGATGCAGACGGCGTATCTCGGCCCAGTCCTCCACTTTCAGCACCCTCCAGATGATCAAGGGGGGGTCAATTCTGCGGGATCACCTGGGGGTCAGTCTTACGAGAGCGGCGACACCCGCAGGCCGCTTCGCGAGCCAGAACAGCGGGCTGGCCTCCCCGCAGATCCGCAAGTCCCGCACCCTGATGAGACTTATCGGGCCACAAGAGAGACTACGGTCCGTGGCCGCCAGCAGATGAGCACCTCCATCCCGGAACCACCGCGAGTTCTGAGGTCAGACCGTGCCCCCGCTGGCCGGCCGGAAGGCCATGCCCGCTGATGGATGGCGTGCCCGCCTGTGAGTTAGGCGTGAGCGCTGGATCCATCAGGGCGCGAACGGCGCCTTCCGCGGGCCGCGCAAGGCATGGCTGAAAGTAGCGCTTCCTATCCACTCAGTGACGCCTAGAGTGAACCCAACGTCATGCACATGACATATCTGCCGAAGGGAACCCTCATGCGCCGCCTGCTCACCATCCTCGGAGCAGCCGTCCCACTGCTCGCCTCGTCCATGCTCATGGGCGGCCCCGCACAGGCGCGGGCCCTGGACAATACGCCCGGCTTCACCGTCGGCCTCGTCACGCTCAACGGCTCCGGCTGCCCGGCCGGCACGGCCAACATCGCGGTCTCGCCCGACGACACTGCTTTCACCGTGACCTACAGCAAATACCTCGCCCAGGTCGGGGTGGGCGCGTCTCCCATCGACTTCCGCAAGAACTGCCAACTCGTGGTGCAGGTCAACGCCCCGCAGGGCTTCACCTACGCGGTCGCGGAAGCCGACTACCGCGGCTACGCCTACCTGGCCAACGGCGCGAGTTCCCAGGAGCAGGCCAACTACTACTTCCAAGGCATGTCGCCGACCGCCAACGTCACGCACAGCTTCACCGGCCCGATGGACAGCGACTGGCAGGCGACCGACACCACCAGTGTCGCCTCACTGATCTGGGCGCCCTGCGGGGCGACCCGGGACTTGAACATCAACACGCAGCTCCATCTGAACGCCGGGACCTCGAATCTCAGTACCACGACCAGCTTCATGACCATGGACTCAACGGACGGCAGCCTCACTACGACCTACCACCTCTCATGGGAGCAGTGCCACCGCTGACACACATCGAGGGGCTTGTCCGGCCGGCAAAGAAGTCGTAGCCGCAACAGGAATTAGCGGCTCCCTCCAGGAGGTTTGGGCGCTCCCACCCCGGCGGGGAACACGGGGGCGGGACCGTCACCTGACGTGAGGGGCCCCGAGGTTTCCGGACAGGGATCCAATAGGATCACCCTGAACGGGAACTCGGAGCCCCTCACTCCAGGCCCTTGAGACGGTCGCGGATCGACACACCCGACGGGCCGTTGGTCACGAACGGACGCGCGATCTGCCGCAGCGGCTTACGGGGATCACTCATCGGCGGCAGCCGCTTCAAGCGCCTTCCGGGCACGGTTCCTCGCCGACCGGCGGCCGCTTGCGCCTGATGACCACACTTCTGGACCACCACCGTTACCCGGCAGGCGAGTTGGCCGCCCTCTATCACGAGCAATGGAGTGCGACACGAATTAGTGGGCAGGTCCGGGCCAGTCGGTCAGAGCTTGATCAAGTTCCGGATGCGTCCGGATTGTTGGTGATGCCCAGGAGCGGAAGTGCTCGTTCGGGGTCGTCGTCGATGCTCTTCGCGCCCGAGACGACCGCGCAGGCGCACACCAGCAGGATCGCTGTCAGTGAGTACCAACGGCCCCGCCGCGAGCGCGGGTCGGGCACCGAGTCGCGGTAGGGGCGCAGGTCAGCGACCCGGCCCGCATCCAGCGGACCCAGCTTCACCAGCGCAGCAAGGATGGGAGAAGATACAGCGGCAGGCACGGGCCACCTCACGATCATCGGGCTTCAGACACCACAATGATCATGAACCCCGTGCCTGCCTGCCGTGCGCCCCAACGCACAACCCCGGAACTTGCAACCGCCCTGCGCCAGGCGGGCGAGGAAGTCCCGGTGCACCGCATGGAGTTGGCGGTTGTGCCCGTGCGTGAAGGCGCGCAGGAAGGTGCCCAGAGTGGAGGGCGCGCGCACCCTGCAGAACAGTCGGCCCATCGCGCCGTGCCGGAGCCGGTCGTCGTCGATGGAGTCGGCCCCGGCGCACTTGGCCGCCACCAGCGTCATCACCTTCGCGGCCGGATTGGCCCCGGCGCCGCTGCCAGCGCCTTCGATGCGCAGCCTGTCGCCGACCAGGGCGGGCAGACCGGCGCGCTCGGCCAGGCGGACCAGCGGGGCCAGCCCCGCGTCCGCGATGAGATTCGGCTCGTCGAACACGACGGAGACGACCGAGACAGCGTGAGAGGATTACACCTACGAGGTGCCTTGCCGATCGTGCGTGGTAGAGCCTAGAGAACTCCCATCATCGCAGGTCGCAAGGCATCTGTTCGTTCTACGGAACCTCCCCGACAGCTATCACCCAGTGGATCCGGGCTGAACACTGGGCGAGGCAGACCCTGAGGCCGGGGCGGTGCATCGACTTCGCAAACCGCTCGTTCGACCCAGAGCTTCGCGGCATGCGCTACGGGTCACATATGTACGTTCCGGGTATGGACGTTCTGGGTTGCATTGCCGCCGGGCAGGGCATGACTACGCGCATCGGAGACGGGCCGAGGTTCCGGGCGGACGAGCTTCTGAAGCCGCTTATTGAATTGATTCACTTGGTCCAGCAGTGACATCGGTGGGTCTGCGGCGATGTGCCGCGCGAGATCTTTGGATGTTTTCTTGACCCTCGCATCCTTGGGATCCAAGCCCATCGCAGCCAAGGACATATCCAAGGCTCTTGTGGCGTCTTCCATGTTCTTCTTGTCAGCTTCCGGAGCCTTCCCAGCCGGATGGCGCCTAACGGCTGCGCTTGCCTCCATGGCTTTCCCCAGGAGATTGGCTGCCGCCCCTATTGACCTCCCGACCCGCTCCTCGTCGGCTGCGACTCGTTCCTTAACTTTGGGAAGTACGCGCTGGTTCGATGTATACCCGCCCTCGATCCGGCCGAGCTGTGCCTCAGCCTGAGTGAAGATATGTACGTAATCCTTGAGGAGCGGATCTTTTTTGGCAGAATTGATCGCTTGCAGGGCTGCAACTCCCAGCTTGTCATGACCCTTGAGGGAATCTTTATATATGTTGCTTATTTTATTTGATTCCCTTTCATTTTTTTGATACTCCCTCCGCCTTCTCCTCGCAAGATCGGCCTCTACTGCCGAATTCGCGACTCCTGCCCCCTTTAGTATTTTCCCCATTCTTTCGCGGCATTCAAGATTCCTCTCCGAAGACTTGGCCTGCCGGAGATTAAGGGCGGCTTCCAGTTCGAATCCGTAGTCTAGACGTGCACGTTCGGCCCCTGGCAATGCGTTCTCGGCCCTTGACAAGGTTTTCAGCGTTTCCAATGCTTCACAGTACGGCTTGAGGTCTGAATGCTTACCAGCCCGTTTCAAGAGGTCTGCTTCCGTCATGAATCCTGGCATCGTACACTCCGTATATGTGAAAATCCTCTCCATGATCATGGTCGCCCTCGCTCGGCACCTGCAGGGACGGGAAAAGCTTGTATTTAGATACGTAGGCAAGGGTTCAGCCGGGGTGTTTCGAAGTCCCGGTGATAATTTTGACGGATTGTTCAGGGGAATGTCCCCGACGGGCCCGGCGACCGGACACGCTGCTCGGCAGCCGAAGCCATCCTGCGACTCTGCATCCTGGCCGCCAATGGCGACCGCGACGCCTACTGGCGCGCCCACAGCCCCGCGAGCGCCTCTGCCCAGGGCTCAATCGGGAGAACTACTCCCGCACCGCTTGATCGACGTCGTCCCTCGACATGAACCGCACTCGCGAGGCTCGATCCCCTGCCGCAGCCAAGTCAGCCGACACCTCCGCCGGCGTGACGAGTAACCACGGCGCCGACACTCCGGCAAAGGTGCACGGTGCTGAACGTGTGACGAGATACGTTGCAGTCCGGCAAGTATCCATCCCGCCCGTCCGGCGCCCTCCCAGTCAGATCCCACACACGAGGGAACGGCCAGCAGCGGGTATCAGCAGCGGATCGCACCGGCATCGGCCCCACTGCGGGGATGACTCTGCGGCCCCGCGCGGGGGATCATCACCCCCATCAGGGTGATTGCGCCCTCTTCCCCGCGCAGCGTGGGGATGACCCCGTCCACCGGACCTGCTTCCCCATCTGCTGTCCTGCTCGGCTGGTGACACCTCGCCGCCTCCACGTTCGTCGAGCAGGCAGCGGGGCTGACCTTCCGTCACGGACGGCGGAGCCAGGCCCTGCAGACCGCGTTCCAGCAGCTCGCCCGGGCTCTGGCCGGCCGGGCCGGCTCTCGCCTGGCCGAGACCTTCGCGGTCCCGGTGAGCCGTTCCACTCTCCTACGGCTGATACGCGCCCTGCCGGGTCCGGCGCACGCGGTGCCGCGCGTGCTGGGCATCGACGGGTTCGCCCTGCGCAAGGGCCACGTCGCGGTCCACCGGCCGGTCGCGGCATCTGACCGGCGAATCGCCCCCGGGGCCCGTCTGGCGGGGGCGCAAACCGGGCCCCGGGGGTGCCGAACGGATCCGGCCGGCGACCCGCAGCCTAGGCCGGCCCCCGGCGCTCACGGGCAGGGTTGTCGGCGCCGATTGGAAGTGTTCGCAGATGCACGGAGTCGAGGCGTACGCCGACCGGATCCATCGCGATCGAGCAGCCAAGGTGATCATCCCCACACCGGGCTGGCACGCTGGCGACACTCTCCTGGGAGCAGGTCCACCGTCGCTGGCGGCAGCGGGGCGGGACGACACCCAGTGAGTGGCGAGGACGAGCACTAGCCGGTCATCTCCTCCGAGGCGGTCGGCGACACGCTCGAAGACCCCACCCTGCCGATGGGCTGTTCTCCAGGATCACCGCGCTGACGGTCGCCAACGGCCAGAACCCGTGGCTGGAAGGCAGCCAGCCCGCATCCCAGAGCGATCCTGGCGGACCCTGTCGACACAATGGCGCTCACGTCCTCCACCCGACCAGAGAGCTGCAGCCACTGCGCCAGGCAGCATCAACGTGTCAGATCAGACTCACAACAGGTACTTACAGCACCGCCACCGGGTTGACGGGCGAGCCCGTGCCGCCGGGGATGTTCAGCGGGGCGACGGTGAGCAGGAACTCGTACTGGCCTGCCTCCGCGCACGCCGCGGAGAGCGCTTCGAGGTCGAGATTGTCCAGCAGCGGGACGCCCATGGCGGTGATCGCGAGCGCGTGGACCGGCGAGGAGACCCCCGCGACCGGCGACGGCCGCACGTCGCTGTCGCCATCGCCGCCCAGCAGGGCGATGCCGCGGTCGGCGAGCAGCGGGAGCGCATCCACATGGAAGCCCGCGCTGGCGTTGTCCGGGTTCCAGGCGCCGAGCTCGCGGCGGCGGCGGAAGTGGCCGGAGCGCAGCAGTACGGCGTCGCCCTCGCCGATGGTGATGCCGAGCGCCTTCTCCGCGGCAAGGACGTCCTCGGCGTGCACAGCCTGTCCCGGCTCGAGCCACGCGGTGCCGAGCACGGCCGGCAGGTCGATGAGTACGCCTTTGGTGACCAGCGGGCCCAGCGTGGCGACCGCGCCGAAGCCGGCTCCGTTGGCGTTGACCACTTCGCGGGCGGTGTGGCCCGCGTACAGCTGCCCCCGGTAGGCGATGTGGGACAACGCGTCCAGGTGGCTGACGCCCTTGCCGTGGTAGTCCGCGGCGATGAAGTCCTTGTGGCAGGTGGGTTCGGGAGGTTCGATGTCGCCGAGTTCCGACATGTAGTGCAGGGCGGGTTTGCTGTTGTCCGGCCCCGGTGCGGTGTTCCAGGGCAAGGCCATCGGCACCGTGGTACCGGTGCGCACCAGGGCTGCGGCGCGCCGCACGTGGTCGGGGGTGACCCGGTTCCAGGCGCCCCGGTCGGCGGGGGACCAGCGGCCCCAGCTGCGGACGGTTTCGAAGAGAGCGTCGAACTCCTCGCGGGAGACCGGGGGGCCGTTGTCGGGGACGGCGGCTCGCCCGTCCTTGGGGGCTGTCGGGGGCGGTAGATCAGTTGGACTGCCGGTCATGCGGTGCTCAGCTCTCCAGGACTCGTCGGGGAGTTGTCGGTCGGCTTGCGGTGCGCACAGTGGCCGGTGAGCCTGCTGCGATTTCTGCGCCGGTGGCGTTGTCGTTCGACGATCCACGCAGCACAATAACAATATGCTGGATGGCGAACAGAATGGTGGGTGACGGTCCTGGTGAACGCAAGTGACCCGGGGAGCCTGGTCCCCGCGGTGACGCGGGCGGTGGCGATCCTTGACACCCTCGCCCAGGCAGAGGGCCGCCCGCAGTCCGTGAGTGACCTTGCGAGGGCGCTCGCCTTACCCAAGTCCTCGACCGGCAACCTCTGCGCCTCCCTGGAGGCGGCCGGCCTGATCGCCAGGGTCGGCTCCGGATACGGCCTGGGCCGCAAGCTGGTGGAGCTCGGCGGCCGGTACCTGTCCTCGGTCGACCAGCTCCGTGACTTCTACGAGCTGTGCCGGCGCAGCGGCCACATCTCGCACGAGACCTCCCGGGTCGCCGTCCTGGACGGCCTGGACGTGCTCTACCTCGCCCGCTACGACGGCACGCAGCCGCTTCGGCTGACCGCGAACATCGGCGACCGATTCCCAGCGCACTGCACCGCGACCGGCAAAGCGCTCCTCTCCGCGCTTGACCCCGCGGTCGCCGAGGACCGGTTGCGCAGTCGAAGCCTGACCAGGCTCAGCGAGCGGTCCGTCACCTTGGTGCCTGACCTGATGGCGGAGCTGGCGGCCACCCGGGAGCGCGGATACGCCGTCGACGACGAAGAGACGACCCCTGGCATCACCTGCCTCGCCGTGCCGGTCCGCGGCTTCCGCACCGACTCCCCCAAGTTCGCAATCAGCGTCACCGTGCTGAAGGCGCGGCTCGACGACGAGTTCCGCACGGCGCTGCTGAAGGACCTGCGGGAGATCGCCGCGGGGTTGGAGAACCCGATGCTGCCCAGCTGAGGGTGGCGGCGCGCCGCCACCCTCAGCTGGGCAGCCCACGGCGGCCGCAAGCGGGAGGCCACTTCGCTGCGGCCGCCGTGACGTCTCGGGCAATACATCCACCCGCAAGCCTTGACCATTATGCTGCGATCTGTACAGGATTCTGGTCGAGCCGGTGGAATGGCCCTCGGCTGTCAGATCCCCGGAGAAGTCCGTGCATGACGCTCCCGACGCCTTATCCACCCCGCCCCCTCTGGTGAGCATCCGCGGACTGCGCAAGCGGTTCGGTGCAACCCTCGCCCTCGCCGGTGTCGACCTCGACTTCCACAGGGGAAGCGTGCTGGCCCTTCTGGGCCAAAACGGTGCCGGAAAATCCACCATCATCAAGATTCTCGCCGGTGTGTACCGCGCGGACGCGGGCCAGGCCACCGTGGCCGGACACCCGCTCGGCACCGACGCGGCCTGCACCGAGATGTCCTTCATCCACCAGGACCTGGGACTGGTGGAGTGGATGACGGTGGCCGAGAACATCGCCCTGGGTACCGGATACCCCCGCCGCGGCGGGCTCGTCTCCTGGAAGGCGGTCCGCAAGCGCTGCCAAGAGGCGTTGGCGATCGTGGCCGGCCACCTCGACCCGGACGCGCCGGTGGCGGACCTCACGCGAGCCGAGCGCTCCATGGTGGCCATCGCCCGGGCGCTGTCCACCCGGGCCAGCCTGATCGTGCTGGACGAGCCCACCGCCAGCCTGCCCGCGGCGGACTGCGCCCGGCTCTTCGAGGCACTGCGCACCCTGCGCGACCGCGGCCACGGCATCGTCTACGTCAGCCACCGCCTGGACGAGGTCTACCAAGTCGCCGACCGCTTCGCGGTACTGCGCGACGGCCACCTCATCAGCCAGGGCCCACTGGCTGGCTTACCCCCGGCGGCCATGGTCCGCGAAATCGTCGGCCACGAGCCGCAGACCCGCCGCCCAGCACAGGAACCGAAAACCGCCGCCACGACCATGGTGCTGCGCCTGACCGGCGTCACCGTTCCCGGCGTGGGCCCGGTGGACCTGCAAGTACGCGCCGGCGAGGTCCTCGGCTTAGTCGGCCTGACCAGCGCCGGCCACATGGATCTGGGGCGCGCCCTCACCGGAACCCGACCGCTGCTGGACGGCGAGGCGCTGCTCGACGGCAAGCCCTACCGCCCCGGCTCCGTCTCCTCGGCCGTCAAAGCCGGTGTCGGCTTCGTCACCAGCAACCGCCAGGAGGAGGGCTGCGCCCTCGAACTCACCGTGCGGGAGAACTTCCTGGCCAACCCCCGCTGCGCGGGGCGGCCGGCGTTCAGTTGGATCAGCCCTCGCCGTGAACGCGACGAAGCCGCGTCCCTGGTCGAGCGGTTCGCGGTCAAGCCCGCCGACAGCGAGGCGCCGATCGCCACCCTGTCCGGCGGCAACCAGCAGAAGATCATGATCGGCCGCTGGCTGCGCACCAGCCGGCGACTGCTGATCCTCGAGGAGCCCACCGCCGGTGTCGATGCCGGCGCCAAGGCTGAGATCTACCGCCTCCTCGACGACGCGCTCGCCTCCGGACTGGCTGTCCTGCTCATCTCCACCGACTTCGAGGAAGTTGCCGACGTGTGCCACCGCGCCCTGGTTTTCGTCCGCGGAACCGTGACCGCCGAACTGTCCGGGGCCCACCTCAACACCACCGGACTCACCCACGCCGCGTCGGCGATGCCGGCGCTGACCGGAACGGCGAACGACTGATGCCCACCCCCGCTCCGGCCAACCCGCCCGCCAGCACCGTGCGCTCCGCCACCAGCCGACCGCGCGGCCGCCTCATCAGCGCCTACGGACTGCCGGCGCTGGCCATCCTGCTGCTCGTGCTGTTCTCGCTGATCCTGCCCGACACCTTCCCGACCCTTGCCAACGCCTCGTCGATCCTGTCCACCCAGTCGATCCCCGCTCTCCTCGCCCTCGGCGCGATGATCCCGATCGTCACCGGAAAGTTCGACCTGTCCATCGGCTACGGCCTCGGACTCGCCCACGTCCTGGCCATGCAGCTGATCGTCAACGAGGGCTGGCCCTGGCCGGTCGCCTGCATCGTGGTCATCGCGGGCATGGGAGTGGTCGGCGTACTCAACGGGGTGGTCGTGGAGTTCGCCAAGATCGATTCCTTCATCGCCACACTCGGCACCGGCAGCGTGCTGTACGCGATCACCGGCCAGATCACCGGCGGCGCCCGCATCGTGCCCGGCAACAGCGGCCTTCCGGCGTCCTTCACCGACATCTACGACTCCTCCTTCCTGGGCCTGCCGGTTCCCGCCTTCTACGTGCTCGCGCTCGCCGCGCTCCTGTGGGTGGTACTGGAACGGCTACCGCTGGGCCGATACCTGTACGTCATCGGCTCCAACACCCGCGCCGCCGAACTGGTCGGCATTCCCACCCGCCGCTACGGCATCTACGCCTTCGCCGGCTCCGGCCTGGTCGTCGGCTTCGCCGGTGTCCTGCTCGCCGCGCAGCAGCAGATCGGCAACCCCAGCCTCGGCATGGACTACCTGCTACCCGCCTTCGTCGGCGCCCTGCTCGGCTCCACCGCAATCAAGCCCGGGCGCGCCAACGCCGCCGGCACGGTCGTCGCCGTAGCTGTCCTCGCCATCGGCCTGGCCGGCATCGGACAGCTCGGCGCCGAGTTCTGGGCAACCCCGCTGTTCAACGGCGCGACCCTGCTTCTCGCCGTCGGCCTAGCCGGCTTCTCCGCCCGCCGCCGACTGCGCGCCGGAGCGACCGCGAGCCGCAGCACCCAGACGGCGCCGGCCCCGCCCACCGAGCCCGCAGCGATCGACGAGGCACCCGCCCGCGAGCCGCTTCCCAAGGGCCCGCGACACCGCGTTCCCTGAAGCACGGACCCACCACCCCTTTCGCCGCGACCGCGTCCTTGACCTCAAGCAGGAGCCCGTTGTGCGCCACCACCCCCCTTTCACCACAACCGTGACAGCCGCAGCCGTCCTGGCCCTGGCCGCCACCGCCCTCACCGCCTGCGCGACAGGCACGCAGGCCGGTGCCAGCGCCGACTCCGCGAAGGCCGGCTGCCCCGGCGCGCTGGCCGCTGCGAAGCAGGCGGTCAGCCAGGCCGAGAGCGTCGACGCCCCATGGTCCGGCCCGGTCACCGGCCCGACGGCGGCCGGCGGGGGAACCATCGTCTACGTCGCGCAGGACATGACCAACCCCGGCGTCTCCGGAGCCGCGCAAGGCGTCCAGGAGGCGGCCAAGGCCATCGGCTGGACCGTACGGATCATCGACGGCCAGGGCACTCCCGCCGGCATCCAGTCCGCGCTCAGCCAGGCCATCGCCATCAAGCCGTCCGGGATCGTCATCGGCGGCTTCGATCCCAGCTCCACCGCCCAGCAAACCCAGCAGGCCAACGCCGCCGGCATCCCGCTCATCGGCTGGCACGCTGTCGCCGACCCCGGCCCCAGCACCAATCCCAAGCTCTTCACCAACGTCACCACCCGCGTCCAGGACGTCGCAAAGATCAGCGCCGACTGGATCATCGCCGACTCCAACGGCCACGCCGGCGTGGCCGTCTTCACCGACGCCTCCATCCCCTTCGCCCAGAACAAGTCCGACCTGATCGACAAGGAGCTGAAGACCTGCCCGGACGTGAAGACCCTGGCGTCGGAGATCATCCCGATCTCCGACGCCGGCAACCGCACCCCGCAGGAAGCCTCCTCGCTCCTGTCCCGGTTCGGCAGCCGCTGGACCTACTCGGTCGCCATCAACGACCTGTACTTCGCCGACGCCGCACCCGCGCTGCGCGCCGGCGGCAAGCAGGGCGCGGGCACCCCGTTCAACATCGGCGCCGGCGACGGCGACCCCTCGGCCTTCCAGCGCATCAACAGCAAGCGGTTCCAGTCCGCCACCGTCCCCGAGCCGCTCATCGAGCAAGGCTGGCAGATCGTCGACGAGTTCAACCGGTCGTTCGCCGGCGAGCCGGCCAGCGGCTACGTCCCCCCGGTACACATCACCACCGCGGCCAACAGCGGCGGCAAGTCCTCATGGGACCCGCAGGGTTATCGTGAGGCTTACCTGAAGATCTGGGGCAGGTAAGGGCCGGTAGAAGAAGAAGCGTCGGTTCTCGCTGTGCGACCTGGTGGTGTGACGGGGACGCGGCACGGATGTGTCAGGGGAGGCCAAGGCGTCGTTGGCGGCGAAGTTCCAGGTGCTGTTCCCACAGGCCCAGCGTCAGCGGCGCTGACGGGGGCCGAGGTACGGGCGCTGGGGCGGCGGCAGGATCGGGCCGGTCGCGCGTGCCGCTAGGGTGCGCGAGGCAACGGTCCCACACGGCGTGAGCGAACTCGACTCCGGCCAGCCGCCGTTGGGGCGAACGCGGTGGGAGGGCGGGGACTGTAAGCGGCTGGAGGGGATGGATCCGGGCTGCTCGGGACGCCGCTGGAGCTGATGGGGTCGGACAAGCGCGGGGATCCGATGTTGCCGCTGCGCTGGACCACGGGGTCGACCCGGGCCCTGGCCGCTGAGCTAACCGCGCGGCACCGGGTCCCCACGCCGTCGGTGGGTTCCCTGCCGCCCGGGGCGGGTTTCTCCCTGCAGAGCAACGCCAAGGTGCTGGAAGACGCCCAGCACCCGGACCGGGACGCCCAGTTCCGCTGCATCAACGAGCAGGCCAGACAGAGCAGGAACTCCGCTTCGCAGCCGCCGGCGGCGGGCCAGGGGCTGTTCTCCTCGTTCGCGCAGTCCACGGTCGCGGGGACGAGGAGGTCAGAACACGGACCAGCCGGTGAGAGTGGTGAATGCGTCCAGTGCGGTGATGCCGGCGACGGAATTGCCATGCTCGTCCAGGGCCGGCCCCCAGACACAGAGTCCGCAGCGACCGGGAACAACGGCGATGATGCCTCCGCCCACGCCGCTTTTGGCCGGTAGACCCACGCGGTGGGCGAACTCGCCGGCCGCGTCGTAAGTGCCTCCGACCAGCATGACGGCGTTGATGCGCTTGGCCTCGCTGCGGGTGAGCAGACGGCTGGCGTCAGCTCGGATGCCGTGCCGAGCCAGCAGACAGGTGGCAAGCGCGAGATCTTGGCAGGTCATGGCGATGGAGCACTGCTTGACGTAGTGGTGCAGGACGGTTCGTACGGGATTGGCGAGCTTGCCGTGGTCCGCCAGCAGATGGGCGAGGGCGGCGTTGCGGTGCCCCTGACGCCGCTCGGAGGCGGCGACGCGGGAGTCGAAATCGAGGGCGGGGTTGCCACTCTCGGCGCGCAGGAAGTCTCGCAGGGCTCCGCTGGCGTCGCCGGTCAGGGTCTGCAGACGGTCAGTGACGACCAAGGCGCCGGCGTTGACGAAGGGGTTGCGCGGGATGCCTCGCTCGCGCTCCAGCTGGGCGAGGGAGTTGAACGGGGAACCAGAAGGCTCCTTGCCGACGCGCTGCCACAGCGCGTCGCCGTCCGCAGCCAGGACCAGCGCGAGAGCGAAGACCTTGGAGACGGACTGGATAGAGAACGGCACCCGCCAGTCCCCGGTGCCGTGGACTGGTCCGGTGGTATCGACGTGGGCGACCGCGAACCCGAAGGCGGTGGCATCGACTCGGGTCAGCGCCGGGATGTATGAGGCGACCGTGCCGGCAGTGGAAACCTGCCGGGCGGCTTGGGAAATCCTGTCGAGCACGGTCAGATAGTCCATGAGTTCTCCCCTGCGGTCCGACGTCGTTGTCAGGGCAGGGTCAAGGATGCGCGCGTTAGCGGAACTGGGGAAGACGCATCCCTCCACCAGTAAAGTAACTGAGAGAACATCAGAACCCGAGAGAGTTGTACGCCCAGGTGAGACCAGCTGACAGGCCTGCTCCCCACACCGGCGGCAACGGGTGAGCAGTCGCAAGCTCAAATCACCGATCTCCCACGAGGCCGTCCTGGACGTCCTGCCCGCCCCGAGCCTGCCGGACGACCTGTTCTCGGCGATCGTCGCGCTCACCCCATGGCCCGACGCCGCCCGCAGCGCGTTCACCGCCCTGTACGAGCTGCTGATCGCCCACCCCGTCGGCATCGCAGCCCTCCCGCCCACCCGATTCCCCTTTCTTACCGGGAACACCGAGGCAGGACGGTCACCGTAGTGTGGTACGGGTCAGCAAGCTCGGCCACCAGCACATCACCCTGGTCGCCATGCAGACGACTGACCCAGCCTCAACTGAGCGTCTTGCCGCGGCGCCCGTTGCGAAACGCGGTACGGGTGTCGGTGTGCTCGTTCCACTGGGCGCCGATCCGAGCCGAAGCCTCGTCCATCGTTGAACTGGCCGTTCACCTCGGAGAGTTGTACGGTTGCCGACTCGTGCTCAGGGAGCATGAGCCCCGCGCAGGCGTGCACCCATTAGCGAACCGGCGCACACCTCAACTGTGATCGGCTACACCACACAGCGGCAACACCATTGCGTTTGGCCCTCTGGATCCGGTTGGTTGGCGCTGTTGCTGCACCGTGGCCTGTGCGCTTACGCCTGGCGGCCGCAGTGGGTTGGTCACCGAGCTGGTCGTTGACGATCGGACTGCCTGGGAGTCAGCGGGCACCAACTTGTGCTCCGTCCTGGTGATCGTGGCGCTGGTGACGGCCGTTGCTTCTGTTCTGCCCTGCGGTATACAGCACGCGGGCGGGAGGCCGCCCCGATCGCCATAATCTCGCAGCGCGCGTTCCGCCGGCATCGGTCGGGATGTTCTTTGCTGAGTCCGGTGCCATCGGCGCGGGGGCCGACGCGCGGACCTGACCGGCACCACCCACGGGCAGGAACAAAGCGACCTTCGTCGGTATCAGCGCCCGCAGTTTTCCCGATGGAACCGTTGAAGGGGGTGCGTATATTCGACCAGGAAAGGTGGGAGCCTGCCAGTGGTGTCGGAAGTTACATGCCGGGCTAGGAATCAGCTGAGTCTTCTGGCCGGGCTGTTGAGGCCATGCGGGATATGTGAGGTTTGACATGCCATTCGATCCAGCCGACCCAGATTTCATGCAGCGATACTCGCGACACGTCGATTCCCTGTTCAATGAATTGAAGGTGTCACATGAAAACCCGGACACCAAACAGCGGCTCGATCTGATACCCAGGAATAAGGTGCAGGAATTTTGTGAGCGCACAATGGGCTTCATTAATAATGAGATGGCAGAGTATGGGTATGTTCCGGGGGGTGTAAAATTTGGCGCGACAGGAGCCAGCAGTGCTGATTTTGACCCGTCCGAGTGGCGCACGACTGTCGATGAGCGACTCTTGAAGTCGCCCATGCGTGAAACTCGCGGGCAAGACCTCGCGATAACACTTCTTCACGAAGGGGGAGAGCACAAGAGACAGTACAGCTCGATTGCGAAACATCTTGTGCATGAGTTTCCAAATGCACCCGATGGCGACATTCAGAAGATGCTGACGAGGGCTTCTGGGATTTCCCTGCCGGGCCTCGAACTGCCGGGAGACACCTTCCCGATGCCGGTCATCGCTGCGGCGCGAGCCAATCAGGCGACAGTCTCTCAAAAAGAGCTGGACGAGGGCAAGGTGTTCTACGACGTAAAATACGCCAAATTCAAAGAAAAGTACGGGCTTGAGCCCCAGCTACTTCCTCCGCAAGATGTAACCCAGCTGGACGGCCAGGCTCGCGTAAACTCGAACCTACGTACGGCCAGGACGACACTGAACGCCGTGGAAGCCGATATTCTCAAGTTTAATGAGGATCCTCCGACGTCCCTGCCGCCGCGGCCGAGCGATGTGCAATTCATGGGATCATATGCGGCGATGGAGAACATCGCTAAGGTGCGAGGCACCGCAAATATCGATTTCCTTGGGGCATATCAAATACACCTCGCCGAAAGGAAGGCAAGCGCAGAAATATACCACACGGCGGCTTTCAATGAATATAAGAACTCTCCGATGGAGGCACCAGCTCACGTCGTGCAGGCCAAAATTTCGGCTGTCATGAAAAGGCCAGACTCTGTAAATCTAAGTATCGAAAGCCCGAAACGGTGGACCCAAAAGGCACTTGACCAGCATATGCGGAAGGGCTGGGGCGACATGATGCCAAGAACCGAGCTGCTTCGCCAAACGGCGTCGAGCCTTCGGCCTGCGCCGCCGCCTCCTCCGCCCAGGGCCCAAGCGCAACCTAAGCCGTCACAATCCCAGCCGCCATATTCCCGACCCTTGCCTCCTCGACCCGTCCAAGACTCGACGCGCCATCCCCAGCAGCCGAACCAGCGATGACGGTGTTGCCATGGTCGTACCCGACGTCGCGTTACGGACCCGAGGCCGGACGGCCGTCCGGTCAGGGGCGTTTCAAAGTCCTGGTGAGCTCGTGAGTCCGCAGGTCATGGCGATGCAGGTGTCCGGATCGGAACGTCACGAATGCATCGAAGCTCCGGTTGAACGGGGTGACCTTCCCAAGTCGCCCTGAACCGCCGGAGCTTCGATGTGCCGCCAGTTCCCCACCGTCTGTCTGGCCAAGTCGCCCGCTCTGGACAGCATGGCGGCGGCATTGTCGCTGCCAGCCAACGGAACATCCCAGCAGCGTCTCGCCCGCGTGATACGGAAGTTCGGCATCGTCGGCACCCACATGCGGGGCGTGGAGTACATCGAGAACCAGAAGCACCCGTCTGACCGTCACCTCTCAGGTGCAGAAGCCTCCGGCGCGCCGCGCTTCCGGTTCGAGGATCACGTTCCCGCCGGGCCCGAAGGCGGGGGTTGTCTGCGAAGATCACGGGCTGGCGGTGTCAGGTCGAGGTCGGTCTCGAGAGGTGTGGGCGGGTACTGGACGGGTGTGGCCACCGGTACGGGTTGTGCGTCGGCCTTCGGGAAGTAGCCGGCACGCAGGAAGAAATCCACGTATCTACTGAACAGTTCGCGACCGATCACCGGGCATTCGATCCCGGTGCCGGCCAGTGCGTGGTGCGTCTCCGCCACGTCCAACAATGGGTAGGGCGCCTGGCCGTCTCCGGCCATAAGGTCTTCGAAAGTGTCGAGCAACGGGATCATCGCGTTGGCGTGGTCGGACCGTACCAGGTCTCGCCACGAGTCCCAGTCCAGCTCGCGCAGCGGGTACCCGAAGGCGCGCAGGTGGTGGACGAATTCGGCGAAGGCCTGGTTCTGCGGGTTGTAGAGGTGGAACGTCCGGCCTGCGGCCTCCTCCTTGGAGGCGAGCGCTACGATCGCAGCGCTGACGTAGTCCGCCGGCACCATGTGGAAGGTTCCGGCGAGCCTGTTGGGCACCGCGTCCGCTTGGAGTAGGCCTTTGAGACTCCGCCAGACGAAGCCTTGCGTGTGGCAGGCTCCGCTGCGCTGGTCGCCGCTGACGATGTCCGCCCGGTACACCGATACTGGCAGTCCCCGGTCGCGGGCGAGTTCGATGACCTGCTCGGCCACGCATTTGCTCTGTACGTAGCCGTTCCACAGGGAGTCGGCGGGCCCTATCGGTTCGGATTCCTTGACGGGCGCACCATCGGTGAGCGGGTTAGGGAAGACTCCGGTCGTCGACACGAAGTGCACTGGAACAGTTCGGTGTCGGGCGGCCAGCTGCAGTACCCGTTGTGTGCCGGTCACGTTGGCCTGCCTGAGTTCCGTGTAGGGCATCAACCAGTTCACCACCGCGCCGGCGTGGTAGATGACGTCGATGCGGTGTGCCAGGTCGTCGAATCCGGCTTCGGTCAGGCCCAGTCGCGGCTTGGTGATGTCACCGACGATGACTGAGAGCCGATCCGGGTCGATCTCGTCCAGGAGTTCGTACCACTCCAGGTTGTCGCGGAGTCGGCGGACTGCGTGGGCCGCGTCGCTCCCGCGCACCAGGCAGTGCACCCGGGCTGTGGTCGACTTCATCAGGTCGCGCAGGAGGAAGGCCCCGAGGAATCCGGTGCCACCGGTCAGGAGGATCTCGCGAGGGTCGGTGGCCACCCGAGTGACTTCCTTGGCCGGGCGTATGTCATCGGCGAGCTGGACTTCTGCGGCGAAGTCCACCGCTGTGCGGGGCGGTGTCGTTTCCTGGGGCCCCGTCGCGACCAGCTTGGCGCATAGGTGTTGCGTCAAGGCGGCTGGGGTCGGATGGTCGAAGACCACCGAGGCCGGTAGCCGCACACCTGTAACGGCGTTGAGCCGATTGCGTAGTTCGACCGAGGTGAGCGAGTCGAAGCCCAGTGCGGAGAAAAGCTGGTCCGTGTCGATGACGTTGGCGGCCTTGTGGCCGAGCACCTGTGCGATCTCCTCGCGGACGACTTCGAATATGGCATCCCGTTGCTGTGGTTCGGGCAGCCCCTCCAGGCGTTGTGCCAGTGACATCGTCTCGTCGACGGTTGATCGGGCGTGGGGCCGCGATGTGGTGCGTGCCAGGGCGCTGAGCATGAGCGGGACTTGGCCGTGCTGGGCACGCACGGCGGACACGTCCAAGGGTGCGGCCGTGAGCGCGGCCTGGTTGAGGGTGAGCGCGGCGTCGAGTAGCCACGGGCCGTCGTTCTCGGTGACCGGCAGCAGTCCGGTGCGGGCGATTCGCTTCAGATCGGCGTCGGTGAGTTTTCCTCCCAGGCCGCCTGCCGTGGCCCACAGGCCCCATGCCAGTGAGGTCGCGGGCAGTCCTTGTGCGGCGCGGTGCTGGGCGAGTGCGTCGAGGAAGGTGTTGGCCGCGGCGTAGTTGGCCTGGCCAGGGCCGCCGAGTATGCCGGCGATGGAAGAGAACAGGACGAATGCCGACAGGTCGTGGTCGTGTGTGAGCTCGTGCAGGTTCCACGCCGCGTGCACTTTGGGGCGCAGGACGGCTGCCAGTCGCTCGGGGCTCAGGGTTGTGATCACACCGTCGTCGAGGACGCCGGCGGTGTGCACGATCCCGGTGAGTGGGTGGTCGTCGGGGATGGTGGCGAGCATTGCTCTGAGTGCGTCGCGGTCGGCGACGTCGCAGGCGGTGACGGTGACCGTGGCGCCGAGTTCGCTGAGTTCGGCGGCTAGTGCGGCCGCGCCGGGGGCGGCTGGGCCCCTGCGGCTGGCGAGCAGCAGGTGGGAAACGTGGTGTGTGCGGATGAGGTGGCGGGCGAACAGGGCGGCGAGCGCGCCGGTGCCGCCGGTGATCAGGACGGTGCCGCCGGGGTGCCACGGGGTGGTGGTGGGGTCGTTGGCGGGCGGCGTAAGCCGGGCCAGGCGGGGTACGAAGGCGGCGCCGTTGCGGATGGCGACTTGTGGTTCGCCGGACTCGACGATTGAGGCGAGCGCCGCCGATGACGCCGGGTCCTCGTCGAGGTCGACCAGGATGATGCGGCCGGGCGTCTCCGACTGCGCCGAGCGCAGCAGCCCCCAGATCGGTGCGGCAACCAGGTCGGATACGCCGGCGTGCTGGTCAGCCCCCTTGCCGGTGGAGACTGCGCCCCGGGTCACGACGATCAGGGGGGTGTCGGTGGCCCGGTCGTCCGACAGCCATGACTGTGCGAGCGTGAGCGCCTGCTGGGTCGCGTCCTGCGCGCGGTGTGCCACGTCGCCGCCGGGTGTGAAGGTGAACGGGGCGATGAGGGCGTCGAACGGGAGGGGCGGGGTCAGGGCGGCGTCGGTGTCGCTGAAACGCTGACTGTCGGTGAGGCCGATGGCGTCGCGGTCGTCGCAGCCGGTGTCCAGCAGCGCCCATGTGGTGGTGCCGCTCGAGTCAGCCGGGGTGATCGGGTTCCAGGTGATCTGGAACAAGGCGTCGTGGGGGCGTGCTTGTGCTTTGGTGATGTCGTCCTGAGTGAGCGGGCTGGTGAGCGCGGCGTCGATGGAGGCGACCGGCTGGCCGCAGGGGTCTGCGATGCGCACCGACAGTGCGCCGTCGGTTCGAGGGGTGATCCGGACGCGGACGGTGGAGGCGCCCAGCGCGTGTAGGCGCACTCCACGCCACTGGGTGAAGACTTCGGTCTTGCCGGTGGCGGGGGCGGTTGCGTGCAGGGCGGTATCAAGCAGCGCGGGGTGCAGTCCGAAGCCGTCGGCTGCGGTGTCTTCGGGCAGGTGGACCTCGGCGAACAGTTCGCCGTCACGGCGCCAGAGCGCGGACAGGCCTTGGAATGCCGGGGCGTTGGAGGAGCCGGCGGCCGTTTCGCCGTCGTGTACTGGATCGAGTGCCTCGGCGCCCGGCGGCGGCCATGCGCCGAGCTCGAAGGGTGCCGCGCGCCCACCGGGACTGATGGAACCAGATGCGCATGTGATCCAGGCCGGGTGGTCGTCCTCGTTTCCCGTGTGCACGGTGAACGCGCGCGTACCGGTCTGGTCCGGGGGGCCGACGGTGATTTGGATCTGCAGGTGGGTGCGTTGGGGCAGCACGGTGGGACGTCGCACGACCAGCTCGTCCACGACGGTGCATCCGAGTTCGTCGCCCGCCTTGATCACCATGTCCAGCAGTGCGGACGCCGGAAGCACCGGGGCACCGAAGAGGGGATGCTCGCAGAGCCACGGGGCTAAGTGCGCTGACAGGCGGCCGGTGAACACCGTCTCGTCGCGACCGGCCACCTCGAGCGCTGAGTCCAGCAAGGGGTGGATGCCGGGTCGCCCGCTGTGCCCCGTTCCTTCGGCTCCGGTGGCGTCCAGCCAGTACCGTTTCCGCTCGAATGCGTAGCTCGGCAGGTCCACCTGTCGGGCTTTCGTCGGAGCGAAGAACGCCCTCCAGTCAACGGGGACCGCGCTGCTCCAGAGCCGGCCCAGGGCTGAGACCACGCCATGGGGCTCGGGCTGCCTTGAGTGGACGGCGGCGAGCGACACGACGGGGCCGTGGTCGGCGGCGCAGTCGTCGACCATGGCCGAGAGCACCTGGGCTGGGCCCAGTTCCAACGTGGTGGTCACATTCTGCGCGGCGAGGGTGCGGACCGCGTCGAGGAAGCGGACCGGCTGTCGCACCTGGTTGATCCAGTACTCCGCGGAGCGCAGCTCCTCGTCGGAGGCGAGTTGGCCGGTGACCGTGGAGACGATAGGGATGCTCGGCGCGTTCAGCGTCACGCTGCGCACGATCTGACCGAATTCCTCGAGCATCGGGTCCATCAGTGGCGAGTGGAAGGCGTGGCTGACCGGCAGTTGCTTGGTTGCCCGGCCCCAGGAGCGTACGGTGGACGCGATCTGGTCGACCGCGTCGGCCTCTCCCGACACCACGGTGGAGGACGGGCCGTTGACCGCGGCAAGGCTTACAGAACCCTTGTGGCGGGCGATCAGGGGTTGGACCTCCTTGGCTTCGGCTTGAAGCGCCACCATCGCCCCGCCGGCGGGTAGTTCCTGCATCAATCTGCCTCGGGCGGTGACTACGGCTACCGCGTCCGCGAGGGTCAGAACGCCTGCGATGTGGGCGGCGGACAGCTCTCCGATCGAGTGGCCGGCCAGGAAGTCGGGCCGTACGCCCCATGACTGGAGCAAGTGGGCCAGCGCCACCTCGAACGCGAACAGCGCGGGCTGGGCGTACACCGTCTCGTTCAGCTGGTCGCCTGCCGTGATCACATCGCGCAGGGGGCGGTCCAGGTACGGGTCGGCGTGGGCGCACACCGCGTCGAACGCCTCCTGGAATGCGGGAAACGCCTGGTGTAGTTCCAGGCCCATCGCCCGTCTCTGGGCGCCCTGACCGGTGAACAGGAATCCCAGCTTGCCCGCGCCCGGCCCACTCGGCGCCACCGTGCTGGCGGGCTCATCCATGGTGAGGGAGCGCATAGCGTCCAGCAGGGCGTCGCGGTCCGAGCCCACCGCCGCGGTCCGGTGTGCCAGCCCCGCCCGGCTGGTCGCCAGCGAGTAGGCGATGTCTTGGGCCGACAGCTGGGGGTGCTCCTCGACGAAGGAGACCAAGCGGTCGGCCTGGGCACGCAGGCCGCTGGCGGTCCTGGCCGACAGCACCCACGGCATGACCGGCAGCGGTGTGGGGGCGGGCTCCTCGGCGGCCTGCGCCGAGGGCGCCTGCTCCAAGATCACGTGCGCGTTGGTGCCGCTCACCCCGAAAGCGGACACCGCGGCCCGGCGCGGCCTGTCCCTCTGGGGCCAGGGCCGCTGCTCGGTGAGCAGCTCCACCGCGCCCGCTGACCAGTCGACCAGGGGCGTCGGCTGGTCGACGTGCAGGGTCTTGGGGAGCACGCCGTGCCGGATGGCCTGGACCATCTTGATGACGCCGCCCGCGCCGGCGGCGGCGACCGTGTGTCCGATGTTGGACTTCAACGAACCCAGCAACAGCGGGCGCTGCGCTGGGTGGGCCGCTCCGTAGGTGGCCAGCAGCGACTGCGCCTCGATGGGGTCGCCGAGCCGGGTGCCGGTGCCGTGGGCCTCGACCGCGTCCACCTCGGACGCCTCCAGCCTGGCATCGGCGAGCGCCTGACGGATCACGCGCTCCTGGGACGGGCCGTTGGGCGCGGTGAGTCCGTTGGAGGCCCCGTCCTGGTTGACGGCTGACGCCCGAAGCACGGCCAGCACCTGGTGCCCGTTGTGCACAGCTTCGGAGAGCCGCTCGATCAGGAGCAGGCCCACGCCCTCCGACCAGCTGGTGCCGTCGGCCGCGGCGGCGAAGGACTTGCATCGGCCGTCCGCGGCCAGTCCGCGCTGGCGGGAGAAGTCGACGAAGCCACCGGGGGTCCCGTAGATCGTCACGCCGCCGGCCAGGGCGAGCGCCGACTCACCGCTGCGCACGGACTGTGCCGCGAGGTGCAGGGCCACCAGGGACGATGAGCATGCGGTGTCCATGGTGATCGCGGGGCCCTGGAATCCGAACGTGTAGGAGAGGCGGCCGGACACCACGCTGCTGAGCTTGCCGGTCATCAGGTAGCCCTCGAGTTCGGCGGGCCCCTGTAACCCGAGATAGGTCTGCTCCACCGCCCCGACGAAGACTCCGATGTTGGCGCCGGTCAGCGATGTCGGGTCGATTCCGGCGTGCTCGAAGGTCTCCCAGGCGGTCTCGAGCAGGACCCGCTGCTGGGGGTCCATCGAGAGCGCCTCACGCGGGGAGATGCCGAAGAACGGGGCGTCGAATTGCGTCGCCCCATCCAGGAAACCGCCTTCACGGGTGTACGACGTGCCGGGTGTGTCGGGGTCGGCGTCGTACAGTCCCTCCAGGTCCCACCCGCGGTCGGCGGGGAACAGCGAGATGGCGTCGCGGCCCTCGACGACCAACTGCCACAGGTCGTCGGCCGATCGCACCCCGCCGGGAAACCGGCATGCCATCCCCACGATGGCGATCGGCTCCGCTCGTCCGGACTCCAGCTCCGCGATGCGGTGACGAGCCCGTTGCAGGTCGGCCGTGACCCACTTCAAGTAGTCGGCCAGCTTCTTCTCATCTGCCATGTCAGAGCTCGCATCTGATCGGGCCGGCAGCGCAGCGCATCAGTTCTCCGCGCGGCCGAGTTCGTTGTCGATGAAGTCCAGGAGTTCCTCGGTCGAGGCCGAGTCGAGTGGGCTCGCCGAGTCGGAGCTGTCAGGCGTTCCCGGCGCCTCCATCCAGCGCGACAAGATGGTCTGGAGGCGCAGGGTGATCGTTGCGCGTTCGCCGTCGTTGTCGGATACCGCTGTCAGGGCGGTCTCCAGCTTGTCCAGTTCGGCTAGGACCGGGGACTGCGGTTGTGCCCGGCCCTCGGTGGACATGACCGCGTTGAGCAGGAACTCAGCGAGAGCCATCGCAGTCGGGTGGTTGAACACGACGGTCGCCGGTAGCGAAACCCCACTGACCGCGCTCAGCCGGTTGCGAAGCTCGACGGCGGTGAGCGAGTCGAACCCGAGCTCCTGGAAAGTGCGTTGGGCGTCGACCGCGTTCGGATCACGTAGGCCGAGCACGACGGCCGCTTGGCCGCGCACCAGCTCGAGAACAACCTCCAGCTGCTGGACGTCGGGCATCCCGGACAGCTGCCGGAGCAGCGATATACCGTTGTCAGCCGCGGTCTTGGCCAAGCGGGGGCCATCTCTTGGGACCAGGGTCCGCAAGAGGGGCGCAATCCGTGGGCCGGCCCGTACGGCCGCGAGGTCCAACGGTGTAGCGATCAGGGCGGGCCCGGCGACCTCGAGCGCGGCGTCGAACAGCGCCAGGCCTTCCCCCGTGTCCACTGGGACGAACCCCTCGCGGGCGAAGCGGGAGCGGTCTGCTTCGGTCAGCTCCGCGTTGATCCCGCCTTCGATGTCCCACAGCCCCCACGCCAGCGATGTCGCGGGCAGGCCCTGTGCCCGGCGGTGGAGTGCCAACCCGTCGAGAAAGGCCCCGGCGGCGGCGTAGTTCCCCTGCCCGCGACCGCCGAACACGCCGACGACCGAGGAGAACAGCACGAAGGCCGACAGGTCGTCTGAGCGGGTCAGGTCGTGCAAGTGCCAAGCAGCGTCGGCCTTGGGACGCAGCACCGCATCCAGCTGGTCGGGGGTCATCGCCGGGAGCAGGTCGTTGTCCAGGATGCCCGCGGCGTGCACGATCCCGGTCAGCGGGTGCTCGGCGGGCACATCGGCGAGCAGCGCCTGGAGGGCGGTGCGGTCGGCGACGTCGCAGGCGGCGATGCGCACCGTTGCGCCGAGCTCGGCGAGTTCGGCGCACAGCCGACCGGCTCCGTGCGCCTGGTCGCCATGTCGGCTGGCCAGCAGCAAGTGACGGGCGCCGTGCGCGAGGACAAGGTGACGGGCCAGGATCGCGCCTAGGGCGCCGGTACCGCCGGTGATCAGCACCGTTCCTTCTGGCTGCCACGTTCGGGTCGACCCGCCGTCCGCTGGGGCGGTGACCCGGTTGAGTCGGGGTACCAGGGGCTTGCCGTCGCGGATGGCGGCCTGCGGCTCATCCGAGGCGACCACGCGCGACAGCAACGCCGGTGCCACCTGATCGGTGTCGGCGTCCACGAGTACGATCCGGCCCGGGCTCTCCGACTGCGCCGACCGGAGCAGGCCCCAGAGTGCCGCCGCGTCGAGACGGGGCATGTCCTCCTCCCCCGTGGCCACCGCGCCTCTGGTGACGATCACCAACCGGGTGCCGGCCAGTCGGTCGTCGGCCAGCCATTCCCGCAAGAGGGCCAGGCCCGTCCTGGTCGCCTGGTGCACGCCGTCGACGATGCCGGTGTCGGCGCTGGCGGGTTCCTGGTCAACGAGGATGACCTGAGCGGATACACCGGACTCGACAGCCCGACCGACGGCCGAGAGGTCGTCGTACCGCGGGATGCCGAGTTCCTCGTCCAGGAGGCGCCCGACAGCGACCCATGCCGTAGGCCTGGGGGACTGTCCGACGCCGGCGAGGGGGATCCAGGTGACGTGGTGGAGCGCACGCAGGGGCCCGGGCCCACCGATGAGGTCGGCCGGTTTCGCCTCGCGCAGGACCACCGACTCGACGCTCGCCACGAGCGACCCGTCCAGATCGGTCAGGAGCAAGGACACGGTGTTCGCATCGACGGGGGTGGGTCGGACACGCACTGCGGTGGCACCAGGAGCGTGCAGCCGCACGCCACGCCACTGGACCGCCAGCGGCGGGCCGGCCATGGTCAACGCTTCGGCCGCCACCGTCACAGCGTCCTGCAGGAGCATCGGGTGCAGGCCGAACCGCGCGGTGTCCGCGGCGAGCTCCTCCGGAAGCCGGACCTCGACAGCAGCGGCGAGATCCTCCGGCGCGGGAACGGGGACACCGCTCACGTCACTCCCGTCACCGAGCGCTCCGGTGGCCACCTTCGCCCACTCGTGCATGCCCGTCTCCGGTCGGGCATGCACGGTGACCGGACGCCTCCCAGCACCGTCCGCTTCACCGACCCGTATCTGGATCGGCACCTCGCCTGTGCCCGGCACCGCGAGCTGGATGTACACGGTCAGTTCTTCCAGAACCGGGCTGCCCACGTCGCTGCCCGCCCTGATCACAGCCTCGACCAGCGCGGATGCCGGCAATACGACGCTGTCATACAGCGTGCATCCGGCCAGCCAGGGGTGGGTCTGAAGGGAGAGGTGACCGGTGAACAGCACTTCATCGCCGCCGGCCACCTCCACCGCAGGCCCCAGGAGAGGGTGGTCCGAAGGGCCGGAATGGGCCGCGTGCGATGCGGTCGCCGACGATTCCAGCCAGTAGCGTTCGTGTTGGAATGGGTAGGTGGGTAGGTCGACCCGGTGGGCGCCGGTCCCGGCGAAGACGGTGTTCCAGTTGGTGTCGGTGT